>JBBECO010000161.1:0-20077 GCA_040881785.1 Vicinamibacterales bacterium
CAATTCCTTCTCGGCATGCTGAAGTATTGCCCCGTTTAGCTTGCGTAGTTCATGGAATGCCTGTGGTAGCACACCAGCTGCGGACTGAATCGCCTCCGCGCGTGCCGCGTCGAGATCCTTGAAACAGGACACAACAGCCTCAATAGCGTTACTCGTGGTGCGAACGTCCGGATCCTCCTTGGCTCTTCGCCGCTCGAGATCACTCTCAAATCTCGGATACGCAACCACTCCGGTCAACGCGTAGACCTTGCCGCCGAAAGAGAATGTCCGCGTTGTAAAACCAAATGGACACTGATGGTAGCCCTCCTGCGATTGAAGAACCGAGCGATAGTGGTCGCGGCAGTTGTTGGACCGCGCCATCGCCTTCCTGCAGAATGAACTCGCCTTAACAGCTGCTCCGTCGGATAACGAATCGTCCGACGGGTCATAGACTGGAAAGAGTGACGGCGGTTTCATCAGAGTCCAAACAACCGAGAGATGATCAGGTCGACGGCTTTTTCACCAGCGGCGCCGCCGATTCTCGTGATGTACTCCTTAAACTTTGGCTCGTTCTTCCCTTTGAGAGCTTTAATGAGGGCTCTGCGCGCTTCCTGCTTCGTTGTTGCATCGGAGACGTTGAGTTTATTTAGCAGAGCATCGAGCAAATGCTCCTTGCTCATCGACTTCTGCAGTTCGGCCTCGATTGCCGCCATAGAGTCAACGAGACCCAGGTCTTTGGGTAGAACGGCGTGGCTTAATCTGAAAAACTCCGATTCCGACGAACTGAGACTTCGCGAGGTGTAAGCGAGAACACGGGTCCGGGGCGACACTCGGCGGATGTGCCGGAGGAGGTCGAGGCCCTGTGCATTGCCCAGACGCGCACCCACTCCGTGGTAGTCGAGGATCGCCAGGTCATAGATCTGCTGATCGATGGCTCGGAGGTCGTTACCTTCACGGTCATGGTCTACTGAAAATCCGGCGCTCTTAAGTTCCTCTACGAGAAGCGCGACTTCATCGTCGACCATCACGATTCGAGCCGTCTGTATTAACCGTTCCCGAGGAATCGGACCGTCGAACGTGTCGAGTGAGCTGGCAGTAAACAAACCTCGAAGCCACTGAATCATTCGACGTCTCCATGAAGGGCAGCCTTCGCCGCCGCGCGTTTCACGCGAACCTCTCGTAAACGTGTTCGAAGAACCGGGAGGACTTGCTCGTATACAGCGCCGGCGTGTGAGGCCGTGGCAGCCTCTCGTCCAGCGTGTCTTCGATCACGAGGTTCACACGCACGCGCCTGCGCCTTCGGACGCCAGGCCCGAGCAAGGCCGTCATAGACGAGCGCCCAGTCTGACCGGGCCCAGAGCCTCATGCCGCCATCTGCTCCAGCGCCCGAGCCAGCTTCGTAAGCTCACTTAGCAGCGCATCCAATCGACCTTGAAAACCACCCCGACCATAGCTGTGGACGTAACGTGCAATCCGCTCGACAACGTCGGGTGTCAAAGTGAGCACTCCACTCGGATCAACGGAGGCTTGAAGGGAGCGAAGGAGACTCTGGAATCCGCCCTGGCCAGCAAGGGGCCTCATCAGCGCATTCAACGCCTCCGGTCCGAGTTCGACTCTGATTGTGATCGTCATCCCTTCTCCTCTAAAGTGCTCGCCGCCCCAATAAACAGCCGTCGCGCAATCATCTGCCGCATGCCCCAAGCCGATGTCTGTCTCCGTTGCGGCCGTTGATCGTGATGAGAGCCTCTCGCCCAGCACAAGTGCGACCCGTTGTGAGCCTTGGTGTGGTCGCGCCCGATCAGGCCATCGCCGAATGCGCGACCGCTAGTTCGGGTTCCTTCGAAAGGAGCACAGCGCGGGCGAGACGGGCGATCTCTCCCTTGACGTAGTCGTCGGGAATGTTCACTGGCTCGCCGTGCTCGTCGCCGTGTCGTTCCTTCTCATCTTCAGCCAAGGACTGCTGAAACATTCCCCAGCAGAGCGGATATGCGTAAGCCTCATCGAACGCCTTGGCCGCGCCTTCAGATAGTTTGCGAGTCGCCAGTCCTTGTTCAAATGGGCCAAACGCCCTGTTTAATTGCCAAAGGACTCGCGAGATCGTGTCGGGTTTCTCTGGGTGTCGGCTAATGACACATCTGCCCGCTGTCTCCTCGTCCCACGGCGGGTCTTGCTTATCCCAGCTTGCTCGATCAATCCAAACGACCTCGACGTCAGGCTCGCCGCCGCTGTTGTCGTCTCGATCGACACCCTGAGCAAGTTGCTTGACCAAGAGGCTACCAGTCGCCGTCAAGAACACCGGCAACGCAGGGTCTACAAGCGCGACTTGAATCGCGCTCTGAATAATTGGTGCATTCGCCGATGTTCCAACGTGATTCGCAGCCGGCCGCCGAGCAGACGACCAGTCGAGAGTACGCGAACGTGATCCTTCAGCTCAGGGCCAATCACCATCGCCAGTGCGGCGCTGTGACGCGGCAAGAAGCCGTTCTTCGCGTTGATGGCGAGTCGAAGAATTGCACGGCGACCAGGCTCGATAGTCACTGGATCAGTGAGGATGTGGAGCGTGTCCGGCACCTCGAGCATCGCTGTGTCGTCAACCTTAAGTGGCCGAGACGGCTTCTTCGGCCGGCTCGTTTTTGGCCGCTGAGCGCCACCTTTCTTGCCGGCCCCTTGCCCTTGAAGAAACGCCGCAACTTGGCTTGCGAGCTGTTTTTTGATTCGATCAGACGTCGTTCGTGTTGCTTCCGAAATACTTCGTTCCCTTGCGGCGTCGTCCAGACCGCGAAGATCGTCATCGTCCCGGAGCTCCTGGAGCATTCCATCAAGAATGCGCCGCGTGAGAGGTGAATCCTTGTGAGACTCCCGCGTCGACGCGAAGACCTCGCGCTTGGCCGTGCTCGTGAGATCGTTCCCGTCGACAATTACAACGAGCCGCCGGTAGATATAGTGGAGATCCGTGTTTCGCTTTAGCCAATACCGATCTTTCGTTCCTTGCCGCTGCCCATTCAGCGTGATCGTCACTCCCTGATCGCTTGTCGTATAAGCGTCAGGATCGCGATCGTCATTGACAACGAAGTACCGCACCACCGCGCTACCGCTCTCGAGGCCCAGCACGATGCGCCTCTCGTCCTGGTAGTCGGCTGTCCCGACGCGACGCAGAAGGTGGAGCAGACCCATAACGACCCGGCGTTCGACTTCTCCCTTCATCCCAGGGAATCGTTCGGTCCGTGTCTCCACAATTCGGAACGGCAAGGGCGGGTCCGGAATTGCCGCATGAAAGAGATGCCACAGACTCTTCTTCGGCTCCTGGGCGCCGCGGTAATGCTTCGACAACTCGTAGCTCATGTGTTTGACGTACGTGCCGTAGCCGGGCGCCGCGAGGCCCGTGTGGATGTCGGGCAACTCCGTCAAATCGGCGCGAAGCACGGCGCCATCTGGACCGACGCAGTACTCATAGGTGCCCGATTTGAACCGGTCTGGGTCGAGTGGGTTGTAGCGAACAACGGCGATGCCCACTTCGTCGGTTCGGCCAGCCAGAAGCTGAGGCGCTCGCCTTGAAATGATCAGGGTAAACGGGCAGAACGCGTAGCTCGCCGCCCCTCCAGCGTTGTAGACGCCCATCTGGTGGTTTTTCGACTTCTTGTTGGACTCCAAAATCGACAGCAGCGTCTTGGGAAAATCGTCTGGGTGCTGACCGGTTCCAGCATCCTGAATGACGATCGTCGGCCGTTCGATGTCGCCGGATTCAAGATTCACCACCCGGATCAAATCGGCGAGCTTCCGACGACTGTCTTCGGACATCTCGGACAGGCCGCCGACGGGAACGCCCCACCACAATCGCGCAGCCGCATGCGGCGACGGAGCAGTTTCGCCGCGCTCCAGTGCCTTCAAGTCGAGTACAGCATCGATGCTGTTGATCGGCCGCTCCACCAGCGCGAGCGAGGGATCGGCCGACACCTGTACCGTGTGAACGTTGTTCTCGATGCCGCCAAGCGGCACCCAGCGGAGCCCGCCGACGTAGCGGTCCACGTCCGTCAGCCACTGTTCAATCTCATCGGGGCGCGTCGCTCGCAGCGCCCTCATCGAGAGCTCTTGTGAAATCCTCACGATTGCACACCCGCAGGTACCTGTTCGGTCTTGTCGTGACGGTTCGGAAGACCCAATTTCCATCGAATCATGTCGCCGATGATCGGAAAGATATCGTTGTGTTTGGCGCCAAATCTCATGACACCGGCCTTCGCGTCAAAGGCGCCAACGTCACGATTCTTGCCCTCATCGTCAGACGGGAGAAACGTCCGAAGGGAGTCGAGACCGGCTTCGAGACGCTCCTCGTCGCTGAGTTGAAAGAAGCGCCACATTGGATTCTCATGCGAGAAGTCGATATCGGTGACACCGTCGAGAAGGCGATCGAGGAGTTCCTGATTCTGATGTTTGCCGAACGCGAAGTCGTACGTGAGCTTCGCGAGCGCCTTCAGCACCACTGGCTGCGCAGCGATGGTTTTCTGCTTTGCTCCGGACTCACCGAAGTTTGGGATCGCGCTGATGGCCGTCCAGAACCGCATTGCCACCGGCTTTCGGGCGTCTACGAAGGGCGGAGCGGCACCGTTGATGTTCGTCTTGTTTAGAAAAAGGTGAGCGTTCACCGCGACGAGATCTTTGCGTGCGATCCGACCATCGTCGTCCTGCCAATTTACGACGTCTCGGTCGGCCACTCTCATCGCGCTGCCGACGAGCTCCGCCTTGATGAACGCGTTCACAGGGTTGGCACTGTCGAACTCGAGGGCGAGACTCGTTTCGACCTTCTTCGCAAGATTGTTGAGATCGTGAAACAGCTGACGTTCTTCATCGACGCCGAGCCCCAGGTGAAGCTCCACCGTCACAGTGCAGACACTCCTCGCGACCTCGTACGATTCACTCCACACCTGGAGCTCTTCCGATGACACATCGTCCGATTCGGCGGAGAACAACGACTGGCGTTTCTTGGGATACCGCTGGTTCATGCGCACGAAATCGAGGAACTCGAACACCAGGTCCATCGCCTTGCGGCGATGTTGCCCGTCCACGATCCACAAGATGTCCGCTTGCGAGAACAGCACCTTAAAACACGCTGCTTCGCCGAGAGGAGACGAAATGATCGAGCCCCGGACGTTGGAGCCATCGCGGTTGACGCTCCGCAGGTTGGCTACGATCGGCTGAAGGGCGAGATACGGCTGGATCCCAAGCCGGTGCTGAATTGCGATGAAGTGGGCTGGAACTCCGTCGTCCATCTTTTCGCGTCGACGGATCGCGGTTCCGACAAGCCCGCGGAGAATGTAGATCGCAAGCTTCTGTGCGTGGGCCACGTCCAGCTTCCGCTGCGCCACTGGCTCACCATTCTTTCCGCGCTCGTTCGCGACATCTGACATTCGATAGAACTCGTACATCGGAAGTCCAAACAAGAACGTGCGACTGCCGAGGTTGTGGCCAATGAAGACCTTGACCGGCGTATCCGAGGTCGTGCTGACCGTGAGCAGCTGATCCAAAGTTACAACCCCGGCCGGAAGCGTCGTTTCCATTTCTGCCTCTTTCGAATAGTTTGATGTCAACAATATGGCAATATATGCACACCTGGAGCGTTTGTCAACTCTTCCTGGATGGTTCATTTTGGCTATCCAGGATGAAATTAATGTCATGCCTGGGTAAATTATAGATATTTATAGACTTCGTCGCGATTGCAACGACAATCGGCTGAAGGGGATTTTCAGGACGCGGAGGTCCGAGGTTAGACGGCGGAGGTGCTCTTGATCGCGTCGAGGATGGTACCCGCAATATCCTTTGGATTCCTCTGGATCTCACTTTCCCAGACTCGAATGACGCGCCAGCCCAGGAAACTTAGTCTCCTAGTGACCTGCCGATCGCGCTTCCGATTTCGCTCGATCTTTGCGATCCAGTACTCGGCGTTCCAGCCTCGGGCGAGCTTGATCTTTCTTTGAGCCCAACGCCGCCCGTGCCAAAAATCGCCATCGCAAAAAAGGACAATTCGGCTGCGTCGAATCACGAGGTCAGGATGACCGGGTACGTTTTGGGGATGCAGGCGATAACGAACGCCTGCGGATGACAGCAGTTTCCGCAATAGGATTTCCGGGTTCGTGTTTTTTCGTCGGTTCGCAGCGCCGACCCGACTCGTCGTCGCGCTCCGCGGCGCCAGACCTTGAAACCTCGGCATTCGATCGGATTTGCGACGCGTCGGCATCTGTGGCTCTCAAGTGCGCTCGCGACCCTTGAACTTTCTAGTACGTCGTCGCGCGGCTACGGTACAATTCTCCGCGATCGGTCTTAACATGCCCAGCCCTAAGGTCATCAGTCTCTTCTCCGGCGCGGGCGGCTTGGACTACGGACTCGAGGCCGCCGGCTTCGCGTTCGGTGCTGGCGTTGAGATGGATTCCGACTGCGTCGCGACGTTGCTCGAGAGCCGTCCCGATTGGCCGACAGTTTGTCGAAGCATCTTCGACGTTCCCACGCGGGAGCTTCTTGATCTCTCGGTCTCAAAAGCGGGCGACGTGGATCTGGTCGCTGGTGGCCCGCCCTGCCAACCGTTCTCCAAAGCTGGTTACTGGGCGCGCGGTGACGCGTTGCGCCTAAGCGATCCGCGGTCTGACACCCTGGGCGCCTACCTGCGGGTTGTTCGCGAAACGCTTCCCAAGGTAGTGCTGCTCGAAAACGTCGAAGGTCTGAAATACGCCGGCAAGGACGAGGGGTTGCAGCTTCTCCTCAGCGAGCTGGAGGCTATCAACAAGGTTGAAGGCACTTCGTACTTGCCTCACGTCGACGTCCTCAATGCCGCGAGCTTTGGTGTCCCGCAAATGCGCGAACGCGTGTTCGTTGTCGCTCACCGAGACGGGCGAGCATTCAAGTTTCCAAAGCCAACGCACGCTCCTGCCGAACCAGAGCGGAGTCTGCTAGACGGTGACTCAGAGCCATATCGCACGGCGTGGGATGCTATTGGTGACGTCGCGATATCGAGAGATGAAGATCTCGCCGTCCGCGGCAAATGGGCCGACCTACTGCCTTCGATCCCTGAAGGCTCGAACTACCTCCACCACACGGATCGCGGCGAAGGCGTGCCGCTGTTCGGATGGAGACGCCGGTACTGGACCTTCCTGCTAAAGCTGGCGAAGGACCGTCCGTCGTGGACAATCCAGGCGCAGCCCGGTCCCGCGGTTGGCCCGTTCCACTGGTCGAATCGGCGACTCAGTGTCCGAGAGCTGTCTCGTCTGCAGACTTTTCCTGACGACGTCAACATCGTCGGAGGCCGAGGGTCGGCTCAGAAGCAACTCGGCAACGCGGTGCCTTCGCTGCTTGCTGAAGTGATGGGCCGAGCGATCAAGGAGCAGTTGCTGGACCTGCCGGTGGGCGACTTGCCGCTCAAGCTTCTCCCTCGTCGACGGACTCCTGTGCCGCCGCCGGAACCTGTCGCACCTGTGCCAGAGCGCTTCCGCGATCTGGTTGGGGAGCATTCTCCTCATCCGGGAACCGGACTCGGGCATGCCGCCGCGCGCCGGACCCAGTTCGCCTAGTCTAATTCCCTCGACTGCGGCCCAAGACGCTTAGAGCTGGTCCAGCACAACGCGGAGGTCGTCCGGCCACGCCTTGACCAGAACATTCGAGGCAAGCCGGCCGACACATTTGGGATGCGGGGCCAGCGTTCCTGTCGGCGCGAATCGAAACTCCCATTGACTCGTGATCGGATGGAGGCACGCAGCCAGTATCTGAAACTGCGTAGGCTTGTAGTAACGGCTGCAAGGATCCGCCTTGGATGCTCTGGTTTTTTGAAAGTCGACCTTCGGCAGGCCCTGCTGCGTGCGGGCCAGAACGTTCTTGCACTCAATGAGGAATGGTTGCCGCCGATACTCGACTTCGAAATCTGGCTTGCCGTCTTCGATGATGTGCCGGACGTTACGCACGCCTGGCACTTGGCGCAGATGCCGCTCTAAATGATGCTCGGCAACACCGCCGCGGACCGCCGCTGCAAGCCGAAACGCTCCGGAAATGATGTCGAGGATATCGCTCGCGGGAAGCCCGAGCTTCAGTTCCAAGGGGTGACGTTCGGGTCCGGGCAACACGATTTCTCGTTCGGTGACGCTCTTCTCGATCCGATCGGACAGGTGCAGCCTCTCGCCGCAGTCGACGCCGCTGGCCACGCGCTCGAACTCCAGGTAACGGAGAAATTGGTCGGGTTGGAATCCGATGACCGTTTCCGTCTGCAGGTTCTCCTCAGGACGCCTCTGCTTGCGTCTCGCGTCGGAGCGCTCACGCTGCCAGCCGTGCCATCCCTTGGCCGAAGCCGCTTCTACATCTCGGGTCTTGAACTCAACAGAGCTCGAGAACCACGTCGGCGTATGCATCCGCGGATCGACGGCGATGAAGAGGCCCAACTCGAGGTGCACGCCAAACATCAGCGTGACCTTCTGTCCTTTCGGATCGAAAAAGATTGTATGGTAGCGATCGAACTCGCTTCCGTACTTGATTTGGAACCGGTGCTCGTCCACGGGCCGACCTTGCTGACCGTACTTATTCGCAGTGAAGGCGTAGCACACCAGCTCGAGTCGCTCGCCAGTTGGCGTTCTGATGACAAACTGGAAAGGAGCCGTTCTTGGATCAGCGCTGTCGAGAACGTCCGCGCCGCTCCTCTTGAGAGCGTGCTCGATCCGCTCGACGATGGCGCCGCGTCCGACGACTCTGTATCGCTCCACCTGATCTCCAGAAATGTCGGCGCTGAAAGTGTCCGAAGCTCCGCCTATCGTAAGGCAGAACCGGGCTCTCCTCTCGCGACGACGGAACTTGCCCGCGGCGCGCTTCGTCACCGTTCCCCCTGAGCGTCCGGAGAGGCGGATGGGCGCACCTGCGAGGGCGATTCAGGAACTGGCGGGGCACATGGATCTCTCGATGACACAGCGCTATATGCACCTGAGTCCGGCAGCGCTCGACGGGGCGATTCGGCTACTCGAGCAGCCCGCGGGAGCGACGCAGGTCAACCGCGCCGCACAGAGTTTTGGAGACGGTGTGGAGACGGGCTCTTGAGCGGAAACCTATCAATAAAACCGGGGAGTAAATTGGCGCTGAGGCAGGGATTCGAACCCTGATAACGTGGTCACAAGCTATTCCAGCCGACCTGCAACTGAGTCAGCACTTCACCCCGAACTCCGCGGGCTCGTACGCCAGGTTCGACGCAAGCCACCGCTCCGTGACCTCCAGCGCTTCACCCTTGCGCTTCGCGTAATCCTCCAACTGGTCCCGGCCGATGCGGCCGACGTTGAAGTACTTCGCATCCGGATGTGAGAAATACAGCCCCGACACAGACGCGGCGGGCCACATCGCGCCGTGCTCGGTCAGCGTAATCCCCTGCTTGCGCGCGTCGAGCAGGTCGAACAGCTTGAACTTCTCGCTGTGGTCCGGGCAGGCGGGATAGCCGTAGGCCGGGCGGATCCCGCGGTACTTTTCGGCGACCAGGTCCGCGTTCGACGGCGTCTCCTTCTCGTAACCCCAGTCCTTGCGCGCCTGGGCGTGCAGGTACTCGGCGAACGCCTCGGCCAGGCGGTCGGCAATCGCCTTCACCAGGATCGCGTTGTAGTCGTCCAGGTTTTTCTCGAACCCCTTCGCGAGCTCGTCGGCGCCGAGACCGGCGGTCACGGCAAACAGGCCGAGATAATCCGGGACGCCGGACCCCTTGGGCGCGATGAAGTCCGCCAACGAACGGTTCGGACGCTTGTCGGCAATCACCTCCTGCTGCCGCAGCATCGGGAAACGCTGCAGCACCTCGCGGCGGCTCTCATCCTTATAAAGAACGATGTCGTCACCCTCGGTGTTCGCCGGCCAGAACCCGTAAACCCCCTTTGCCGTGATCAGCTTGGCATCAATTATTTTTTTTAATTGTACCTGCGCGTTGTCGTACAACTCGCGCGCGGCGGCGCCGATCTTCGGGTCGTCCAGGATGGCGGGGAAACGTCCCTTGAGCTCCCACGCGGTGAAGAAGAACGTCCAGTCGATGAACTTCGCGATCTCCCCCAGCGGCACATCGTCCAGGTAACGGCGGCCGAGGAACCATGGCGTCGAGATCACGTGGTCGTCCCAGTCGAACGTCAGCCGGTTCGCGCGCGCCTTCTCGATCGGCAGCAGCGGCTTCTCCTTCCGCCCCGCATACTTCTCGCGCGTGCTCGCCTGCATCTCGCGGTTCGCACGGTCGAACGCCGCCTTCTTCTCACCCAGCAGGCTCGACACGACATCCACCGCGCGCGACGCGTCGAGCACGTGCACCACCGGGTGGCTGTACTCATGCGAGATCTTCACCGCCGTATGCTGCGGGCTCGTCGTCGCACCGCCAATGAGGAGCGGAATCGTGAAGCCGCGGCGCTCCATCTCGCGCGCGACGAACCCCATCTCGTCGAGCGACGGCGTGATGAGCCCCGACAGGCCGATGATGTCCGCCTGCTGGTCGATCGCGGCCTCGAGGATCTTCGCCGCCGGCACCATGACGCCGAGATCGATCACCTCGTAGTTGTTGCACGCCAGGACGACCCCGACGATGTTCTTGCCGATGTCGTGGACGTCACCCTTGACGGTGGCCATGAGGATCTTCGGACGGGTGTGACGCCCGACCTGAAGGTCGGGCCTACCTTCGGCGAGAGCGGATGCCGTCGCAAGCTGTTTCTCTGCCTCCATATACGGCAGTAGGACGGCGACGGCGCGCTTCATGGCGCGCGCGGACTTCACGACCTGCGGCAGGAACATCTTGCCGGCGCCGAACAGGTCGCCGACGATCTTCATGCCGTCCATCAGCGGCCCTTCGATGATCTCCAGCGGACGCGCGTACTGCTGCCGCGCCTCCTCGACGTCCGCCTCGATGAATTCGACGACGCCGTGGACGAGCGCAAACGAGAGACGCTTCTCTACCGTGTCCTGCCGCCAGGCGAGATCGAGCTCCTTCTTCTGCCCGCTCCCCTTCACGGTGTCGGCAAACTGCACCATCCGCTCGGTCGCGTCCGGGCGCCGGTTGAAGATGATGTCCTCGACGTGCTCGAGCAGGTCCTTCGGGATGTCCTCGTAGACGATCAACTGCCCGGCATTCACGATCCCCATGTCCATGCCGGCCTTGATCGCATGGTAGAGGAACGCCGAGTGGATCGCCTCGCGGACGACATCGTTGCCGCGGAACGAGAACGACAGATTGCTGACGCCGCCGCTGATCTTCACACCTGGGCAGGTCGCCTTGATGATCCGCGTCGCCTCGATGTAGTTCACCGCGTAATCGTTGTGCTCCTCGAGCCCGGTCGCGATCGCGAGGATGTTGGGATCGAAGATGATGTCGGTCGGGTCGAAGCCCACCTGCTCGACGAGCAGCCTGTAGGCACGCTGGCAGATCTCCACCTTGCGCTGGACGGTGTCGGCCTGGCCAACCTCGTCGAACGCCATCACGACGACGCCCGCACCGTAGCGCTGGACGGTGCGCGCCTTGGCGAGGAAGTCCGCCTCCCCTTCCTTCAGGCTGATCGAATTGACGACGGATTTGCCCTGGACGCACTTGAGGCCCGCCTCGAGCACGGTCCACTTCGACGAGTCGATCATCACCGGCACGCGCGCGATGTCGGGCTCGGTCGCAATGAAGTTGAGGAAGGTCGTCATGGCCTGCTCGGAGTCGAGCATGCCCTCGTCCATGTTGACGTCGATCATGTTGGCGCCGCTGGTGACTTGTGCGAGCGCTACGCTTACGGCCTCGGTGTAGTTCTCCGACTTGATGAGACGGGCGAACTTCGCTGAGCCCGTCACGTTCGTTCGCTCGCCGACCATCTGGAAGTTGCTGTCTGGCCTGATGGTCAGGGTTTCCAGGCCGCTGAAGCGGGAGTAGTGCTCGCCAGTGGCAGCCCTAAAGGGCTGCGCTACACCGCTGCTCGCACGCCAGGAGTCCGCCGGCAGGGGGCGCGGCGACACGCCTTCCACGGCCGTCGCAATCTCTCGAATATGATCGGGCGTCGTCCCGCAGCATCCACCCACGATGTTAGCGAAACCCGACGCGGCGAAGTCGCGCAGCAGGTCGCCGGTCTCCTTCGGCTGCTCGTCGTAGTCGCCGAAGGCGTTCGGCAGGCCGGCGTTCGGGTAGCTCGACACATAGCACTCGGCCATGCGCGACAGCTCCTCCATGTAGGGACGCATATCCTTCGCGCCGAGCGCGCAGTTGATGCCGACGCTGAACGGCCTGGCGTGGCGGATCGACACGTAGAAGGCGTCGAGCGTCTGCCCCGACAGCGTGCGGCCGCTGCGGTCGGTGATCGTGACCGAGATCATCAGCGGCAGGCGGACGCCCTTCTCGTCGAACACGTTCTCGATCGCGACGATCCCGGCCTTCGCGTTCAGCGTGTCGAAGATGGTTTCGAGTAGCAGCAGGTCAGCGCCGCCGTCGATGAGGCCGCGGACCTGCTCCTCGTAGGATTCGCGCAGTTCGTCGAACGTCATCGCGCGGAACGCGGGGCTGTTGACATCCGGGGAGATCGACAGCGTCTTGCTGGTCGGCCCGATCGAGCCGGCGACGAAGCGCGGACGGTCCGGCGTCTTCGCCGTCCACTCCGCCGCCGCGGCCTTCGCCAGGCGCGCCGCCGCCACGTTCAATTCGTAGACGATGGGCTCGAGCGAGTAATCCGCCTGCGACGCGCTCGTGCTGTTGAAGGTGTTCGTCTCGATAATGTCGGCGCCAGCGGCGAGGTACTCGTGATGGATCGCCGTGATGACATCGGGACGCGTCAGCACGAGCAGGTCGTTGTCCCCCCTCAGATCCTTCGGGTGATCCTTGAAACGCTCGCCGCGGAAATCCTCTTCCGTCAGCTTGTAGCGCTGAATCATCGTCCCCATCGCGCCGTCTAACACGAGCAGACGCTTTGCCAGTTGCTCGCTGAGGGACGCGGTGGCCGGGATGCGGGGTGCGGGGTGCGGGGTGCGGTCGGAGGACATGGTTACAGGTTCCTTGGTTATTCGGTCGACGCCCGACCTGAAGGTCGGGCCTACATCAGTCGCGAAACGCCCGACCTGAAGGTCGGGCCTACGAGCGCGCGGGCTTCACACCGCTTGCTATCAGAACGGTAAACGGATCACCGGTGCGCCTGGCGCCGACGGTGACCTTGATGTGGTCGAGACCGGCGTCGCGCAGGAGCTTCCGCAGCGTCTCTTCCGAAAATCCGGTCCAGCGGTCGCCGAGACGCTCGCGGACCCATGCCTCCTCGTGCTCCCGCAGATCGAGCAGCAGCACGCGGCCGCCGGGGATGACGATGCGGGCGGCTTCGCGGATGGCGGCAGCGGGATCCTGCGCGTGATGGAGCGCCTGGGATAGCAACGCCACGTCCACGCTCTCGTCCTTCAGCGGCAGGTTCTCGAGCTCCCCCTTCTTCCAGATCACGTTCGACACACGCCGGCGCGCCGCGAGACTCTGCGCGCGCTTCAGGACGGTCGCGGACCGGTCCACCGCAATCACCTTCGACGCCCAGCGGCTCGCTTCGATCGTCAGGTACCCTTCGCCGCAGCCGAGGTCGGCGACGCGCATCGGCGGCAGCAGATGGCCGAGCGCGCGCGCCCAGGCGGCCCAGCTCCGGCCGGGCACGAGCTGCCGCTCGTTCGTATCGGGACCGGCGTGCGCGTCGAAGTTCTCCTTGCGGACGCGACGCACTTCCGCGAGCCGGGCCTCGTCGGCGCGGCCGGCCGGCGTGGCGGCCGCGGTCTCGAACTGCGACTCCAGCAGCGGCCACAGCGATCCGCTGAACCCGTTCAGCCCCTCGCGGATGGCCGGCGCGATCCGGTAGTACGAAAATCCGCCGTCGCGCTCCTCGACGACCAGCCCGGCGTCCTTGAGGAGGCCGAGGTGCCGCGACACGCCCGACTGGGCGATGCCGAGGATCTGGGTCAGCTCGCTCACGTTCAGCCGCTCGGCATGCAGCAGCCGCAGCACCCGCAGGCGGGCATCGTCTCCCAGCAGCCGGAACAGGGCGGGGCCATTCATATCCATGAATCTACATGAATAGATGCGAGTTTGCAAGCTGCCCTGACGCACCAGTGCCAGCAAATGATCACCATAAGTTCATGATTCGCTCACCCCTTCTCACCCCTCTGCCGATTACGCTGGCCTCCTTCGCAGCCCGGCGGTAACCCGTCACGACAGGGAGTTCAATATGTTCAGGCTCACGCACAGCGCCCTCGTGCTCGTCTGCTGTGTGGCCGTCGCGAGCACCGGTTGCTCGAGTGCCTTCTCGCCAACGCTCGTGCCGCACGGCACACTGGTGGTCACCGTTCTCGACCACACAACCGGGGTGGGAGTGCTCATGCCGGGCGTCCGAGTGGACTTGGAATGGGGTGTGAACCCCACACTTTCCCAGACCACGACGACAACGGCGGCGGGAACTGTGCGGCTTGACTGGCCGACAGGTGACCTGCAGGTGCGGGTCGCTCTTCCGCAGGGTTTCGAGCTGGCGCCCGGTCAAGGGAACCCTGTGTCGGTGACGATCTCCAAAGAGCAGCAGAGTGACGTCAGCTTCCGGCTCCGTCGCGCGGGCGGCGTTTGATCCCGGCGTCCGGCACAGGAGGTTGTCGTCTCTCAGCCGACGGTGTTTTCTTCTCCGCCCCGTCTGTGGTCTGCTGTGCGGGTGCTGCGCGGGCGCATTGCGCTCTTCACCCTGCTCTACGCCGCTGAAGGCGCGCCCATCGGCTTCATCTGGTGGGCGCTGCCGACCATGCTGCGGACGGACGGCGTGCCGATCGAGCAGATCACCGGGCTCACGGCGCTGGTGCTGCTGCCCTGGATCTTCAAGTTCCTGTGGGCGCCGGCGGTGGACGCGCTGCGGACGCCCCGGTGGGGCTTCCGCGCCTGGATCCTGACGGCGCAGACGCTCATGGGGCTCACGCTCCTGCCGCTTCTGTGGCTCGATCCGGTCGCGCACTTCGACACCTGGCGGCTGCTCCTCGTCCTCCATGCCGTTTCGGCCGCCACACAGGACGTCGCGATCGACGCGCTCGCGATCAACAGCGTGCCCCCGGATCACCGCGGCCTGCTGAACGGCTCCATGCAGGCAGGGATGCTCGGCGGCCGCAGCCTCTTCGGCGGCGGCGCACTACTGGTCGCCTCGTGGCTCGGCTGGAACTGGATCGTGATCCTGCTCATCGCGTGGATCTGGCTGACGCTCGCGGTCGTGGCGCTGGTTCGCCTGCCGGACGCGCCGGCGCCGGCGCATGCGCCGGACGTGTTCCGCCGCGCGCTGTCGGACGCGCTGCGGCAGCGGACCACCTGGATGGGGATCGCGTTTGCGCTCACCTCGGCGGCGGCCTTCGAGGCGACGGGACAACTCGCCGGGCCCTTCCTCGTGGACCGGGGCGTCGCGAGCTCCACGATTGGTCTGTTCTTCGGCGTGGTCGTCGTGGCCGCGATGCTCGGCGGCGGACTGCTCGGCGGCGCCGTGTCGGATCGCTGGGGACGCCGGCGTTCAGTTGCCGCCTTCCTCGGGGGATTCGTGGTGATGATCCTGCTGCTCGCGGCGGCGGACGCAGCCGGCGGCACGGCGCCGGCGGTGCTCCTCGGGCTGCTGGCCGGCATGTATTTCTTCGTCGGGCTGTTCACCGCCGCTTCCTACGCACTCTTCATGGATCTCACCGATCCACGGCTCGGCGGCACGCAGTTCAGCACCTTCATGGCCGCGACCAACGGCTGCGAAGCATGGTCCACGTGGACCGGCGGGCGCATCGCGGGCTCCTCAGGTTATGCGTCCGCGTTCGTGGCCCTGAGTGTCGCCTCCGTCCTCAGCCTGTTCGTCCTGAAGCATCTGCGCCCCCGTCCTGAGGGCGACACCTGAAAAACGTAGAATCGGCGGATGGCGGCACTGACGATCTACCGGGCGGACGCCCCGATTGCTGCGCTCGTCCTCGCACACGGTGCGGGCGCGGGACAGAAGAGCGCCTGGATGGTGAAGGCGGCGCAGGCGCTCGCGGACCGCGGCATCACCTGCGCGACGTTCGACTTCCCCTACATCACCGCCGGACGCAAGGTTCCCGATCGCGCGCCGGTGCTCGAGGCGCACTGGCGCCAGATGGTGAACGACGCGCAGGCGCAGATTGACGGTCTGCCGCTCTTCGTCGGCGGCAAATCCATGGGCGGCCGCATCGCCTCACACATCGCGGCGAAGGGCGTGGACGATGTTCGGGGGGTGGTGCTCTTCGGCTACCCACTCCACCCACCCGGGCAGCCGGAGAAGCGTCGTGACGCGCACCTGCCTTCGATCAAGGAACCGATGCTCTTCATCCAGGGATCGGCCGACACCTTCGGCAACGAGGCGGAGATGCGGGCGCTGATGCCCGCGCTCCAGAAGGCGGAACTGCACGTCATCGAGGGCGGCGATCACTCCTTCAAGGTGAAGGGAGGCGCGAAGGCCGTCGCGGCGGCGTTCGAGCAGGTAATCGACACGGCAGCCGGATGGATCAAGGGTCTTAGGCAGCCCTAAAAGGGCTGCGCTACACAGAAGGCGGAAGCCACCAGAAACCGGTAAGTGGACGTCCGGCTATTCTAAGGAGCGATGAAGGTACTCAGCGTCGCCGCACCCACCCACGGACGCGTCCTCGTTCGTGACGTCGCCGCCCCGCTGGCCGTCGTCGCTGGCTTTCACGGCTACATGGAAAACGCGGCGATCCAGATGGAACGGCTCGAGGCGCTGCCTGGGTCCGAGCGCTGGACGTTGATCTCGGTCCAAGGGCTGCATCGGTTCTACCGCGGACGCAGCGAAGATGTCGTGGCGGGCTGGATGACGCGGCAGGACCGGGACGAGATGATCGCCGACAACATCGACTACGTCGATCGCGCGATCGACGCGGCGGCGCCGGCCGGCGTGCCGCTTTTCACCGCGGGTTTTTCGCAGGGCGTGGCGATGGCCTTCCGGGCCGGCCTCCGCGGACGTCGTCGCGCAAGCGGCATCGTGGCGGTGGGCGGCGACGTGCCGCCGGAACTGCTGGACGACCCCGTGCCCTTCCCCGCCGTCCTGCTCGCACGCGGGGAACGCGACGACTGGTACACGACCGCCAAACTGGATGCAGACGTCAGGGCGCTACGCGCACGCGGCTCGCATGTGGAACCAGTCGTCTACCCGGCCGGCCACGCGTGGACTCCGGACGTGGCGAGTACGGCGGCCGCCTTCGTCCAGGGGATCCTGACCGGACGCTGACGTTCGACGTATCCGGCGGTCTACAATCGGGGGATGCCCGTCGCCGCCGAACGCTCACGCAACCGTGAAGACATAGCCGAACAGTACAAGTGGAACCTCAACGACATTTTTCCAACCTGGGAAAAGTGGGAAGAGGGTTATCGGACGCTCGAGTCAGGGATCGAGCGCTACGCCGCACTCAAAGGCACGCTCTCATCCGGGGCGGACCGGCTGCTGGAAGCGTATCGGCTTTCTGACGAGCTGGGTCAGCTCGCCTACCGCGTCTGGTACTACCCGTCGCTGCAGTACGACGAAGACCAGCGCGACAATACGGTCAACGCGAAGCGGCAGCAGGTGCAGATCCTCTTCGCCCGCCTTCAGCAGGCGCAGTCGTGGTTCAACCCCGAGCTGCTCCAGATCCCGCTCGACATCGTCCGGGGCTGGCTCGAGACGTCCGAGCCGCTGCGGCTCTACCGCTTCGCGATCGAAGACCTCTACCGCCAGCAGGAGCACGTGCTCGACGAAGCCGGCGAGCGCCTGATGTCGCTCTCGAGCCGGCTCGCCTCCGCTCCCAATGAGGCCTACTGGTCGCTCTCGACGGCGGACGCGAAATTCCCGAAGATCACGCTGACAACGGGCGAGGAGGTCACCGTCTCGTACGGTCAGTACCGCGCGATCCTCGCGACCCGCCACGAGCAGAGCGATCGTGAGAAGGCGTTCCGCGCGCTCTACGAAACCTACCAGGGCAGCGTGAACACCTACGCCACGCTCTACAACGGCGTCTGCCAGCGCGACTGGTTCCAGGCGCGCGCCCGCGGCTACCGCAGCACGCTCGACGCCGCGCTCCACGGCGACAACATCCCCCCCTCGGTGGTCGAAACGCTCATCGAAACCACCCGCGCAGGGACGGAGCCGCTGCGGCGCTATCACCGCCTGCGCCGCAAGACGCTCGGCGTGCCGACCTACCAGGTCTACGACTTCGCGATCCCGCTCGTCACCTACGACAAGAAGTACGCGTACGACGACGTGCTCGACTGGATCACGGCAGCGGTCGCGCCGCTCGGACCCGAATACCAGGCGCGCATGCGCGACGGCTTCACGGGACGCTGGATCGACGTGTACGAGAACGAGGGCAAACGCAGCGGCGCGTACTCAGCGCCTGTGTACGGCACGCATCCGTACATGCTCCTCAACTACACCGACACCCTGGACGACGTGTTCACGCTGGCGCACGAGATGGGGCACTCGATGCACACCATCCTGTCGCACGAGACGCAGCCGTTCATCTATTCCGGCTACACCATCTTCGTGGCGGAAGTGCCGTCGACGCTCAGCGAAGCGCTCCTGCTCGACTACATGCTCGAGCGCTCCACCGACCCCACCGAGCGCATCGTCCTGCTGCAGCATGCGATCGACAACATCACGAGCACCTTCTTTACCCAGGTGATGTTCGCCGACTTCGAGCTGCGTGCGCACCGGCTCGCCGAGGAGGACAAGCCGATCACCGCCGAGATCCTCACCGACATGTACACGTCGCTGCTGAAGGACTACTACGGCGACGCCGTGGACCTGAACGACCTCACCGGCGTGACCTGGGCGCGGATCCCCCACTTCTTCAACTCGCCGTACTACGTCTATCAATACGCCACCTGCTTCGCCTCGGCGGCGCGGCTGTCGAAGGAGATCACCACGGGGTCCGCCGCCGAGCGCGCGGTCGCACGCGAGCGCTACCTGGATCTGCTGCGCTCCGGCGGCAGCGATCACCCGATGGCGCTGCTGAAGAAGGCCGGCGTGGACCTCGGCGAGCCCGAGACGGTGAAAGCCATCCTCGAACAGCTCGACGGCATGGTCACGCGGCTCGAGCAGGAGCTCACAAATCGGTAGTTCGGGCGATCGGGAGTTCGGTCGTTCGGTACCCGGTGGTTCGATCCACCGATCCACCGATCCACCGATCTACCGACCCACCGATCTACCGATGACTTTATGCCTATGCACGACGAGGTGATGGACAAGGCGGCAGTGCGGCATGTCATCGAAGACGCCGTCAGCGGGCTGCAGAGAGACGACGTGGCCGTGCGGACGGTGGCGTGCGATGCGCTCGGCATCGGGACGCCGGAGTGGACGGCCTGCCGCGACGAGCTGATCGAGGAGCTCGACGAAGCCGAGGACTGGCTCGAGCGCGAAGAGGCGATCGTGGACTCGAGCGTGGCCGCTCCGCCCACGGATTCCGATGACGGCCCGGAATTTCTCCCGAGCCATCCGACGCTCGCGCTGATCCAGAGCGCGATGGAAGAAGAGCTGGACCGATCGCCGGGACGCGACTTCCTGACGCGCGATTCGAAGTGGCTGTCGGTGCTGTACCAGCGGATTCGCGCGAAGGCGCGCGGCAAGGCGCCCTTCATCTGTTCGAGTTCGCCGATTACCGCGGCGTGAAGTGCCGCTGCATCGGCCACGGTTCGCTCCCCTACGTGCCGCCGGATCGCCGCCGCCGCCGCCAGCCGGCTGACATCGTGCGCATGGAGACGCGGCCGTCGCCGCTGAGCCCGTCACGCGGGATGCACGGCTTCGCGCTGCTGCGGTTCGATGGGCCGGTGCTGGAGATCGAATACGTGGACGAAGTGGGCGGCACGGCGTGGACGGAGGGGTGGGCGTGAGGATTCCGGCGGCGAATCAGCTTCCACACCCACACGCTGTCTAAAGGCCTCACCGCAAAGAACGCTGAGAGCGCAAAGAACTTATAGCAAGACAGAAAGCCAAAGAGTCTCTGCGTCCTTGGCGTTCTTAGCGGTGCGTCTTCTATCAGCCGGTGCTGTCGGGGGCTGAACTGGCAACGTCCCGCTCCGGCGGCCGATACCGCCCGATGATCGCGGCCCCTCCGACGAGCAGCGCGGCGGCGGCCGCGTAGG
>JBBECO010000162.1:0-3086 GCA_040881785.1 Vicinamibacterales bacterium
GGCTTGCCGGCGCCGGTCATGGTAACCAGGTAGGTGCCCGGCTCGGCCGTGCCTCCCCCGCCGCCGCCGCCCCGGCCACCGTCTCCCTGCCCTGCGCCACGGCCGCCGCGTCCCTCGGGCGGATCCTGCTGCAGGTTCCACATGACCCGGTTGATCCCGGCCCGGCCCTGAGCCGTGAGCGTCCGGATCGTCCGGCCGTTGCCGTCGGCAATGGCGAGCGTCACCTCGCCGGGCGACTTCAGGTAGTAGTGGATCGCCGTGCCGCGCGCCGGGTTCTCCCCCTGGTAGTGCCGGCTGCCGGCGATCTGCTGATTGAGGGTCGGGTCGGTCATCCACTGGACGGCCGGCCGGATGTCGAACAGGTGCGCCTCCGACGCCCGCACCTCCGGCGTCAGCTGCTGCAGCGCCGTGATGTCATCGGCGATCCACACGGCGCGCCCGTGCGTCGCCACGATCAGGTCGTTGTCACGCGGGTGCACCAGCACGTCGTCCACGCGCACGGTCGGCAGGTTCCCCATGAACTTCTTCCACGCCTTGCCGCCATCGGTCGAGATGTAGAGCCCGAACTCGGTCCCGACGTACAGCAGGTCCTTGTTCTTCGGGTCCTCGCGCACGACCTGCACGTTGCCGAACGCGGGCAGGTTGCTCGAGATGCTCTGCCACGTGGCACCGTAGTCACGCGTCACGAACACGTACGGCTCGAGGTCGTCGCTCCGGTGGCCGTCGACCGACACGTACGCCGTCGCCGGATCGAACTGCGACGCCGAGATGCGCGAGACCCAGTGCATGTGATCCTTCGGGAGGCCGGGCAGGTTCTTCCCCACCTCGGAGAACGTCAATCCGCCGTCGCGGCTGACCTGCACCACTCCGTCATCGGTGCCGGCCCAGACGACACCCGGCATGACGGGGGATTCGTTGAGCGAGATGATCGTGCTGTACGACGTCACGCCGTCGTTCTTCGAGAGCATCGACACGTTGCCCGGCACGCCCATCATCGTGATCGTGTTGCGGTCCACACGTTTGGTCAGGTCCGCGCTCGCCACCCACGTGTCGCCGCGGTTGTAGGACTTGAACAGCCGGTTGCCGCCGAGCCAGACGATGCTCGGGTTGTGCGGCGAGAGCTGGAACGGCGTGTTCCAGTTGAAGCGATAGGGTTCGTCCTTGTCGGTCGCGTTCAGGACGTTGGGTGTCGCGCCGCCGGCCGCCTGCCCTGAGCCTGTCGAAGGGCCACCACCTCCACGTCCACCGGTGTTGATGCCTCGCGGACGGATGCTCCGGCCGCGGCCGCCGCTTCGCAGGTCGTAGCGGCTCGTGTTGCCGTTCTGCGACTCCGTGTAGACGATGTTGTGGTCGGTGGGATCGACGGCCGTCTGGAACCCGTCGCCGCCGCTGATACGGTACCAGTCGGAATTCAGAATGGCGCCCGTCCGCGTCGCGCTCGGCCCCCCCCAGCTCCCGTTGTCCTGCAGGCCGATGTAGACGTAGTACGGACGGCGCATGTCGGCGCTCACCCAGTAGGCCAGCGCGGTCGGCATCGTGTTGACGAAGTCCCACGTGTGCCCCTGGTCCCAGCTGACGTTCAGCCCGCCGTCGTTGCCGATGATCAGATGTTTCGGATTCTTCGGATCGATCCAGAGCGCGTGCTGATCCACGTGCCCGGGCGAATTGTTGCCGCCGGCGTTGTCGAGCGTCGCGAACGTGCGTCCGCCGTCCAGCGATTTCGCCCACGGCAGCCCGGCGACGTAGACGACCTTGTCGTTGGTCGGGTCAACCCGCAGCTTGCTGAAGTACATCGGACGCGCGTTGCAGTTGCTCACGTGCGTCCAGGTCGCCCCCTTGTCTTCCGAGCGGAAGATGCCGCCGCGCGAGGGGTCGAGCGCCGGGGGCTTGGGCGTCGGCTGCGCCTCGGCCTCCGCGCCGCCGCGTCCGCGTCCGAACCCGGCTCCCGGACCCGCATTGTTGCACCAGTTGTACTGAGGTCCGCGTCCGCCGCCCCGCTGGCCGCCGGCCGCGGCGCCGCCGCGCTGACCGGGTACAGGCGGCTGCCCGGGAACCGCGGCCGCGCCTGGAGTCGTCTCCGTCGCCGCACCAGGATCGTTGCCGCGCGTCTGCTGCGGCTGACCCGTCCGCCCGGCCTCGATCTGTGCGTACACGACGTTCGGGTTCGAGGCCGCGACGCCGAGCGCGATGCGGCCGTAGGTGCCGTCGGGAAGTCCCTGGCCGCCGATCTTCGTCCAGGTGGCGCCCGCATCAGGGGACTTCCACAGGCCGCTGCCCGGACCGCCGCCGTTGAAACAGCAGCCCTGCCGGCGCCGCTGATAGCTGGCGGCATACAGCACGCGGCTGTCGGCGGGATCCATCGCGAGGTCCGTGAAGCCCGTGTCCTCGTCCACGAATTGCACCTTGTTCCAGTTCTTCCCGCCGTCGGTCGTCTTGTAGATGCCGCGGTCGGGATTCGGTCCGAACAGGTGGCCGAGTGCGGCCACGTACACCGTGTCGGGACTCTTGGGATCGATGATGACCTTCGCGATGGTCTGCGTCTCTCTCAGGCCGATGTGCGTAAAGGTCTTGCCGCCATCGGTCGTCTTGTACATCCCGTCGCCGAACGAGGACGTCTGGCGGTTGTTGGGCTCGCCAGTCCCGACGTAGACGATGTTCGGATTGGTTGGATGGATGGCGATGTCGCCGATCGACGCCGTCGTGTAGGTGTCGAAGACCGGCTCCCAGGTCGTGGCGTTGTTCACCGACTTCCACACGCCGCCGACGGCATACCCGATGTAGATGATGTTCGGATCCGACGGCGCCGCTTCGACGTCGTCGATGCGCCCGCCCATGCTGGCGGGGCCGATGTTGCGGAAGGTGAACGGCGCGAGCAGCGGATCGTCAGGCGCGTTGATCACCTGCGCCGAGGGCTGCGGGGTGCCGCCCTGCGGCAAGACCGTGGCGACCAGGATCGGCAGCGCCAGCAGCGGAAGGGCCAGACGGGTGAGGCGATGGATGTCAGGCATAGGCTCCTTTTGGATCTGGACGATCGTGGGTCGACAGGGGCGCATGTTACCGGCCGCGGTGGAGCGCTGCAAGCGGGA
>JBBECO010000163.1:0-3086 GCA_040881785.1 Vicinamibacterales bacterium
GCCGATGGGTGAGCTGTTACTTTAGACGTAGACATCGGGTGACAACGTTGCCGGCCACGGAATTATCACGGGCCACGGTTCAACACGGGCCACGGTGCAACACGGTTCAACACGGCTCAATACGGGCCACGGTGCAACACGGTTCAACACGGCTCAATACAGGCCACGGTGCAACACGGTTCAACACGGGCCACGGTTCAACACGGCTCAATACGGGCCACGGTGCAACACGGTTCAACACGGGCCACGGTTCGGCCACTGTTCAACACGGTTCAACACCGCTTTTTTCACCCGCACTCTCAGCGTCAGCGCCCGCACCCGCCTCCGCTAAAGCTACGGCGGGCAAGCCCTCTGCGTCAGTTACCGCCGTACCCACCGGCGCGCGGTGAACTCCTTGACCCGGCTGCCGGTCACCGTGATGCCCTCGGCGCGGAGCAGCTCCCGCTTGAGCTGCAGATGGCCGCCGAAGCCGCCGAGCCGTCCGCCCGCCGCGATGACGCGGTGGCAGGGGACCCCCACCGAGCGGCACTCGCGCATGATGTTGCCGACTGCCCGGCTCGCGCGCGGGCTGCCGGCCGCCGCGGCGATGTCTCCATAGGTTGCGACACGGCCCGGCGGAATCCGCCGGACGGCGGTGAGCACGCGTGCCCGAAACGCCCCCGCGCCCGCCATGTCCCTCGCTAGAACAGGAAGCGGATGCCGGCCCCCGCCTGCAGTCCGCCGCCATCCGATGAGACGGTCCGGGAGTCAGGACCGTTGAGATCGACGCTCGCGCGCGCGTAGCGGACGAGCAGTCCGGCGCCCACGCGACGCGCAAACCTCCACGAGAGATCCGCTCCTGTGTTGAAACCCAGGCCTGATCCGGTCGCCCGTCCCGTCACGGCATGTTGAAACGTCGCGGTGTCGTACGGAAACGTTTCGTTGGCCGTCACCTCGCGCACGACGTCCTGTTCGAGGCTGAAGTAGCTCGGACCGGCAAAGAGCCGAAGCTGCCACCGGCCGTTGGTCGGCACCTCATAGAACAGCTGCACGTGCGCTGATGTTTCGGTTCGGCTGAGCCCCGTGGCTTCCCCCTCGACGAGGCGGTGGCGATTGTCGAAGAAGGGATGGGGAATATTCGCGCTCACCGTGCCGCGACCCGAGGCGGTCGAGCGCGACCCGGCGGCCGCGATACCCGTACGCCGCCAGAAACGAAAGCCCACGCTGCCGTCGACGAGCATCGCCGTTCGGGCGGGGTAGCGTGTCTCGATGCTGCCGGTCTCGGCGTTCGTCTGGAGCTCGAACCGGTCGGTGATCTCGGCACCCGCCTGGGCGGCCGCGCTGAGGGTGACGAACCTCCGCGGCTGCGGTGTCTGCGCCGAGACCGGGGCGGCACAGAGTGCCAGCAGCATCCCGCCGGCCGTGACTCGTGCGGTCGCTCTCATCATCGTTACGGACCTCACTGGACGCCCACGGCCGTCCAGGCCTCGGTCATCGCCCGGTCGGCGGCGCTTCCCGTTCCGTAGAGATCGCGCGCGGCCTGGATCGTCGCCTCCCTCGCCATGGCGAACGTGGCGTTGGCCGGCAGCAGCTGCGTCACGGCACGGTAGAACACGCTTTCGATCTGCTGCCGGTTGCCTCCGCCTACTCCTTCGACGCTCAGACCGGACACGCGGTTGGTGCCCCCCTCGACCGCCAGGTAGAAGACGTGGTTCGGGATGCCGGAGTTGATGTGCACGCCGCCGTTGTCGCTCGTGCCGGTGAAGCGGATCGAATAGTGATCGGGATGGCCGCGCTCGATCGGGCTGGCCAGCGACCGGATCCCGGGCGCCGCGCCGCGGGCGATGTCCTCTCCACACAGGTACTCGGCCCGCATCGGACCGTTGCCCTGCGGCTGGAAGAAGAACTCGACGGCCGTGCCCATGATGTCGGAGAACGACTCGTTGAGCGCCCCGGATTCGTTGCGGTAGATCAGACCGGATGTGTAGCCGGTCACCCCGTGCGTGATCTCGTGCGCGACGATGTCGATGGCGCCCGAGGCGTAGTCCCAGCTCCGTCCGTTGCTCGTGACACCCTCGGGCAGGCCGACGCCGTAGAGCATCAGGCCGCCGCCGTAGTACACGGCGTTGGCGAAGAAGACGGAAAACTGCGACCGGTACTGGACGAAGTCGGCGCGGCGCACCGGGTGCACCAGGGTCTGCATTCGCAGGTTCGCGTCGTTGATCCCGCGGCGGTTGAACCGCTTGAAGTAGTAATCGTACGTGTAGCCGGAGTAGATATGGGCGTCGCTCAGGGCGCCGTCCTGCCAGGTGTTGTCGGCGTCGGTGCCCAGGTCCGACGCCGCGAGCTGTACGAAGCCGTTGATGACGTTCCGGGTCCGGAACGGATCCCCCTTCATGTCATACGTCCGGATCGTCGGCGGCCGCAGCGCATCGTCCAGGCTGAAGGCGCTGCCGATGCGAGTCGCAGAGAGCTTCTTGGAGTCGCCGAGCACCCCCGTCGCGCGGCCGACGGCGCTCTGGGTCTGCAGGTCGCTGTACTCGAAGACGATGACGCCGGAGCGCGCGTCCACGAAATACTCGCGGACGTCGTTGCCGGTGGCCGCGCGGATGCGCCAGGCCAGCGCCGGACTGCCGGCCTCGTGCGGCAGCACGACGAGCTCGCCCGCCCGTGACGGCCCCAGGCGCACGCCCGCACGGTCCTCGACCCGCCGTCGCGCGTCTAGTTCGGGGATGACCGGAACGGTACTCACCGTCAGGCCGTCATAGACCGTGCCGAAGACGGAGACCGTCTGCGCGCCGGCGAACTGCCGGGCGACGTCGCCGCCGAACACGCGGACGCCGCGGTGGTACTGGTCCGCGCGCTCGATGCGGCGGCCGGGGACGAGCGTGTCCTCACGCGACTCGCGGATCCGGAGGTCCCCTCCACGCCGCATCCGATCGACCCGCGCGTCCTGCATGCGCAGCTCGCTCAGCGACTTCGGCACGATGCCCGCGAGCCCGCGGGGCCCCTGGGCCTGGAGCGGCGGCATGGAGAGCAGCGCGGCAGCGGCGACGGCGCACACGGCCGCCGGGGTCAGCGACGTGAATCCCATAGAAACCTCATTA
>JBBECO010000164.1:0-9678 GCA_040881785.1 Vicinamibacterales bacterium
CCGTAAGCACCACAACGATACGATGGAGAGCCGGTCATTCCATATTGTCTAATCGGTACAAGGAAAAAGGCCCTGCGGGATGTCTCCAGCAGGGCCTCGAATGGTGCGCGTGTCTTTGAGATGTCAGTTCATGAAGCGCACGGATACCGGCCCGCCGGAGCAGGAATGATGGTGGTGCCGGTGATGGTGGCGCGTCGGGAACATGTCGTCACCGAGACTATAGGCTTGGTGCCGTGACTGTCAACTGCGCCGGCGTCGTCCGCCGGGGGAAACTCCTGACGGCATCCGGTTCCTCCGCGAAGATCTCGAAGACCGATTCGAGATGCGTAATATGGAGCACACGCAGGACGCGGTCGCTCGGCGCCAGCAGCTTGAGCGACCCGTTCCGCTTCACCACGTGCAGAGACACGGCCGCGAGCGCGCCGACACCGCCGCTGTCCATGTGGGTGATGCCGCGCAGGTCCAGGAGGATGTGGCGCCGGCCGCCGGCCACCAGGCCGGTGACCTCTTCGCGCAGCAGATGCTGACCCGCCTCGTCGAAGATCAGGCGACCCTCGAGCTGCAGGATGACGACGTCGCCGGCGGTGCGCCGGGTGATGATGAGCGGAGCCGACATGACCGCACCTCCATCTGGCTGGGGAGCCTTGGCGGTGGCCGACTTCAGAGTATACGCGCGGGGGCCGCACACGGGTCTACGAATACCGTGGCGGCCCGATGACATGTTGAAACTGCAGGTCTTACGGACGAGCTGGATCAACGGCCCGACGCGGCTGAAGCGGCCTTCGGAACGGACGCCTTGCCGTCGGGGGTCCGCAGCTCGTTGATGCCGTAAACGGTGCCGTCCGGCGCCACCCAGATTGAATGGGCGTCCCCCTGCCGTCCGCCGGCGGTGATGTTATGGCCCATGGCTTTCAGCTTGTCCAGGACCTCCTCGGACGGCCCGTTCTCCTTTTCGATCGACACACGGTCCGGCAGCCACTGGTGGTGCATCCGGGCGAGGTCCACCGCCTGGCGTCCGTTCAGGCCGTACTCGACCACGCCGAGGACGATCGTGAAGACCGTGTTGATGATGGTGGAATGTCACGTGGTCGAACGAAGAAGAACCAGGGCGTGCTCTTGAATTTCAGCGGACAGAAGGGCGGAACCGCCACCCTCGTGGTCCTGGACCCGAACACCCGAGTGCCGATTATCTGACCTCGCCAGCCCCTCCCCCTACTTGCGGCTTACCCACTCTCTGGAGAGCCGACCCGGTGACCACCGCTCGCGGCGTAGTCATGGCGATCGAGGGCGTGCCGATTTTCCCTTTCGTCGGCGGGTTGCCGGTACTGTCGTCGAGTCTCCAGAAAGGAGAGCGCCGGAGTCGCTCGCACAGCGCGCCGAGGGTATTTACGACGAGTCCGACGCGCGTGCCCGATCGAATGGCGCGTGTGGGCGACTCCTCCTTCCACAACCATCGCCGGGCGTCCGCCTGCGGTATCTTCGTCCACGTCTCGTGCGCGACGCGGTGAAGGACCGGTTCTTTCCTCCCCGGCAGCCGGCGACGGGCGTCCAGCGAACCTTCAGGGTCGGCGACGGGTTGAGCGCAACAGAACCCGGACAGTTTGCCCTCAGCTCGCGCCGCGGTATCCTGAAGCTGGAGAGGCGAAAGCAATGCCGACGATAACGTTCGATCTGCCGGAAGGCGCGCTCTCGGCGCTGCGGCTGTCGCCGACCGAGTTCGTGAAAGAGATGCGCGTTGCTGCGGCGTTGCTCTGGTACTCGCATGGCGAGATCTCCCAATCGAAGGCCGCCGAGATCGCCGGCACGAGCCGGGCGGAATTCATCGACGAACTGGCGCATCGGCGCATCTCCGTTGCGCAGGTGACGGCCGAGGAACTGCAGGACGAGATCCACCGTGAGTGACGGGTGGGTCGTCAACGCCTCACCGCTCATTCTGTTCTCTCGCATCGGCCGTCTCGACTTGATCGAGGGCCTGGCTCCCGCAATCCTGGTCCCGGACGCCGTCATTGAGGAAGTTCGTGCCGGCCAACATAAAGACCGGACTGCGGTAGCAGCGCTGGAGTGGGCGGGGAAGTACCGTGTCGGGGATCTCGCGGTTGTGGCGGGCATCCAGCGTTGGGATCTTGGGCCAGGCGAGGCCCAGGTGATCGCCCATTGCGCCGGTGGTTCGAAATGGGGTGTACTCGACGATCGCGCTGCGCGGCGCTGCGCCGTCGCTCACAACGTGCCGGTCATCGGAACGCTCGGCGTCGTCCTACGTTCGAAGAGGAATCGTAAGATCGAGAGCGCTCGGCCCCTGGTTACGGAGCTGATTGCTGCCGGCATGTTTCTGGATGACGAGTTCGTGGATCGGGTCCTGGCGAGCATCGGGGAATGAAAAACCCCGAAGCCTACCGCACGGGCACTGACGCCTTGCCATCAGGCGTCCGCAGCTCGTTGATGCCGTAAACGGTGCCGTCCGGCGCCACCCAGATTGAATGGGCGTCCCCCTGCCGTCCGCCGGCGGTGATGTTATGGCCCATGGCTTTCAGCTTGTCCAGGACCTCCTCGGACGGCCCGTTCTCCTTTTCGATCGACACACGGTCCGGCAGCCACTGGTGGTGCATCCGGGCGAGGTCCACCGCCTGGCGTCCGTTCAGGCCGTACTCGACCACGCCGAGGACGATCGTGAAGACAGTGTTGATGATGGTGCGCCCGCCGGGGGACCCCGTCAGCATCACGACCCTTCCGTCCTTGAGCACCATCGTGGGCGTCATCGAGCTGAGCATGCGCTTGCCGGGATCGATCAGGTTGGCGGGCGTCCCGATGTCTCCCGTCAGACTCGTCGTCCCCGGCTTCTTGTTGAAGTCCCCCATCTCGTTGTTCAGCAGGAATCCGGTCCCTTTGACGACGACGTGGGAGCCGTAGCTGCCTTCGAGGGTCGTCGTTGTCGTCACGGCCATGCCGCCGCGGTCGATGACGGAGTAGTGGGTCGTCTGGTCCGGCTCCTGCCCGGTCGTGACGGTGACGATGTCCTTGCCGAGCTCGACGCTGCTCGACGCCTTCGCGGGATCGATCGAGGCCGCGATCTTGCGGGCGTGCTCCTTGGACGTGAGTGTCTCGACGGGGATCTTCACGAAGTCGGGATCGCCGAGATGGCGCGCCCGATCGAGATACGCGCGGCGCATCGCCTCGATCTGCAGATGCAGCGCCTCCGCGGTGAGGAGCCCCTTCGACTTGAGGTCCATGGGCTCGAGGATGTTGAGCATTTCGATCAGCGCGATGCCGCCGGAGCTGACGGGCGGCATCGAGACGATCTCGAAGCCTTTGTACGTGCCGCGCACCGGGGCACGTTCCTTCGCTTCGTACTTCGCAAGGTCTTCCCTGGTGATGAGGCCGCCGTTGGCTTTCATGTCGGCCGCAATCGCGTCGGCGATCCACCCGGTGTAGAACGCGTCAGGGCCTTCGGTGGCGATCGAGCGGAGCGTTTTCGCGAGGTCCTTCAGCACCAGGCGGTCGCCGGCCTGCCACTCGCCACCCCCGGGCTTGCCGTAGGCCGCGACCGACGCCGGGAACTTCGCCATCGGCCCGGCGACTTCGCGGTTGAGGCCGCGCGCCAGTCCGGCCGACATCGCGAAGCCCTGTTCGGCCAGCCGCACGCCGGGCATCACGACGTCCTTCCATGGGAGCTTCCCGAACTTCTTGTGCGCCATCGCGAGGCCGCGCACGGAACCTGGCACGCCGGGCGCGAGATAGCCGGCGGACGTGCGTCCGCGCACGATCTCCCCCTTCTCGTCCAGGTACATCGTCCGCGTCGAGCCGAGCGGCGCGCGCTCGCGGTAGTCGAAGCTGGTGACCTGGCCGTCGGGCGTGCGGACGATCATGAAGCCGCCGCCGCCGATGTTGCCGGCGGCCGGGTGCGTGACCGCCAGCGCGAAGGCGGTGGCGACCGCGGCGTCCACGGCGTTGCCGCCGACGGCCATGACCGAGGCGCCCGCATCACACGCGGGGGCCGAGGTGCACACGACGAGGCCGTCCTTCGAGGGGACGCCGAGGTCCTGTTGGGCGGCGATCGAGGTGGCTGCGGTGGGCAGCGCCAGTACGAGAATGAGGCAACGGATCATATTGAACGTCTGCATCCTGGACTCCAGAACGAACCCACGGTAAATGGCACACACGACACCAAGACCACCAAGACCTCCAAGCAGCCCTCTCTTTGTGCTCCTGGTGTCTTGGTGCTCCTGGTGCCGAAATCCGTCGGACCGTTTATCGGTCCATCGAGTCTGTCGTCGTGCGCGCGGCGCCGCGCTTGTGTTTATCGAACCAGTACCGCAGATACAGCTGCGTCCGCATGAAGTTCGACGGATTGCTGGTCGTGCCGTGCCACTCGTCCACGAATCGCAGCATCGCGGTCGGCACCTTGCGCAGCTTCAGCGCGCTGTAGAACTGCTCGGTCTGCGGCATCGGCGTCCGCAGGTCGTTCACGCCGGTCATCAGCATGGTCGGGGTTTTCACCTTGCCGACGTGGGTGAGCGGCGAGCGCCGGATGTGCTCGGACGGATCCTCCCACGGCAGCTTCTCGAAGTTGTAGTACCAGCTCGCGCCGTCGGTCGTGCCGACGAACGACAGCCAGTCCACGACCGGGCAGTTGGCCGAGGCGGCCGCGAAGCGGTCCGTCTGGCCGACGATCCACGCCGTCAGCACGCCGCCGCCGCTGCAGCCGGTGACGAACATGTTCTGCGGATCCACGAATCCCTTCGCGAGCAGCGCGTCCACGCCGGCCATGAGGTCGTCGTAGTCCTTGCCCGGATACGCGTTCTTGATGGCGTTGCCGAAGGCGCTGCCGTACCCTGTGCTGCCCCGCGGGTTCGTATAGAGAATCACGTAGCCGTTGGCCGCATGCTCCTGCCAGCCGAAGTTGAAGCCGACGTTGTACATGCTGTGCGGCCCGCCATGGATCTGGAGCTGCATCGGGTACTTTTTCGACGGATCGAAATCCGGCGGCGTGACGTACCAGCCCTGGACCTTCAGGCCGTCCGGCGCGGTGTACCACATCTCGGTAACCGCCCCGAGCCTCTTGCCCTGCAGCACATCGTCGTTGACGGACGTGAGCTGCTTCATGATCGCAGGTGCCTTGAGATCAAATGCCACGATGTCGCCTGGCTTCTGAAAGGTCGTGACCGTGCCGACCGCGACCCCCTGGGGCGAGATATCCGAGACCGAGACCATGTGGACGCCCTTCGTCACCGGCGTTACCTTTCCAGCGGCCGCACCGAGCGGCAGGAAGTACAGGTTCTGCGTCCCCTCGTTCTGCGCCGTGAAGTACACGCCCGATCCGTCGGCGGCCCATTTCAAATTTCCGGGCGAGCGGTCCCAGTCGTCCGACACGAGCCGCGGGCTCGAGCCGTCGATGTTCATGACGTACAGCTTGCTGTCGGCCCAGGTGTCGCGGCTGTGATCGTTGCCGGTGTAGGCGACGCGCCTGCCGTCGGGCGACACGGTCGGATTCGAGTCGGGCCCCTTGCGCGTGGTGAGCTGACGGATCCCGCCGCTCGCGACGTCCACCGCATAGATCTCCGATTCGCGCCACTGGTAATCGTCCACTTCGACGCGCAGGCCGCTGAAGAGGATGCTGCGTCCGTCGGGCGTCCATTCGCTGCCGCTGTGATCGAAGTTGCCCGACGTCAGCTGCCGCGGCGTCCCGCCGATCGCCGGGACGACGAAGATGTGGCGGAAGCCGTTGTCCACGAAGCCGGTACGGTCGCGGCGATAGTTGAGGCGTTCGACGATGCGCGGCGCTTCTGTCCATTTGGCCCCGGAAGGAGCCTTCGGCAGCTTGATCGGCCAGTTGTTGCGCTCCTCGACCAGCGCCGTGAAGGAGAGCTGCGTGCCGTCTGGTGACCAGGCCAGGCCGCCGGGTGACTGTTCGACGCGCGTCACCTGGGACGTCGCGCCCTCGGCGTCCATCCAGCGGACGAACAGTTGCGACCCGCGCGGCTCACCCGGCCCGATGTAGGCGATGCGGTCGCCGGACGGCGACCAGCGCGCGTTGGACCCCTTGGCGAGAAAGCGGTTGCGGCTGCCGTCCGCGTGCATGATCCAGAGCGCCGACTCGCGCCGGTCGTTCATCTTGTCGATCCAGCCGCGCGTGTAGATGATCTGGCGGCCGTCGGGGGAGAGCCGCGGATCGGCCACGGTTTCCATGTCGAGGAACGTTTCCAGTGTCAGCCGGTCGCTGGGCGGTGTACTCTCTTGCCGCTGCGCCAGCACGTCCGGCGAGGCGGCGGCCACGCCCGCGCATACGACAGCTACAACGAACGCATTCAGACGGTTGTTCATCATCGATCCCTCCAGCAGGGCGAAGCTTAGCACTCCCGGCACGGGTCGTGTATGTTCGGCTGGGTATTTTGATTCCATATGCACATCTGGCCCGGACAACCCTACCCTCTCGGCGCCACCTTCGACGGCGTCGGCACCAACTTCTCGGTCTTCTCTGAAGCCGCCACCCGTGTGCAGCTCTGCCTGTTCGATGACGCGGGCAAGGAGACGCGTCTCGACCTGCCGGAAACAACCGCGCTCTGCTGGCACGGCTATCTGCCGAACGTCAGGCCGGGGCAGCGCTACGGCTTTCGCGTGCACGGTTCGTGGGCGCCCGAACATGGCCAGTGGTGCAACCCCAGCAAGCTGCTGCTCGATCCGTACGCCAAGGCCATCGACGGCCTGTGGGAATGGAACGAGGCGATCTTCCCGTACCGTTTCGACGCGCCGGAATCGTCGCGCAATGACGACGACAGTGCGCCATACGTGGCGAAGAGCGTCGTCATCAATCCGTTCTTCGACTGGGGATCCGACCGGCGACCGAATACGCCGTGGCATCGCACGGTCGTGTACGAGACGCACATCAAGGGATTCACCGAACAGCATCCGGAGATTCCGCTCGAGATCCGCGGTTCCTATGCCGGCATGGCGCATCCCGTCGCCGTGAAGTATCTGCAGGAGCTCGGGGTCACTGCCGTCGAGCTCCTGCCGGTCCATCAGTTCGTGCAGGACAAGACGCTGGTCGATAAGGGGCTTCGCAACTACTGGGGCTACAACTCCATCGGCTATCTCGCGCCGCACAACGAATACACCTCGAGCGGCCAGGACGGCGAGCAGGTGCAGGAGTTCAAGCACCTCGTGAAGACCATGCACCGGGCGGGGATCGAGGTGATTCTCGACGTGGTCTACAACCACACCGCCGAGGGGAACCACCTCGGGCCGATGCTGTCGTTCAAGGGAATCGACAACGCGGCGTACTACCGGCTGGTGGGGGGGGACCGCCGCTACTACATGGACTACACCGGCACGGGGAACACGCTGAACATGCGTCACCCGCACGTGCTGCAGCTGATCATGGACAGCCTGCGCTACTGGGTGCTGGACATGCACGTCGACGGCTTCCGGTTCGACCTGGCGGCGACGCTCGCGCGGGGGCTGCACGACGTGGACCGGCTGTCGGCGTTCTTCGACCTGATCCAGCAGGATCCGGTCGTGAGCCAGGTGAAGCTGATCGCCGAGCCGTGGGACGTCGGCGAGGGAGGCTACCAGGTCGGCAACTTCCCGCCGCTGTGGTCGGAGTGGAATGGGAAGTACCGCGATACGGTGCGCGATTTCTGGCGCGGCACCGACCAGACGCTCGCCGAGTTCGCCTACCGGTTCACCGGCAGCTCCGATCTCTACGAAGGGTCCGCACGGCGCCCCAACGCCAGCGTCAACTTCATCACCGCGCACGACGGCTTCACGCTGCGCGACCTCGTGTCGTACAACGAGAAGCACAACGAGGCCAACGGCGAAGACAACCGCGACGGCGACAACCACAACCGCTCGTGGAACTGCGGGGCGGAAGGACCGACCGACGATCTCGACGTCAACAGGCTGCGTTCGCGGCAGGTGCGGAACTACCTGGCGACGCTCTTCCTGTCGCAGGGCGTGCCGATGCTCCTCGGCGGCGACGAGCTGGGGCGTACCCAGCAGGGCAACAACAACGGCTACTGCCAGGACAACGAGATCTCCTGGTACGACTGGCAGCATGCCGACACCGGGCTGCTGCACTTCACGCAGCGGCTCGTGCGCTTCGTGTATCAGCATCCCGTGTTCTGCCGCCGCCGCTGGTTCCAGGGGCAGCCGATCCACGGCACGCAGGTGAGCGACATCGGCTGGTTCACGCCGGCCGGCGTCGAGATGTCGGAGCACGACTGGAACGTCGGGTTCGCCAAGTCGCTCGGCGTATTCCTCAATGGCCGTGGCATTCCGACACCGAACGAGCGCGGCGAGCCGATCGTCGACGAGAGCTTCTACGTCATCTTCAACGCCGGGCCCGACGCACTCGAGTTCACGCTGCCCGAGGAGAAGTGGGGCACGCGGTGGTCGGTGATCCTGAACACGTTCGACGCGGAGGACCAGCTGCACGATGAGAGCGGCGGGCCGGAGTACGGCGTGGCCGACAAAATCCCGGTGCCCGCCTGGACGCTGATCCTGCTGAAGCGGACCGGGTGGCGCCCCGGACCGTAGGAACTGACGCAGAGAGTGCGGGGAACTGACGCAGAGGGTGCAGCGTGTACAGTTATCGGGTGCCCCTTCAGTTCGTCGCGCTGGTGCTGGCGGTCTGGCTGGCCCCGTCTCCGCCGGCGCCGGTGCTCGTGTCGGCGGCCATCAGCCTCACCGATGCACTGGTTGACATCGAGCAGGCCTACCGCGCGAGCGGCGGCGGCCCCGTGCGCTTCAACTTCGCCGGCTCCAACGTGCTCGCGCGGCAGATCGCCAACGGTGCGCCGGCCGACATCTTCATCAGCGCGGACCTCGTGCAGATGCATTACGTCGAGCGGGCCGGCGCGATCAAGGCAGGCGGGTTCTCGTACCTCCTGTCGAATCGCCTGGCGATCGTCGTGCGCCCGGGCCGTCCGCTCGGCGGCAGTACCGCGCAGGCACTCGCCGCGACGGGCGTGAAGCGGATCGCGATCGGCGACCCGGCGGCGGTCCCGGCCGGGTTCTACGCCCGCAAGTTCCTCCAGCACGAGGGCCAGTGGGAGGCGCTGCAGCCGAAGCTCCTGGCGCTGGCGAACGTCCGCGCCGCGCTGGCCGCCGTCGAGAATGAGGCGGCCGATGCCGCCATCGTCTACGAGTCCGACGCCGCATCGTCTTCGAAGGTGTCCGTCGCCTTCATCGTGCCGCAGCAGATGACCGGGCCGATCGTCTATCCGGCGGCGGTGCTGGAACGCTCGAGGAACAAGGCCGCCGCGCAACACTTCATGACGTTCCTGCGTGGCGAGACCGCACGGACCATCTTCACGCGCTTCAAGTTCAGCCCGTACGTCTGGACGCATTGATGGGCGAGCTCTGGACGATTACGCTGCTCACCATCGGGATGGCCGCCATCGCGACCGCGGTCATGCTGCCCCCGGGACTCCTGCTCGCGTGGGCGCTCTCGCGGGGACGGTTCCGCGGGCGCGTGCTGCTCGAGACCTTCGTGTCGTTGCCGCTCGTGATGCCGCCGGTGGCCACCGGTCTGATCCTGCTGATGCTGCTCGCCCCGCGCGGGCCCCTCGGCGGCTTCCTCGGGCGCTTCGGCATCGAGATCGTCTTCACCTGGAAGGCGGTGGTGATCGCGATGGCGGTGATGGGCCTGCCGCTGCTCGTCCGCACGGCGCGCGCCGGCTTCGA
>JBBECO010000164.1:9778-19483 GCA_040881785.1 Vicinamibacterales bacterium
GCGCTCTTCCCGCACATGAACGTCCGCCGCAACGTCCTCTACGGACGGCGCCCCGGGCAGAAGCTCGCCATCGACGCCGTTGCGAAGATGCTCGAAGTGGGGGACCTGCTGGACCGGCGCGTGCCGGACCTCTCCGGCGGCGAACGGCAGCGCGTCGCGCTCGCGCGCGCGCTGATGTCAGCGCCCGATGTGCTGCTGCTCGACGAGCCGCTCGCCGCCGTGGACGTCGAGCGCCGCCGCCGCATCCTTCCGTACCTGTTGCGCGTGCGCGACGACCTCGGCGTCCCTGTGATCTACGTCAGCCACGACCGCGGTGAGGTCGACCAGCTCGCCGACCGCGTGATCGTCCTGGACCACGGGCGCGCGATCGGGTGAAGCCACGGCCAACACAAGCCACGGTTCAACACGGTCCAACACGGCTCGACACGGGCCACGGCCTGCGCGCCGAAACCTTGGCGAAGCGGGTTCAACGCGGCTCAACACGGGGCCTGCACCTGGCGTCACCGCTTCCCACCCGATGGCTGGTGGCTTCCGCCTTTAGGCGGAAGGAGACACGCTTACTTTTCAGGCGGGAACAGATCGTCGACCGGCATCGACCAGCCGGGCAGCACCGGTTCGGCGTGCGCCGTTTCGCCGCGGCTGAACATCAGCGGTCGTGCCGGATCCGTGGCGAGGTGGAGGCGGACCGAGCCGGCTTCCAGGTCGACGTCCCAGACGGCCTGCGTCCCGGCAGCGAAGTAGTCGGCACGCTTGTCGGCCATCCGGTGCTCGGCGCGGGCACCATAGTCCTCAGGACTACGGACCTCCACGGCGAAGATCGGCGGGCCGTCAGGAAACTTGCGGGTCAGGCGCGCGCCGGTCCAGAAGGCGGCGTCGGGGCTGAACGACCGCCGATGCGGCAGGTTCACGATGAAGGCAACATTGTCGGGCAGTGAAAAGCCGCGGCTGGTTTGCCGAGCGTACTCCAGCAGGCTCGCATAGATCGAGCCCGCGGCGTAGCCGTGAAGCCCACCCGCCGGGCTCATGCGAACGATCCTGCCGTTGACGATTTCGGCCTTGCCGTCGACTCGGTACAGCTCGTCGACGAGCGCCTCCTGCCTCCCGCCCATATGGCCGATCCTACCATCGTCGGCCCCGGCCAAGTACGCATTTCCTGCCATAAAAACCCCATGTGAAGGTCCGTTGGAGCGATTGAGGCAAAAGCCGCGCCCGACCCGTTCCTCCTTGACGGCTTAGGGGAGCAGCGGTAGGATGCACGCCTAACGTGTTTAGGTAAGGACCCACATGCATCCTGATTCCACCGGCATCCTGCCCGGCACGCTCGACCTGCTGATCCTCAAGGCCGTCTCACTGGGGCAACTGCACGGCTACGGCGTGCTGCTGCGGGTGCAGCAGATGACGCAGGGGGCGCTGCTCGTGGAACAGGGCGCCCTGTATCCCGCGCTCTATCGCCTCGAGCGCCAGGGGCTGCTCGACGCCGAGTGGGGAACCTCCGAGAACAACCGCAAGGCCAAGTTCTACCGGCTCACGACGTCCGGACGGAAACGCCTGCGCGAGCAGACCGACGGCTGGAACCGCATGGTCGGGATCATGGGCACGGCGCTGAAGACCCGCGCAGGGGAGGTCTAGCAGGATGCTGACAAACCCATCCTGCAATGGAAAATGGGAAATGGGAAATGGAAAAACCCAGCCAGGTCGGCCTGTTCAGCGGCGTGCGAAAGAGTCATGCGCGCGCTGATCGCCGCCATCAGATCGCTGCTGACATGCGCGCGGTTCGAGCGCGAGATGCGCGAGGAGCTCGCGCAGCACGTCCAGCATCGCGCCGACGACCTTGTGGCGACCGGCATGCCGCGTGACGAGGCCGTCCGCCAGGCGCACGTCGAGTTCGGCGCGGTCGAGGCTTACAAGGAGCAGTGCCGGGACGCGAGCGGCTTTGCCTCGCTGCGCGTGCTGCACGGCTTCGGCGCGGACCTGAAGGTCGCCTCACGTCGTCTGCTCGCGACGCCGATGTTTACCGTTTTCGCCGTGCTCTCGCTGGCGCTCGGCGTGGGCGTCACGACGGCGGTGTACTCGTCGGTGGATACCGTCCTCTGGAAGGACCGCGTCATCCCGGAGAGCGACCGGGTTGCCGTTGTCATGGGCGCCGAGGCGGGCCAGCACGCGGTGCAGGGCGTCGTCTCGGTGCCGGATTTCGAGGACTTCCGGGCGGCGCAGCAATCGTTTACCCGCATCACGGGCGCCTACCGCATCGTCCCGTCCGTGGTGACCCCTGACACGACCATCCTCACATCAGGTGAAGCCGTCGACGAGGCGTACTTCGACACACTCGGAGCCGGCGTCGCCCTTGGCAGGCCGGTGCAGCGCGCGGATGTGGAGACGAGCGCCCCGGTTGTCGTGCTGGGTCACTGGTTGTGGCGATCCCGGTTCGCCGGCGATTCTTCCATCATCGGTCGCACGATCCGCCTCGCAGGGCGTCCGTTCGAGGTCATCGGCGTGGCTCCGGACGGATTCCAGGGAGCGGTCGCAGGTCCGCGCAGGCCGCAGCTCTGGGTGCCGTCCACGACGATCGGATGGTTCGGGGTGGCGGCAGGACGCACGGTGACGACCCCGGAGCGCGATCGCCGGCGGCTCACCGTGGTCGGCCGCCTGCGGCCGGGCGTCACAGTCCAAACCGCCTCCGCCGAGCTCGGGAGCTTCGCGCAGGGCCTCGATGCCGCCTATCCGCGAGCTCCGCGGGCCGAGGGGGGCGGCCCGCCGCGCCGCGGCTGGTTTGCGAAGAAATTCGACGACACCGACCGCGAGCGGAGCATGAACCTCACGGCCGGCCTGCTGATCGTCGGCCTCGTCGGGCTCGTGCTGGTGGTGGCCTGCACAAACCTCTCGAATCTCATGCTCGCGCGCGGGACGATGCGTCACCAGGAGCTGGCCGTGCGCGGTGCGCTGGGGGCGCCGCGCTGGCGTCTGGTGCGCGAACAGCTCGCCGAAACTCTGCTGATCGCCGTCCTGGGCGGGGCAGTGTCGTTCGTCGTCCTGCGCGTCCTGATGACGGTGCTGAATGTCGAGATTCCGATCGGCCCCAGCATGGTCGTTTCCGCGCAGCCACAGATCAATGCGGCGGCGCTCATGGCCACGATTGGCGCGCTGCTGCTCGCCCTTGCGGTGTTCGGGCTCGAACCGGCGTTGCGAATCACGGGCACGCGCGATGTGCGGGACGTCCTTGCCGCGGGCGGCGGCAGCGTCGGCACGCCGACCACGAAGCGGCAGCACAGGCTACTGCGCTGGCAGGTCGCGATTTCGGCCGGGTTCTTCATCATCGCCTCGATGTCGGCCAGATACCTGGCGAGCGAGGCTCGACACGATCCCGGCGTGGTGCTCGACCGCATGGCGGTGGCGATCGTGAGCTTCTACGGATCCCAATGGGACGAGACCAAAGCCCGCGGCGCTGTCGACCGGATCCTGCAGGAAGGCGCGCGAACACCGGGCGTCGAAGCAGTCGCTGTGTCGACGGGGCTGCCGTTCGGCACGACGATCACGCCCAGTGCGGAGATCTCGACGCCTGACAAGCCGATCCAGCCCAGGGGTGAGCACGGATGGGCGGTGCTGATGGCCGTGACGCCTCAATATTTCCGTGCCGCTGGCACACCGCTGCTTCGCGGACGCGGCTTCGATGATCGCGACACGGCTGCTTCCCAGCGGGTCGTCATCATCGGCGAATCGGCTGCCCGCGAACTGTTCGGCACCAGTGACGCCGTCGGTCGGGAGATCCTGCTCAAGGTGGATTCGCGCGGCTACCGCCCGGAAGAAGAGGTCCGGCGCGTCACCGTCGCAGGCGTCGCGGCCGATGCCGACACGACGCACTACTCGTCACGACGCGGCCACACGGTTTATCTGCCGTTCGCGCAGGAATACGCGCCCTACGTAACGGTCATCGCCAGGACGTTCGCACCCGATGCGGTACCGGCGCTACGGCAGCTCATTCGCAAGGCGGACCCCGATGTCCCTATCGAGCGGATCGGCACCGCGCACTCCATCCTCGCAGGTCCGTACGTGTTTCTGCGGGCCGCCGGGATCGTCGCGGTCGCGCTCGGCGCGCTGACGCTGCTGCTGGCGATGGTGGGCCTCTATGGCGTGCAGTCGCAGGCCGTCGCGCACCGAACCCGGGAGATTGGCGTCCGCATGTCGCTCGGTGCCACGGCCGCGCAGGTGCGCGCGATGGTGCTCAAAGACGGCTACAAGCCGGTCCTGCAGGGACTGGCCATCGGCCTGTTCATCGGGATCGCCGGCCGCGCCATCGTTCGCTCGGTGATGGTGGCGCCGCTGGAGATCGTGGATCCCTGGATGCTGCTGGTCGTCCCGGTCCCGCTGCTGTTCGCGGCGTTTTTCGCGTGCTACCTGCCAGCCCGCCGTGCGTCGAGAGTGGACCCGAACGTCGCGCTGCGCCACTTGTAGCGCAGCTATAAGAAACCGGGAGCCTGTCATGGGTTCGTTCATCGCCGCCATCAGATCGCTGCTGACACGCGCGCGGTTCGAGCGCGAGATGCGCGAGGAGCTCGCGCAGCACGTCCAGCATCGCGCCGACGACCTTGTGGCGACCGGCATGCCGCGTGACGAGGCCGTCCGCCAGGCGCACGTCGAGTTCGGCGCGATCGAGGCTTACAAGGAGAAGTGCCGCGACGCGAGCGGCTTTGCCTCGCTGCGCGTGCTGCATGGCTTCGGCAGCGATCTCAGGCTTGCCAGCCGGCGCCTGCTCGCGACGCCGATGTTCACCGTCTTTGCGGTGCTCTCACTTGCGCTGGGTGTCGGTGTGACGACGGCCGTGTACTCGGTGGTGGATGCGTTGCTCTGGCACGAGCCGGGCGTGCCGGATCCCGACAACGTCGTGCTGGTGATGGCGCCGCAGTACGGCCGCTACAACCCGCGCGGTGTGATCTCGCTGCCCGACTTCAGGGACCTGCGCGAGGCGCAGACGTCGCTCAGCGGCGTCTCCGCCTCGCAGCCGGTATTCCCGGCCGTGGCGCTATCGTCCGGAACGGAGCTGCTCCCGGCCGAAGCCGTGGACGGCGCGTACTTTTCGACCATCGGCGTGCACGCCGCCATGGGCCGCGTGCTTCTGCCAGCGGATGACTCCGGCTCCGCGTCGGTCGTCGTCATCAGCGACGGCCTCTGGCGCAGTGCGTTCGGCGCTGATCCGGAGGTCGTGGGCACGACCGTGCGGCTGTCGGGACGGCCGTTCGAGATCGTTGGTGTCGCGCCTGCCGACTTTGGCGGCGCGCTCCCCGGACCGATCGGATCGCAGTTGTGGGTGCCGTTCGGCACGATCTCGTGGTTCACGACCTCTGCGCCGTCCAGGTTCTCCGACCGCGAGCGCCCGCGTCTCACCGTGGTCGGCAGGCTGCGGCCCGGTCGCACGGCCGCGACAGCCTCGACGGAGCTGAACGCGATTTCGGCCGCCCTCGACGCGGCGCATCCACTGCCCGACCTTCCGCAGCAGACCGCGCGCAAGCGGGCATGGCGCGCCGACACGATCACGCAGTTGAACGCGCAGGGCGACGGCATGTGGCGCTTCGGCCTGATCATCATCGGGCTCACGGCCCTTGCCCTCGTCGTGGCCTGCACGAATCTGGCGAACCTCGTGCTCGCGCGCGGCGCGGCGAGGCACCAGGAGTTCGCCGTACGGCGAGCCCTCGGCGCGTCGCGCTGGCGGCTGGTGCGCGAACAATGCGCCGAGAGTCTGCTGCTGGCCGTGGCCGGAAGCGCGGGGGTCTACTTTGTGCTCCAGGGGCTCACGCGCGTGATCCAGTTCGACCTTCCCATGTCGAAAGCGTGGATCGTGTCCCTGCAGCCCGAAGTGAATGCCGCGGCACTTGCGGTCGCGGCGACGGCGCTGCTGCTGTCGCTCGTCGTGTTCGGTCTCGAACCGGCGCTGCAGCTCACCCGCCGGGCGGACGTGAGGGAAGGCCTGGCAGCCGGCACCGGCAACGTGGCGCCGTCGAAGGCGAAGCGACAACGGGCACTCCTTCGGTGGCAGGTGGCCATCTCGGCCGGATTCTTCATCATTTCGTCGCTGAGCGTCCGCTATCTCGTCACCGAAGCCCGTCGCGACTCCGGTGTAGACATGGACCGCATCGGTGTCGCGATGCTCAGCTTCTACGCGCAAGGCTGGGAGGAGCCGCGCGCCCGTGGTGCGCTCGACGCGGTCCTCGAGGAGCTGCAGAAGGATGGAGTCGTGGAAGCGGCGTCCGTCTCGAGTGGCCTTCCATTCGGCACGCTCGGCAATCCGCTCGTCGATCTGACGACGCCGGACCGGCCCTTTCTGCGGAACGTCACCACGTACGAGGACGCATCTCTCCTTGCCGCGACGCCCGGACTCTTCAGAACGATCGGCGTTCCGATCCTCCGCGGACGCGGGTTCGACGAGCGCGACGATGCCGGGGCCGCGCCGGTTGTCGTCCTGAGCGAAACGACCGTGCGCAAGCTGTTCGGGACGAGCGAGGTCCTCGGCCGTGACCTGCTCATGAAGGACGCGTTTGCCCGAGGCGACACGCCTGTCAGGAGCGCGAGGGTCGTGGGCGTGGCGCGGGACACGGATGTGACGCACCTGTTCTCGCGAAACGGGGATCTTGTGTATGCACCGTTCGCGCAGTGGTACCAGCGGTCGGTCGCCGTCGTCGCGCGCGCGAAGGACGCCGAGACCGCCACGCGTGCCGTGCGCAGCGCGATCCGTCGCGCGGATCCGGAGCTCGGCATCCAGGCTGCGGGCACAGGACGCGTGATGCTCGCGGGACCGTACGTGCTCCTGCGAACCGTGGGTATCGGGGCGGTGGCGCTCGGCGCGCTGACCCTTCTGCTCGCGATGATCGGTCTGTACGGCGTCCAGTCGCAGATCGTCACGCAGCGCACCCGCGAAATCGGCGTGCGGATGTCGGTCGGCGCAAGCGCCGGGCAGATCAGGCGCATGGTGCTGAAGGACGGCTACGCGCCCGTGTTGCAGGGGCTCGCCTTCGCGCTATTCATCGGTGTCAGCGGGCGCGCAATCATCCAATCAATGACACCCATCCCGATCGGTGTGATCGATCCCGTGATGCTGGCGCTGGTCCTGATCCCGGTCGGGGTCGCAGCATTCTGCGCCTGCTACCTGCCCGCCCGCCGTGCGTCGCGAGTAGACCCGAACGTCGCGCTTCGCCACTTGTAAGCCGCCACCTTCACGGACGCACCGCAAAGGACGCTGAGAACGCCAAGATTTCTTGATTTTGCCAGAATGACTTTGCGACCTTTGCGTTCTTCGCGGTGAGGTCTTTTGACAGCGTGGGGACGGTGAGGCGTTCGTTTGTGTCCCGAGCCCGCCCGAGTCCCCGGTCGCGTGTTTCTGATACGATTGCGCACTTTTTCCATCGGTCCCGGTCCCCCTTGTCAGTGAGGAAGTCCTATGAAGTCGATGCGCCTCAGGCTGTTTTTCATCATCGCGCTCGTGTCGGCGATCCCGGTGTTCACACCGGTCGCGACCATGGAGCAGGCGGCCACGCCGGCGGCCGCGCCGAAGTCCGTCGAGATCGAAGACATCATCGCGTGGAAGAGCGTCAGCACCACCGCGATCTCGAACAACGGCGAGTGGTTCGCCTATCGCGTGGCGCCCCAGGAAGGTGACGCCGAGCTGACCGTCCGCAACATCGCCTCGGGCAAGGAGACGAAGTTCCCGCTCGGCGAAGTCGGCGCTCCCGCGGGCCGCGGCGGCGCCCCCGCCGGCGGCGCCTCGATCCAGTTCTCGGACGACTCGAAGTGGATCGCCTTCACGACGACGCCCTCGAAGGCCGAGGCGACGAGGCTCCGGCGGCAGCGGCGGCCGATCCAGAGCAGCGTGACCGTCCTGAATCTGGCGAGCGGTGAGAAGAAGGAATATCCCAACATCCGCCGGTTCGCGTTCGCCGGCGAGGCGGCGACCCACATCGCCCTGCATCGCGCCCCGGCCGCGGCGGCCGGCGGCGGGGCTCCGGCGGCGGCTCCGGGCGGTCGTGGCGCGCCCCCGGCTCCCGGCGGCGCGTCGCCGGCCAGCAGCCGTCCGCGCGGCACGGACCTGATCATCCGCGAGCTCTCGAACGGCGCCGAGCTGAACGTCGGCAACGTCTCGGAGTTTGCGTTCGATCGCGGCGGCAAGTTCCTCGCGACCGTGATCGACGCCGCCGACAAGATCGGCAACGGCGTGCAGCTCCGCACGATGGCGGCCGGCACGGTCAGCCCCCTGGACACCGATACGGCCAACTACGAGCGCCTGACCTGGACGCGCGAGGGTGACGGCCTCACGGTGCTCAAGGGCACGGAAGACCGCGCCTACACCGACAAGATGTACGCGATCGTCGGCTTCACCGGCTTCGGCAGCGGGGAGCCGAAGAAGACGGTCTTCGAGCCGAAGACGGACAAGACCTTCCCCGAGGGCTTCGCGATCAGCGGCAACCGCGCCGCGACCTGGAACGAGAAGCTGGACGCCTTCGTGTTCGGCATCCACGAGCCGCGCAAGCGCACCACACCCGCGGGCGGACCGGGCGCCGCGCCGGCCGCCGAAGAGGAGGACGCCCCGGCCACCCCGCCTCCGGCGACACCGGCCGGCGCACCCGACGCCGACGAAAAGGTGGATCTCGTGCTCTGGCACTGGAAGGACTCGCGCCTCCAGTCGCAGCAGCAGGTGCAGGAGAACGCCGACCGCAACTTCAGCTATCTCGCGATGTACCACGTGGGTCCGAAGAAGTTCGTGCGGCTCGCGGATGAAGACGTCCGGACCGTGAGCATTGCGCCGAAGCACAAGTTCGCCGTCGGCTTCGACGATCGCGAATACCAGTTGATGGGTAACATGGACGGCCGGCGCTATCGGGACGTCTACGTCATCGAACCCGCGACCGGCGAGCGCCGGCTCGCGCTCAAGCGCGCCCGCTGGTACAACGGCACCTCGCCCGACGGGGAATCGCTCCTCTATTACGAGGACGGCCATTTCTTCGTCCAGAACCTGGCGAACGGCCAGTCGAAGAACATCACGACGGGCGTGCCGACATCGTTCATCGACACCGAAAACGATCACAACGTCGTGAAGCCGCCGACACAGGCGATGGGGTGGGTCAAGGGCAGCAAGGCCGTCCTCATCAGCGACAACTGGGACATCTGGCAGGTGCCGGTGGACGGCAGTCCCGCGGTGAACCTCACGGTCAACGGGAAGAAGGATCAGATCCGCTACCAGCGACGCCTGCCGATGGAGACGCCCGAGGAGCGCGAGGACGGCATCGACCTGTCGAAGCCGAACTACTTCGGCATCTACGGCGAGTGGACGAAGAAGAACGGCATCGCGCGGCTGGATCCCGGCAAGACCGGCCTCACCAATGTGCTCTGGGGTGACGCGATGTACTCGCGGCTGGCGAAGGCCGAGAAGGCGGACGTCGTCCTTTATACGAAGGAGACGCCGCTCGAACCGGCCGATTACTACGCCACCGACTCGAAGTTCGGCGAGCCGACGCGGCTGACCGACATGCGTCCGCAGGTGGCCGGGTTCAACTGGACGCCCGGCGTGCAGCTCGTGAACTACACGTGCGACAAGGGTGACAAGCTCCAGGCCGCGCTCTACCTCCCGGCGAACTACGAGAAGGGCAAGTCGTATCCGACGATGGTGAACTTCTACGAGCGGATGTCGCAGGGGGCGAACACCTTCGCGAATCCGAGCGCGAA
>JBBECO010000165.1:0-2991 GCA_040881785.1 Vicinamibacterales bacterium
AGTCCGAGGGGCGAAGCCCCTCGGATGAGACTAGTTCACCAGGAACTTCTCGACGAACAGAATCCAGCTATAGAAATTGAACTCGTCGTTGACGCGCGTGCGGGGAAAGTTCTCGTGCCCGGCATCCTGATAGACGACGAACCAGACGGGGACGTCGTTGGCCTTGACGGCCCGGTGCATCGACTCGGCCTGCGCGAGCGGGACGCGCGCATCCTGGCCGCCGTGCGCGATCATGAGCGGCGCCTTGATCCTGCCGGCCCGGGTCACCGGGGAGGCGGCCGTCAGGAAGGCGCGCATCTTCGGATCGCGTTCGTTGCCGTATTCCGCGCGGCGGTCCTCCTGTCGGCCGGGCTCGGTGTTCTCGAGGTACGTCACGAAGTTCGAAATGGCGGCCGCCGCAAACGCGCAGCGGATCCGCTCGGGATACGTCGCGGCGACGGCGTACGTCATGTAGCCGCCGTAACTCGCGCCGGTCACCATCACGCGCTTGCCGTCGAGCGTCGCCTCGGCGTCGATCCAGTCGAGCAGCGCGCCGATGTCCTTCACCGCATCCTCGCGCTTCATGCCGTCGTCGAGCGCCTCGAAGGTGCGGCCGAACCCGAAGCTGCCGCGGACGTTCGGGAAGATGATCGCGATCCCCAGCTCGTTCAGGAAGTACGCGCTGCGTCCCTGGAAACGCGGACGCTCGCGCGTGTTGTTCGGGCCGCCATGAATGTTGATCATCACCGGACGGGGACCGGTGAACGTCGCCGGCGGACGGTAGAGGACGCCTGAGATCATCCGGCCGTCGAAGCTCTTCCAGCGGACGATCTCGGGATCCGGCAGTGTCGATGCGTCGATGCCGCCGGCCGGACTCGACGTCCACTGCACGACGGCGCCGGACTTCGCGTCCACGCTGAACACGTCGCCCTGCGTCCTGATGGACCCGAAGGTGAAGCCGACTTCGCCGCCCGAAGGATGCCATTCGAGGTCCACGATCTGCCCCGCCGCCAATGACGGCCGGACGCGCGGTTTCAGGGTACGGGCATCCAGCAGTTCCAGCCGGCTCGACGCGTCGCGATCGAAGACCACCGCGATCGTGGCGCCATCGGGCGCGACCGCAGCGGATTCGACAGAGTCCCCGTCGGGCGTCAGCGCTGTCCAGGTGTCGTCCTGCCACCGCCACAGCCGCGCCAGCTCCGAATCGCGGTTGCTCACCGCGTAGATCGCGCGGCCGTCGGGAGCGTAGTGCGCCGATGACCAGATCGACGGGACCTTGTCGTTCGTCAGTGGCGTTCGCTTCCCCGTTTCGACCTCGACGAGCCAGAGGGCCGTGTCGTTGCCGGGCAGCATCTCGACCGCGATGATCGTCCGGGCGTCGGGCGACCAGCCGGCGACGTACCAGGAGCCGCTGACTTCCAGCAGCATCCGGGAGGTGGAGGGGTCTTTCGGGTCGAGAACATAGATGTCGCGGTCCTTGCCGTTGCGACGGTTCGAATCGAAGGCGATTCGGCCGCTCTTCGACCACGCCGGGGAGCCGTTGCGCGACTTGCCGTCGGTCAGCAGCACCGGCTCGCCGGCGCCGTCCTGTCGCCACAGCTGGTGCGTCTCGGCCGCACCGGTGTCCTTCCGGTAGACGAACCAGTCCCCGCCTGCGGGACTGTGCCACGCGGCGCCGGCGACGCCACCGGGCACTCCGGTAGGGACGTCGGTCACTGGCTTCGGCGCCGTGCCGGGCGCATCCACCGCGTGCACCTGCACGGCCTTCCCGGTCAGCGTCGAGACGAGCATCTGGCGGCGGACGCCATGCCAGGAGAGCAGCTGCGCGCGCCGGAACTGTGCGTACGGCGCGAGCCGTTTGGCAATGGACGCCGGGATCGGCGGCAGGCCTTCGGCCTTGACGGATGCGGGGACGGGAATCGCGGCATCCTGGGCCGCAAGGCCGGCGCCGGCGAGCAGAAGCACGGCTATCCGCAGGAGAGAGCGCATGTCACCTCGTGGAATGGACTGGAAGGCGCATTATAGTGCAAACCCGCAGCGCGGCTTCTGCGTCAAAGGACTGGTATGAGAATCGTGATCGCCGGCGGAACGGGGTTTGTCGGCAGTCCGCTCGCCGAGGTGTACGCGGAAGAGGGACACGACGTGCGCGTGCTCACGCGCAGCCTGCCCGACGGCGAGGCGCGGCACGATCCGGGCACCGGCAAACCGGGGATCACGCGCGTCGGCTGGCGACCCTCTGGTGACGCCGGTCGCCTGACGCAGACCGTGGACGGCGCGGACGCCGTCGTCAACCTGGCCGGCGAATCGCTCGGCGACAGGCGATGGACGCCGCAGCGCAAGGCGCAGCTGCGCGACAGCCGCATTCTCTCGACGAGGAGCCTGGCGGCCGCGATCACCGCCGCGGCCGCGCCGCCGCGCGTGCTCGTGAGCTCGAGCGCGGTCGGCTATTACGGTCCCGCGGGCGACGAGCCGAAGACCGAACACTCGCCGGCCGGGACCAGCTTTCTCTCGGAGCTATCGGCCGACTGGGAAGCCGAGGCCCGCAAGGCGGAAGGCGCAGGCACGCGTGTCGTGCTCCTGCGCACGGGATTGGTGCTCGACAGGGCCGGCGGCGCGCTGCCGAAAATGGTGACGCCGTTCCGGTTCTTCGTCGGTGGCCCTCTCGGCTCGGGCCGCCAGTACATCTCCTGGATCCATCGCCACGACCTCGTCGAGATGATCCGATGGATCATCGAGACGCCGGGCGTCAGCGGTCCCGTGAACGCCACCGCCCCGCATCCGGTGACGAATCGCGACTTTGCCCGCGCCCTCGGCCGCGCAATCCGGCGCCCGAGCCTGCTGCCTGCTCCCGCGTTCGCCCTGCGGCTGATGGTCGGCGAGATGGCCGATCCACTCCTCCTCACCGGTCAGCACGTCGTGCCCACCGTCGCGCAGTCGCACGGTTACCACTTCCGGTATCCCGAGATCGACATCGCGATGCGCGGGATCTTCGGCGAGTAATCGCTAATCGCT
>JBBECO010000166.1:0-2990 GCA_040881785.1 Vicinamibacterales bacterium
CTAAGGGGAGCTTCGGAGCTGCTGGAAGCGATCGAGGTCATCGACCCGCTGCTTCGCGGCTGCGACGCGGGCGGTGCGGATCCGGTAGACCAGCCCGAGGTGCAGGACGGCAATGATGGCCACCTCCAACAGCTCCCCGCCAAGCGCCGCCGGCAGGAAGTTCACCGAGACCCCGAACACGAAGAGTTGCGCGAACAGGGGATCGGGACCTGAACCTGGAAAGCGCTGACCGAAGGCCATGGCGACCTGCTCCCAGCCGTCCTCACGTTCGTGAAACACCTGGAGGTAGCGGCCGATCCGCTCGACGTTCATGTGCAGGGCGAACACGGCTTCGAACCCGGCCGCCAGGACCAGGAGGGGCACCAGCGTACTGAGCGCCACGGTAATGACGGCGGCGGTGGCGACCGCCGTGGCGGCCCAGCCGATGAAGACGACCGGCACGAGCACCATCCGCGCGGTCCCGCGCTGGCGGATGGTATCCCGCATCGCCGCGTATTCAGTCTGTTGTCGTGGCTCCAATCAACCGAAATCATACTTGATGGTTGCAATTCTGAATGTTGAATGCTCTTCAGCCTTCAGAAACTCACCCGTATTGCATTGCACCGTCTCGGGAACGTGTCTTGAATGCTAACGCGGCAGGACGGGCTGGGGTAGTTGAGGTGTGGCGCTGGCGCCACAATTCCGGTAAAAAAGGATGCAAGTGGTTGCAAACGCGGGAGTTTCTTTGTTAGACTGCCCGTGTTCCACATCCACTGCATCGGTTGCTTCCCAGCCAACCGATCGTCACGGAGGCTACGTGCGCTTGATCCGCCCTCTGTACGTCGTTCGTCTGGCCACGCTCCTGCTGGGCCTGTCGTTCTGCCTGCCCGCCGGGGTGGGTGCGCAAACCAAGACCGCCGCCAAGAAACCGGCCACGACCAGCCAGGCCAAGAAGCCTGTCGCCAAGAAACCCGCGTATTCGGCCTCGTCGGCCAAGGCTCGCAAGGCCCGGCTCGCGCGCGCGCGCGCCGCCGCCAGGGCGCGTGAAGCCACCCGCGTGCGCCGGGCGGCCGCGGCGCTCAAAGAGGCCATGACGCCCCGGTTCCGGACCGATGAAACCGGCTCGCTCATCCCGGACCTCCGCGCCGCCGCGGCCATTGCCTTCAACCCCGAGACGGGTGAGGTGCTCTGGCAGGAAAACGGGCAGGTCAAGCGGCCGATCGCCAGCATCACCAAGGTGATGACCGCGCTCGTGTTCCTCGAAGACAATCCGGACCTCTCGAAGGTCATCACGGTCGAACGCAGCGACGTGTACGCCGCTTCCACGACCTACCTCCGCGCCAACGAGCGGGTCTCGCTGAACAACGTCCTGCATCTGGCACTGATCCCCTCCGACAACGCGGCCGCGCGCGCCCTGGCGCGGGTCTCGCACGGCGGCACCGCCTCGTTCGTGGAGCGGATGAACGAGAAGGCGATCGAGCTCGGCCTCGAGAGCACGACGTTCGCGGATCCGTCCGGCCTGAACGCCGCCAACGTGTCGTCGGCCTACGATCTCTCCCGCCTGATCTCGTATGCGTCCTCCGACGAGCGCATCGCGTCGATCATGCGAATGCAGAAGTACACCGTGTCGACCAATCGCCGCACGATCACCATCAACAACACCAACAAGCTGCTGGTCGGCGGGGAAGTGGATGTGATGGCGGGCAAGACCGGCTTCATCAGCAAGGCGGGCTACTGCCTGGCGACTCTGCTGCGGCTGCCCCAGAGCCAGCAGACCGTGGCCGTCGTCGTGCTGGGCGCCACCTCGAACACCGGCCGTTTCTGGGAGACGCGGCACCTGTTCAACTGGCTGACGCAGCGGGCCACCGACCTGTTCAAGCAGGATCAGCAGCAGTAATCGAGTCGATTGTCGATTGTCGATCGCGGATCGTCGATTGGATTTGAGATTGCCGATTGAGGATTTCCGATGCCGATTGGCGATTCATTGCCGGTCGGCATTGTGTTCATCAGGCCAATCCCCAATCCACAATCGCCAATCCAATCGCCAGTCCACAATCGACAATCCAATCGCCAATCCCCAATCGCCGATCAACTCGACAGTCGCCGATCGACAATCGGCGATCGACGCCTACTGATACCCCCTTTGTATCGCTGCCGCATCGAGAGGCAGGGTGGCGATGCTGTCGATGGCCGGCATGACCGGCCGCGATGCTTGGCGGGCGTCGACGGCCTTGATGTAGCGACGGCACGAATCGCAGCACGACAGGCGGTAGCGGCCGTCGCGGCTCGCCAGGGACGTGATCTTCGACCGCTCGTCGTTCAGACAATACGGGCATGCCATCTGGTCGAACCGCCAGCGGGCCGCGCAGCGGCCGCAGATCAGCAGGCGTTCGGCCGCAGGGGTGATCACGGCGAAGTCCGGTTCCCCGCCGCACAGCGGGCAGATGTGATGCGTCCAGGCCGCGAGATCGGTCTTGGCCTGGATCGCGTCGGCGCAGCGCATCAGCATCGGTCGCATCGCAAGCTGCAGCACCGTCTCGAGCCCCGCGGCGTCCGGGTCGAGCCGTCCGCCTCCCGGGCGCACCGCGTCGTACCACGAGCGCAGCACCACCGGGAGTCGGGATGCGTCACGGCAGAGTGCGTCGATGCGGCGGACGTCCGCCTCCTCGATCGCGTCGTGGGTCTTCATTACGGCGGCGGTCGCGCGCAGCAGGTAGCGCACGTCGCTCCAGTCGATCGGGAGGTGTTCGAACTGCAGGATCGGACCGTTCGCCAGCAGTCCGTTCAGATAGTCGGTGTCGAGCCTGATCGACGGCAGCGGCACGCGTGACAGCACGCGACGCTGCAATTGCAGCAACTCGATCTGCAGGTCCACGGCGGACGCCAGGTCCGGTTGTTCTTCACGCAGCCGTCGCAGCTCCACGATCTCGCGGGTCTCGGCCCGGCCGGCCGGGGCTGCAGGTTTTTCCGTCACGCAGCGATTCTAGTCCCATGGGGGGGGGGGGGGGGGG
>JBBECO010000167.1:0-19449 GCA_040881785.1 Vicinamibacterales bacterium
CTCTGCACACGATGGACCTGCCGCTCCCCTGTTGACAGGATATGGATCGACTGCTCGAAGCCACGGCGCGCGCGGAGCGTGACCACTTCTGGTTCCGGGGGTTTCGCCGGTTCGTCGCGCCCCTGCTCGAGCGCGCCTCCGGCGGACGGCGGGACCTGCGCGCGCTCGACTGCGGCTGCGGCACCGGTCACAACCTGGCGCTGCTCCGACGGTTCGGCGCGGCCGTCGGCATCGATCTGACGTTCTCGGGTCTGCGCTATGCCGCAGCCCGGGGCGACCGGCAGGTGGCGCAGGCCTCTGCGGCGCGGCTCCCGTTCGCCGACGGCACCTTCGATCTCGTCACGTCGTTCGACGTCATCTACTCGCTGCCGGACGATGTGGAGCAGGCGGCCGTCGCCGAGATGTTCCGGGTGCTGAAGCCCGGGGGCCATCTGGTGTTGAGCGCCGCGGCGCTGGAATCGCTGCGCGGCAATCATTCGGTGCTGAGCCGTGAGATCCGCCGCTATTCGAAGGCAAGTCTCGCACGCGTGCTCGAGCGGGCCGGGTTCCGGCTCGAGTGGATGTCGTACACGCACGCGATGATCCTGCCGCTGCTCTTCGCCGTGCGGCTGGCGCAGCGCGCGCTCGGCCACGAGGAATCCCCTGCCGAAATCAGCGTGCCGCCGGCGCCCGTGAACCGCATGCTCAGCGGACTGCTCGCGGTGGAGGCCGGCGCCTTGCGATACGTCGGCATGCCGGCGGGCAGTTCGCTCCTCTGCCTCGCGCGAAAGCCCTAACAGGCCGCTGAAAAACGTCGGCCTGAATGGAAAATGGAAAATGGTGATGCCGGGTGGGCGGCGTCAGACCCGACGCAGCTTGAGCGCCTCGTTCAGGCTGCCGAGGCGATAGCCCCGCAGGTCAACCGTCACATGGGCGTAGCCGAGCGCGCGCAGCGCGCGATCGATGGCGTCTGCCATCTCGGGCTCCAGGGCGCGAGCGATCTCGTCGCGCCCCAGCTCGAGGCGGGCGATCGTGTCGTGATGACGCACGCGGCAGATCCTGAAGCCCAGGTCCCTGAGCACCGCTTCGGCGGCTTCGATCATCCGCAGCTTCGCGTCGGTCACGTCGCTGAAGTACGGGATGCGCGACGAGAGACACGCCGAGGCAGGCTCGTCCCATGTGGGCAAGCCCGCGCGACGGGACAGCTCCCGGATGTCGTCTTTCGTCAGATCCGCGGCATCGAGCGGGCTGAGCACGCCGAACTCGCGCGCCGCCTGCCGGCCGGGACGGTAGTCGCCGCGATCGTCGGCGTTGCTGCCGTCGGCGACGACCGGCACCCCTCGCTCGCGTGCGATCGAGGTGAGATGCGTGTAGAGCTCCTGCTTGCAGAAATAACAGCGGTTGGCGGGGTTCGCCCGGTACTCCGGGCGAGACATCTCGTCGGTGCGGATGATCTCGTGCTGGAACCCGAACTCCCGCGCCAGGCGGACGGCCATCTGGCGATGGCGCTCGGGATAACTGGGACTGTCGGCGGTCACGCAGAGCGCCTGATCGCCGAGGACGCGCGTGGCGGCGTAGGCAAGGTACGCGCTGTCGACGCCGCCGCTGTACGCCACGACCAGGGACGGCAGCTCACCGAGCGTGCGGTACAGCGCCGATTGTTTCCGTTCCAGATCCCCGGTGCCGGCGCGCGCATCCGCCGGCGACGCCTGTGTCACTCGTCCCAGTCCTCTTTGTCGTCGTCTGCGTCGTCTTCGACGACTTCCGCTTCTTCCTCGTCGGCGTCGTCTTTCTCGTCGTCGTCGTCGTCGTCATCGTCGTCGTCATCGTCGTCGGCCAGTTCGAGCTCGAGCGGCAACAAGCTGGTGACTTCGAGGTTCGAGCCGCACTCGGGACAACTGATCAAGTCGCCCTTGTCGACGTCGAACTCGTCGACTTCCATATCGGCGTCGCACTCTGGACAGGTGGCCATACACGCTCCTGCGGCGAGACGTTTCGGTCGCCTCCCGCGGCTCGACGGCGTCGAACGGGATGTTCGGCGCCGCACTCGAATCCGGATTATAACGAGAACCTGTAAACTCCTGCAATCAAGGCTAACGGCCCCGGCGCGTCGATCCGATACCGGTGATCGTGACCGCGGCCTCCACGACCGTGCCCGCAACCAAAACCGTCCTCGTCGCCGACGACACCGCCTTCGTGCGGGACCGTTTTGCCACGGCGCTGCAGAGCGCCGGGCATACCGCGGTGCCCGTCGGCAGTGTCACCGAGCTGCTGGCGCGGCTGCGTGACGGCTCGGCGCCGGTTGATCTCGTCGTCATGGACTTGCGGATGCCCAGCTCCGGCGGCGTGGAGCTGGTGCGGACGCTGCGAAAGACCGAGGGGGGCCAGCGGGTGCCGCTGCTCGTCTTCAGCGGCACGATCGGCTCGGCGGATGAAGTGCGCGATCTCTCGGCGCTGGGCGTCGCTGGGTACGTGAACGAATACAGCGCGTCCCATCACATCCTCCCGGCGCTCGCGCCGCACCTGTTCCCCGACAACTTCAACCGGCGTGACAGCCCCCGGGTCGTGCTCGGGATCCCGATTTCCTACCGCTTCAGCAACACGATCGCGGCTGCGCTGACCCTGAACATCAGCAAGGGCGGCATCGCCGTCCGCACGATGAGCCCCCTGCAGCAGGGATCGAAGATCCGCGCCCGCTTCCGGCTCCCGGGCGCCAAGTCCGACATCGAGACGGAATCGCGCGTGTCGTGGACCGACCGCCGTATCGGGATGGGCCTGCAGTTCGAGAAAGTCGAACCCGCCGACCAGGCCGCCATCGACGCCTTCATCGACCAGCACTTCTTCAACAACCGAAAGGCGTAGAGAGAAATTGGGAATTAGGAATTGAGCGACATCGGAGCCCGGGCGATCAGCTGGACGATGCGAGCAGACGTGAGGTCGCTACACGTCGTCCGGCAGCACGACTCGAGCCGGTGGCCGGTCAATTCCCAATTCCCAATTCACAATTTCCCTTACTCGCGCAGCAGTCTCAGCGCGTTCGCGATGACCAGCAGTGACGCGCCCATGTCGGCCGCGACGGCCATCCAGAGCGTGGCCATCCCCATCACCGCCAGCACCAGGAACACCGCCTTGAGCGCCAGCGAGAACGCGATGTTCGCGCGGATGTTGCGCGCGGTGGCGCGGCTCAGGCGCACCGCGTAGGTGATCTTCGGCAGCTCGTCGGCCATCAGCGCGACGTCGGCCGTCTCCAGCGCCGCGGCGCTGCCGGCGGCGCCCATCGCGATCCCCACATCCGCCGTGGCCAGCGCGGGCGCGTCGTTCACCCCATCCCCCACCATCGCGAGTGCGCCGTACTGGCGGCGCAGCGAGGCGACGGCTTCGGCCTTGTCGCCGGGCAGCAGGTCGGCGCGCACGTCGTCCATGCCGAGTGATGCCGCGAGGGCGTGCGCAGCGGCGGCGTGGTCTCCCGTGAGCATGACGATCCGCTTGATCCCGTGCGCGCGCAGCAGATCCAGCGACTCGCGGACGGCTTCGCGGGGCTGGTCCACGACCGCGAGCGCCCCCGCCGGAACGCCGCCGATCGCGACGAACACCGCACTCCATCCGCGCGGCACGAAGTCCTCGACGACCGCATCGATCTCGGCGGACGAAAGACCGCGTTCCTCGAAGAGGCGGCGGCTGCCGACGAGGACCGCGTGGCCGTCCACCATCGCCTCCGCACCCAGACCGTGAATGGCCTGAAACGCCTCGGCCGTCGCCAGTTGGACGTCCTGCGCCACCGCGTACCGGAGAATCGCCTGGCCGATCGGATGCTCGGATCTCGATTCGAGTGCCGCGGCCCCGCGCAGCAGGCGCTCGCGGGTGCTGCCCTCGAACACGACGACGTCCGCCACGTGAAGCCGGCCTTTGGTCAGCGTGCCGGTCTTGTCGAAGGCCACGCACCGGACGGCCGCGAGCTGTTCGAGCCTCGCGCCCCCCTTGATCAGGACGCCTTTGCGCGCCGCGGCGGCCAGCGCCGACACGATCGACACCGGCGTCGAGATCACCAGCGCGCACGGACACGAAATCACCAGCAGCACGAGCGCGCGGTAGAACCAGGTGCTCCAGGCGGCGTCGAGCATCAGGGGCGGGAGCACCGCCACCAGCACCGCCAGCGCGAGCACGATCGGCGTGTAGATGCGCGCGAAGCGGTCCACGAACGCCTGGCTCGGCGCGCGCTGCGCCTGCGCGCGCTCGACGAGATGGATGATCCGCGCGATCGTCGAATCGCGGCGCAGGTGCGTGACGACGACGTCGAGGGCGCCGCGGCCGTTGATCGTGCCGGCAAAGACATCCATGCCCGAAGCCTTGGAGACGGGCAGCGACTCCCCTGTCACCGGCGCCTGATTCACGTGGCTCTCGCCCGCGGCGACGCGGCCGTCGAGCGGGATCTTCTCGCCCGGCTTCACGAGCACGACATCCCCGACCCGGACGTCGTCGATCGGCAGCTGTGTGACGAGCCCCTCGCGCCGGACCGCCGCTTCGGTGGGCGACAGTTCCATGAGCGCGCGGATCGCACCGCGGGCGCGGTCCATGGCCCGCGTCTCGAGCATCTGGGCCAGCGCGAAGAGGAACACGACCGACGACGCCTCGGTCCATTCGCGCAGGGCGACCGCGCCGAGGACGGCGACGACCATCAGGACGTTGATGTCGAGCACGCCGGCGCGCGCGCTGCCCAGGGCGCGGCGGCCGACCGGAATCCCGCCGAGGATGGCCGACAGCAGAAACGCGGGCCAGGCCGGCACATCCGGCATGCCCACCGTCAGCAGCAGGCCGATCGCGAGGAGCGCGCCTGAGGCGACGACGAGCTGATTGCGCCACTGCGCGCCGGGTGCCGCTATGGGCTCTTCATGCTCCAGCCACGCGCGCATGCCGGTCTGGGCCACCGCCTCCGCGATGGCGGACGTCGAGAGCCGCGAGGCGTCGTACTTGATCGTCAGGCGCTGGCCGACGACATCCGCATCCAGATCCTCCAGGCCGGAGAGCCGCGAGAGCCGCCGCTGAAGGATCGCGACTTCCTCATGGCAGTCCATCCCTTCGACCTTGAACGTCGATTCGGCGTGCAGCTCGCACACGGCGCAGGCGGTACTCATGCGCCCTCCTGCACGTGGGTGCTGGCCTGGGCCAGCAGCTCGAGGATGTGGTGATCGTCCACGGCGTAGAACGCCAACCGGCCGTCGCGGCGGACGCGCACGAGGCGCATCGTGCGCAGCAGCCGCAGCTGGTGCGAGACGGCGGACTCGCTGAGGCCGATCCGCGCGGCGAGGTCGTTGACGCAGAGCTCGCCGTCGCGCAGCGCGTCGAGGATCCGCACCCGGGTGGGGTCTCCGAGGACCCGGAAGGTGTCGGCGAGCGACTGGACGTGGTCAGGCGACAACATGTGAACGTATGAGCAACTGCTCATACGTTACCGACTTGCGGACACGAATGCAACAGGGCCGAACCTTGACGCCTCTGGCAGGCTGTCGATAAACTCCGTGTTTGGCCGCTAATCTGCGTGTTGTCTATACCTTAGCCACGCCCCTCGACCGCCCGGGCCGCCCGGGACGCGTCGAAGCTGTCTGCGGCCGGGAGCAATCGTGATCGAGGTTCAGCATCTCACCAAGCGATACGGCAGGGTTACGGCCGTCGACGACGTCAGTTTCCGGGTGGAACGGGGAGAGATCCTTGGCTTCCTCGGACCCAACGGCGCAGGCAAGACGACCACGATGCGGATCCTGACCGGCTACATGCCGGCCAGCGAGGGGCGCGCCACGGTCGCCGGCTACGACATCTTCGACAAGCCGATCGAGGCCAAACGCCGCATCGGCTACCTGCCGGAGACGCCGCCGCTCTATCCCGACATGACCGTCCGCGAGTACGTGGACTTCGTGGCGCGGATCAAAGGCGTGCCGTCCAAGGAACGCCGGGAGCGCGTCGACACCGTCCTCAAGCGGACGCACGTCGCCGACATGGCCGACCGCCAGTGCGCGAAGCTATCGAAGGGCTACCGGCAGCGCGTCGGCCTGGCCCAGGCGCTCGTCCACAATCCCGACGTCCTGATTCTCGACGAGCCCACCGCGGGGCTCGACCCGAAGCAGATCATCGAAACCCGGTCGCTGATCCGAAGTCTGGCCGGCGATCACACGATCGTCCTGAGCACCCACATCCTGCCGGAGGTTTCGCAGACCTGCGAACGGGTCGTCATCATCAACAACGGACGCGTCGTCGCGGTGGACACGCCGGAGAATCTGACCGCGCGCCTGCGCGGGGCCGAGACGATGTTCGTCCAGGTGGATGCAGCGGGGGCGGATCCCGCGCCCGCGCTGCTCGCCGTCCCCGGCGTGATCCGCGTCGCCGTCTCCGATCAGCGCGGCACCGTGGGGGCGCTGGAGGTGGAGACCGAGCGCGGAACCGACATCCGCCGCGACATCGCCAAGACGATCGTCAACCGCGGCTGGGGACTGCTGGAGCTGCGCCCGATGCGCATGAGCCTCGAGGAAGTCTTCCTGCAGGTGACGACCGAAGAACGTCCGCCCGAGGCCGGGTCCGTCGGACCCTCGGACCCCGGGACCCTCGGACCTTCGGACCCTGGGACCCTCGGACCCTCTGGAGCCGCCCATGAATAACGTCCTGGCGATCGCGCAAAAGGAAATGCGGTCGTATTTCTCCTCGCCGATCGGCTACGTGATCATCGGCCTGTTCGCACTGCTGTTCGGCTGGTTCTTCTACGCCTATCTCGGGTTCTTCGTTCGCAGCAGCGAGCAGATGATGATGGGGGGCCAGACCCCCAATGTGAACCAGCAGATGATCCGCGGCGTGCTCCTCAACTCCGCCGTCATCATCCTCTTCGTGATGCCGATGATCACGATGCGCACCTACTCGGAGGAGAAGCGCTCGGGCACGATCGAGCTGCTCCTGACCTCCCCCGTCAGCGACCTGGAGATCATTCTCGGCAAGTTCTTCGGCGCGATGGGGCTCTACGCCGGAATGCTGGGCGTGACGCTGCTCTACATGGCGATCCTGTTCTGGTTCGGCAATCCGGAGTGGAAGCCCATCGCGGCGGGCTACCTCGGCCTGCTGCTGATGGGCGGCTGTTTCATCTCGGTCGGGTTGCTCGTCTCGAGTCTCACGAAGAACCAGATCGTCGCCGGCGTGTCGACATTCGCGGTGTTCCTGTTCCTGTGGGTCATCAACTGGATCGGCGAGACCGCCGGTCCGACCGCGCGCGAGGTCGTGTCGTACCTCTCCATCACGGAGCACTTCGACGACTTCGCGCGGGGCGTCATCGACACCAAGCATCTCGTGTACTACTTGAGCTTCATTACCTTCGGCCTCTTCCTCACGGCGAAGTCCGTCGACAGCGAACGGTGGAGGGGCTGACCTCATGTTGAAACGCATTCTTGGACTGCTCGGCTGGCTTGGCGTCGCGCTCGTCTTCGCGGCCGTGGCGGTGCGCTTCCTCAAGCCGGAACTGCAGCAGTGGTACAACGGCCTGGCGATTGCCGGGCTGGTCTGCACGCTGCTCTACATCCTCAGCCAGTGGCGGGAAGTCGTGCGCTCGTTCTCGGGCCGCGAGGCGCGCTTCGGCACGCTGGCCTTCGCCAGCATCGCGGTCGTGCTCGCGATCCTCGTCGGCATCAACTACCTGGCCGCGCGGCGCAACACGCGCTGGGACCTGACGGCCGGCGGGCAGTTCACACTCTCGGAACAGACGAAGAAGATCCTCTCGGGGCTCGAGCGGCCGGTCGCGATCCGCGTGTTCGACCGGTCCGAGGGCTTCGAGCGCTTCCGCGAGCGGCTGGACGAATACAAGTACGTCTCCGACAAGATCTCGGTCGACTACATCGACGTCGAGCGGCGGCCGGCGGAGGCCGTCCGCTATGAGGTCCAGCAGCTCGGTACGGTGGCGTTCGAATACGACGGCCGCGTCGAGCGCGTCACGTCCGATACGGAGCAGGAACTGACCAACGGCCTCATCAAGGTCATCCAGGGCCGGCAGAACAAGGTGTACTTCGTCCAGGGTCACGGCGAGAAAGGGCCGGCGGGCACCGATCGCGACGGCTACAGCACGATCGCCTCGTCGCTGACGTCGGACAATTTCGCGCACGACACGCTGGTGCTCGCGCAGCAGGAGGTCCCCTCTGATGCGACGGTCCTGATCGTTGCGGGCCCGAAGAGCGATTTCCTCCCGCAGGAGATCGACATCCTGAAGGCGTACCTCGCGAAAGGCGGGAAGGTCTTTTTCCTGCTCGATCCGCCCGACAAACCCGGCGCGACGGACCTGACGAACGTCATCGCGCTGATCAAGGAATGGGGCATCGATCCCGGCACCAACGTCGTCGTCGATGCGAGCGGCGTGGGGCAGATGCTGGGAACAGGCCCTGAGGTCCCGATCGCGGCGAAGTACAACCCGCATCCCATCACCGAGAACTTCACCATCCTGACCGCCTATTCGCTGGCGCGGTCGGTGACGGCGAACCCGGCGGGCGCGAACAACCGCTTCGCGCAGAACCTCGTCGAGACGAGCCCCAGCAGCTGGGCCGAGACCGACATCAAGGAACTGATGACGTCGGGCAAGGTGGCCCGCGAAACCGAGAAAGGTGACATCGCGGGACCCGTGTCACTCGGCGCGGCGGTCTCGGCGCCCGTCGACGCGCCGGCCGACCCAGCGACGCCGGATGCGCCGAATGCGCCGGATGCGCCGGATGCGCCGAAGCCCGAGACGCGGATGGTCGTGATGGGGGATTCGGACTTTGTCTCCAATCGCTGGCTGGGGATTTCAGGGAACCGCGACCTGTTCCTGAACGCGGTGAACTGGCTCGCGCAGCAGGAAAATCTCATCTCGATCCGCGCGAAGGATCCGGAAGACCGGCGCATCACGCTGTCGGCCGACCAGGACCGCCGGATTTTCTGGATCACCATCTTCATCATCCCCGGGCTGATCCTGTTCATGGGCATCCAGGCCTGGTGGCGGAGGCGTTAAGCGTCGATGCGTGGACTCAGGTCGTTCGTCGTACTGCTGGTCATCCTCATCGGCCTCGGGGCCTACCTCTACTTCGTCGAGTCGAAGCGGACACCCGGAGACGAAGCGGAGAAGCGGGAGAAGGTCTTCACGGTGGAGGCCGACGCCATCGATGAGGTGACGATCACGTCCGAGGCGGGCGAATCAACCACTCTCAGGAAGAGCGGTGAGGCGTGGCAGATGGTCGCGCCGGTCGCCGCCCCCGCGGATGCCGCCGAGATATCGGGGATCACGACCAACCTGTCCACGATCGAAGAGCAGCGTCTCATCGACGAGAATCCCGCGAACCTCGAGGAGTTCGGCCTGGCCAAGCCGCGGATCGAGGTGACGTTCAAGAGCGGCGGCCAGGAACACCGCCTGCAGATCGGCAGCAAGACGCCCACCGGCTCCGACCTCTACGCCAAGACCGGGGCGCAGTCGAAGGTCTTCCTGGTCGCGTCGTTCCTCGAGTCCACCTTCAACCGCAGCACGTTCGACCTGCGCGACAAGCGCGCGCTGGCGTTCGACCGTGACACGGCGGACAGCCTCGAGATCGTCACCGCCGACCGAACGATCAGATTCGCGAAGAGCAACAACACGTGGCAGATCGCGCAGCCCGCCAGCACCCGTGCGGACGCGGCCGCCATCGAAGGGCTGGTCGCCCGGGTCAATTCCCTGCAGATGAAGAAGCTGGAAGCGGACGACGCCGCCGACCTGAAACGATTCGGTCTCGACACGCCTGCGGCCACGCTGCGCATCGGCAGCGGATCCTCGCAGGCGTCCCTGCTGATCGGTTCCGCCGCCGGTGAGGGCGAGGTCTACGCGAAAGACGCCTCGAGACCGGCCGTCTTCACGATCGAGTCGACCTTTCTTGAGGATCTGAAGAAAGACGCCGGCGAGTACCGCCAGAAGGACCTGTTCGACGCGCGCGCCTTCAACACGACGCGGCTCGAGGTCGTCCGCGGCGCCGAGACCTGGGTGTTCGAAAAAACCAAGGCGGAGGCGGGCGGCGAGGAGAAGTGGCGCCAGACGACGCCAGCCGCGAAGGACGCCGACGCCGCGAACGTCAGCTCGCTGCTGTCGGCGCTGACGAGTGCCCGCGCGGAGTCGTTCGTGCCGGCCGCGGCGGCAGGGGCACAGCCGGATGCGGTGTTCACGCTCACGTTCGACGAGGGCAAGCAGGAGCGCGTGACCTTCGCCAGGGCTGGCAGCGATGTCTACGCCTCGCGAGACGACGCCGTCGCCAGGGTCGAGGCCAGCGTTCTGGATGGCATCCTCAAAGCTCTCGAAGCTGTGAAGTGAATATTCTCACTCGCCTGATCGCCTCCGCGGCGCTGGCGGCGACGGTTGGCTGCAGCGCGCACGCGGCGCCACGGACCGCGCCGGCGCCGGCGTCGACCGCAGCCGCCTCATCTCCCGCCCTGCGCGATCTCCAGAGCCAGTTGACGACGGTGTTCAACGGCCCGGTGATGGCCCATGGCACCTGGGGCGTCCACGTGCGGTCGCTCGACCGCGGCGACACCCTCTTCACCCTCAACGCCGGCAAACTGATGATGCCGGCGTCGAACATGAAGATCCTGACGCTCGCCGCCACGGCCGAGCAGTTTGGCTGGGACCACACCTTCACGACGACACTCGAGACGACGGCGCCGATCGACGCGGGTGTGCTGCGCGGTGACCTCGTGGTCCGCGGAAGCGGCGATCCGACGATCAGCACACGCGGCAAGCGCAACGAGCTCGTGTTCGACGAGTGGGCGGCCGCGCTGAAAGCCGCGGGGATCACGACGATCGAGGGACGGATCGTCGGCGACGACCAGGCCTTCGAAGACCAGGGCGTCGGGCCCGGTTGGTCGTGGGATTACCTGGAGGCCGGCTATGCGGCGCCCGTCGGCGCGCTTCAGTACAACGACAACACCGCCGACCTGACGACGGCACCCGGGTCGGCCGCCGGCGACCCCGCGATCGTCCAGCTCGCGCCGGGCAGCGGCCTGACGGTCGTGAACCACGTGCGGACCACGGAGGCCGATCCGGAGCGTCCCCGTGGATCGATCAACGTCCAGCGGCGGATCGATCGCCCGGAGCTCGTCGTGACGGGCATGATCCCGCTCGGTGCCGAGCCCGTCCGGCGAACCGTCGCGGTGCTGAATACGACGCAGTTTTTCGCGCAGAGCCTGAAGGACGCGCTGATCGCCCGCGGCATCGCCGTGACGGGTGACGCCGTCGACGGCGACGACATCGCGGCCGAGCAGATGGCGAACGCCGCTGCCGAACGGCGGGTGCTGGTGACGACGACCTCTCCCCCGCTGCGCGAGGTGGCGACCGTCCTGATGAAGGTGAGCCAGAACCAGTACGCCGAGACGTTCCTCAAGGCCCTCGGCACCGCGCGCGGCGGGCTGGGCACCACGACCGCCGGCCGGCGGGCCGCGGGCGAGACCTTCCGCGGCTGGGGCCTCCCCGACGACGGGTACGTCATGTCGGACGGCTCGGGCCTGTCGCGCTACAACTACATCGCGCCGTCCACGATCACGGCCATCCTCGCGCGCATGCACCAGGACGAGCGCCACCGCGAGGCCTTCACCGCGACGCTGCCGATCGCCGGCAAGGACGGCACGATCTCAACGCGGATGCGCCGAACCCGCGCGGAGGGGAACGCGATCGCCAAGACCGGCTCGATCGCGAACGTGCGCGCGCTGTCAGGGTATGTGAAGACGCGCGAGGGCGAGACGCTGGCGTTCTCGATCCTGGCCAACGACTTCGTGATTCCGTCGGCCACAGTGAACTGGATCGCGGACCTGGCGGTGGAGATCCTGGCAAACTTCAGCCGCTAGCTGGAGCAGGCGAGGAGCGCTGCTCATCGGCGCAAGGGGAACGCCGGCCTGACGGCCAACAGTGAATTCGCCGTGTCGTCGCGTCGTCGCGTCGTCGTGCACGCCGGAGGCGAAATGCCGGGGCCTGTACGCCTGCGGAGGCTAGCGGCGTTGAACCGTGGCAGGAAGAAAGCCGTGTTGGACCGTGTTGAACCGTGGCAGTCAAGAAAGCCGTGTTGGACCGTGTTGAACCGTGGCGGGCCGGGCGGTGGCCTAGAATGAACGGGTGACTTCACGCCTTTCGGCGGTCCTGCTCGTGGCCGCGCTTGCGGCCGGCGGCGCCGGGCTCTGGTATTACTCCGGCGGCGTCCAGCCGCTCGCACCCGAGTCCGTGGACCTCATCGACGGCGACTGGCTCGAGCACCTCTACAGCCAGAATCCCCGCCTCGCCGAGGAGGCCGCGCAACAGCTCGAGGCACGTGGCGCGTCCGCGCTGCCCGAGATCCAGGCGGTGCTTCATGACCCTGGCGCAGACGTTCCGATGAAGAAGGCCGCGCTCAAGGCCTGCGGATTGCTGGGCCCGGTCGCCGAGCCGGCGGTCCCCGACGTGGCCGCGCACCTGACCGATCCGCAGCTCACCGAAGAAGCCGCCGTCGCGCTCAGTTTCATGGGACGCGACGCGTTCGCGCCGCTGCGGGACGGTGCGTCCAGCGAGGACCCGGTCGTCCGGCGCGAGTCGCTGCGGTCGATCGGCAAGCTGAAAGAGCGCGCGCCCCTCGACGCGCGCGCCGTCGTCCCGATGCTCATCGAGCACCTGCAGGATCCGGATCCCGGCGTGCGCACGGTCGCGGCGACCTATCTCGGGATCATCCACGCGGAAGCCGCGACGGCCGTGCCGGCGCTCATCGAGGCCCTGAAGGACGGGGAAGCCGAGGTGCGCGCCGCGGCCGCCACCGCCCTCGGCTCCTTTGGCGCCGAGGCGCAGAAAGCTGTACCCGCGCTGCGCAAGGCGACCGCCGATCGTAATGAGGATGTCGCGCGTGAAGCGGGGGTGGCGCTGGTGAAGCTTCAAGGAAAAGAGCGCAGGTAGCGCAGCCCTTTATGGGCTGCCACGCCGGTTACGATGTCGATGCCGGCGAGGAGCCGGTGCCGTCGGGCGGGGTCAGCGCAAAAATCCGCCGGACCATCTGTTCGACGTCCGCTTCGAGCCGTCCATCGAGCATGGCCTCGATCGAGGCCGAAAACGCCTGCATGACCTGCGCACTCAGGACTTCGACCGCTTCGCGGTCCGCCGCCGACAGGGCCGCGGTCTTGCGCCGGAGCCTGACCAGTTCGCTGCCGTAGACCGCCTCGAACCGATTTCTCACCTCACACGCCAGTGGACTCATGCCAGTCCTTCAGGCAATTGGAATGCCGACTCGACCGGACGCGATTCCGGGCCAAAAAAGCGGCGAATCGGCCCCGTGGATGACGCCGGTGCCGCCGCGCGCCGAGTTTCCGGCAGCGGGGCCGGCGATGAGACCCTCAATCCCTGCCTCCCCGCCGCTTCTGGGCCCGCTTGCGAAACAGCCGGAAGGTGTCGCCGCGCTCGGCCTGCTGCGCCAGGTAGCAGATGTCACTGCACGTCGCGGAATAGTGATAGCCCAGCTCTCCCTCACGGGAGGTCACGTCCTCCCAGTCCTGATCGAGGCCCATGATCGCGTTGGCCGCCGCCGCCACCTCCACAGGCGTGGCCTGCGGAAACCGCTTCACGAGGACCGCGAGGACCTTTTCTCGATCGACCATGGGAGTTCCCTTTCCCGACAGATCGGAGCTATACGGAACGGTGCTGCCAGTACGGTGGGCAGAACCCAAGCAACGATGACGCCAATCTCGAGCCGCGGGGAATAACCCATGATTGCTGGGGATTTTTGCGCTCCTGGGGACAGGGGACCGCCGGCGCCGCCAAAGGCGCGGCGAATCGACCGGTGGACTGCCGGATTCCCGTCAGAGGCCCTGTTTTGCGGCGCGGATCGTCATCGGCCATCGGCGAAATCACACTGAATTTTCGACTCCGGGACGCCCTGAGGACTGCGGCACGCGGTTTGTGAAGGCACAGGCAATGACCGTTGCAGATAAGACTCTTTCCGCCGCGGCCGGCACGGCTGCGGCGTTGATCAGCCGATACGACCGCCCCGGACCCCGGTATACGTCCTATCCAACCGCGGTGCAGTTCGACGAGGCGTTCGACGAACCCGCCTACCGCGCCCGGCTCCGGACGGCCGCGGCCGCCGACGGGCCGCTGTCCCTGTACGTGCATCTGCCGTTCTGCGCGGAACAGTGCACGTACTGCGGCTGCACGATGATCGTCGGGCGTACGCCCGACGTCGCAACCCGGTATCTGGACTACCTCGAACGCGAGATCGCGCTGCTCGCCGGCCACCTGAACGGCCGCCGCCGTGTCGTCCAGCACCACTGGGGCGGAGGGACGCCGACCTTTCTGAACCCGGCACAACTCACCAGGCTGCACGAGGTGATTGCCACGCACTTCGACATCGATGCCGCAGGGGAGGTGGCGATCGAGATCGACCCGCGCGTCACGACCCGCGAGCAACTGACCACCCTCCGGTCGCTGGGCTTCAACCGCCTCTCCATGGGCGTCCAGGACTTCACCACCGACGTCCAGGAGGCCATCGGGCGGCGGCAGTCGGAAGAGCTGACGCGCGGCCTGTTCGACTTCGCGCGGCGCATCGGGTTCGAGTCGATCAATCTGGATCTCGTGTACGGTCTGCCGCGCCAGACACTGGCCACCTTCACCCGGACCCTCGAATCGATCATCGCGATGCAGCCGGACCGGGTGGCCGTGTACTCCTACGCGCACGTCCCGTGGCTGCGGCCGCACCAGAAGCGGATCGATGCGTCGGAACTGCCGCAGGCCGGGCTCAAGGCGGGATTGATCGGCGCCGCGGTGGACGCCTTCGGCGACGCCGGCTATGCGGCGATCGGCATGGACCACTTCGCCAGGCCGGACGACGAGCTGGCGGTGGCGGCGCGTGAACGCCGCCTGTATCGGAACTTCATGGGCTACACGACGCACCCGGCGCCGGACATGCTGGCGACGGGCGTGTCGGCAATCGGCGACGTCAGCGGCGCCTACACCCAGAACACCAAGAAGCTCTCCCGGTACTACGCGTCGCTCGATGCCGGACGCTTTCCGATCGAGCGCGGCTATGCCCTCCGGCCGGACGACCTCGTGCGCCGGCACGTGATCATGGAACTGATGTGCAACTTCCGGCTCGAACGCGGGCAGGCGGGCGACATGTTCGACATCGACTTCGACAGCTACTTCGCGCGCGAGCTCGATGAGCTCCAGGCGCCCGGCGGCCCGGTGGACGACGGTCTGCTGGAGGTCTCCGCGGACGCCCTCGACGTCACCACGCGCGGACGCATCTTCGTCCGCAACATCTGCATGACGTTTGACGCCTACCTGGCGGACGTCCAGCAACCGTCGGCGTTCTCCCGGACCATCTGAGCGATCCTCATGACCACACACGAACAGACCGCTGTCATTCTCTTCAATCTCGGTGGCCCCGACGACCTCGCCGCGGTGGAGCCGTTTCTCGTCAACCTGTTTTCGGACCGGGAGATCATCGAACTGCCGGTCGGTGCGACGCTGCAGCCGATCTTCGCGCGGTTGATCGCCAAGATGCGCGGGCCGTCTGTCCGCCGCAACTACGCCAGCATCGGCGGCGGCTCCCCGCAGCTTCGCATCACGAGAGCACAGGCCCGCGCCCTGCAGGACCGGCTGAACGGGATCAACCCTGGCGGTCCGTATCGCGTGTTCATCGCGATGCGGTACTCCCGCCCGTCCGCACACGACGCGCTCGAGGCCGTCGCGGCCTCGGGTATTCGCCGCATCGTCACGCTGCCGCTGTTCCCGCACTTCTCGAAAGCCACGACCGGCTCGTCGCGCGGTGAGTTCGAACGTACGCTCGCGAGTCCGGCCTGGCGCGACGCGGGGTTCGACGTGACGCATATCGACCACTACGCGGACCATCCGCTCTACCTCGATGCCCTGGCCGACACCGTGCGCCAGGCCTGGGCGCGCATCCCCGAGGACCGGCGGCACCGGACGGTGATCCTCTTCAGCGCGCACGGCCTGCCGCAGAAGTTCATCGACGGCGGCGATCCGTACGTGACGCACATCGAGGCGACCCGCTTCGGCGTCCTCGAGCGGCTGGGGCTTCCGAACCGGCAGCTGCTCGCGTACCAGTCGCGCACCGGCCCTGTGCGCTGGATTGGACCGGGGACCGAGGAGACACTCCTGGAGCTGGCCAGGGAAGGCGTGCGGGACGTAATGGTCGTGCCGCTGTCGTTCGTCTCGGATCACATCGAAACGCTGTACGAAGTCGACATGCTCTTTGCGGATGCCGCGCGCGCGGCCGGTATCACCGGGTACTACCGTCCTGACGCACTCAACACCAATCCGCTCTTCATCGACGCGCTCGCCGGCCTGATCCACGACCGGCTGGCTGACGTGCAGCCGGTCGTGAACGCACGGCAGGACGACCTCATGCCGGCGCTGACCGCCGCAGGACGCGCATGAAGCGGATCGTGATCGCTGGTGGGGGCATCGCCGGTCTGACGGCCGCGCGCGCGATCCGCGCGCGGGATCCGCGTCTCGACGTGGTCGTGCTCGAGCGCGCCAAACGTCCCGGCGGCAACATCCGAAGCCAGCGGATCGACGGCTACCTGTGCGAGTCCGGGCCTGACGGTTTTCTCGACAACGCCCCGGCCACGCTCGCGCTCGTTGGCGAGCTCGGCCTCGACGCGCGGCTGATGCCGAGCAACGACACCGCGCGGCGGCGCTTCATTTTCCGCCAGGGACGGCTGCACGAAGTCCCTACCTCCCCGCTCGGCCTCGCCCGAACCCCGCTGTTGTCGACCAGGGGGAAGGCGCGCCTCGTCCTGGAGCCCTTCGCCCGGCGGAATCGGGAGGAAGACGAATCGATTCACCGATTCGCGGAGCGGCACATCGGCACAGAGGCGGCCACGGTGCTCGTGGGTTCCATGGTCTCGGGCATCTTCGCCGGAGATGCCGGGGCCCTGTCGCTGCGCGCCTGCTTTCCGGCGATGCGGCGGCTGGAAGAGAAACACGGCAGTCTGTTCCGCGCGTTGCTCGCGACGCGGAGCAAGCGGCGCAAAGGGGATGCGGTCGGGGCGCCCGCTGGTCGTCTGACGTCGTTCGAGGGGGGCATGACGGATCTGATCGATGCGCTCTGGAAGAACCTCGGTGACGCCGGCCGCACCAACGCACCGGTCCTCGGGTTGCGGAAGGGTTGTCAGAACGACAGGTCGATGAACGGTCCGTTCACGGTCGCCACACCCGGCCGATCGCTGACCGCGGATGCCGTCGTCCTCGCCGGGCCATCGTCGGAGTCGGCCCGCCTGGTCGCCGAATTCGATCCCGAGCTCTCGGGGTTGCTCAGCGGGATCCAGAGCGCGCCGCTCGCCGTCGTCGCCCTCGGGTACGACGCGCGCGCCTTCGACGCCGCGCGGCTTGGGGGGTTCGGTTTCCTGGTGCCGCGGAAAGAGGGCGTCAGGATTCTCGGCACGCTGTGGGAGACGAGCATCTATCCGAACCGCGCGCCGGAAGGCAAGGTGCTGCTGCGGGTCATGATCGGCGGCGCCTGCGATCCGGCCATCCTCGGGCTGAACGACGACGAGCTGCTCGCGACCGTGCGAGGCGATCTCGCGATGACCATGGGACTGACCGCCGAGCCGGAGTTCGTCCACATCGTCCGGCACTCCCGCGGCATTCCGCAGTACGTCACCGGACATTCGGTGCGGCTGGCGCGGATCGATGCCTGTCTCGCGCGGCACCCGGGCCTGCACCTGGCGGGAAATTCGTACCGGAGTCCGTCCGTGAACGCCTGTATCGCCGAAGCCGGCCAGATTGCGGACGCGGTGTTCAGCCAGCTGACCGCGTAGCCGAGGGGTCAGACCCGGGTCAGACCTGGGTCAGACCCGGGCCAGACTGGGGTCAGTTGGAACCGGATTTTTGCCTGGCTGCGTCAGCAGCCGAGCATTCCCCACGTGTAAACTCCTTGTCCGGGTGGGCCGGTGAATGGGAACACCCAGGGCGCGACGCACCTCTTCAGGTGACATCCCGAACGGCGTGGATAGAAATGCGGCGTCCTGAGTCCCAGTCGAGAACGGCCACAAACGCTCTGGAGGTACACCACGGCACCGGCGAGCACGAGGGTGACGGCCACCAAGATCGATGCAGAAGTGCGTCTCGTCATTGCATGGAGATCGAAGTGAAGCAGCCGCGTGTCCCGTCCTGTCAGCCTAACGCTCGCGCTCACCCGCACCGGTAAGCGGCGCGCGAGCGACGCGGCGGCGTCGGGTGCAGCGCGATGTTATGCCGTCTTTCTCGACGTGCGCCCGCTCACAACGTCGAGAACTGCCTCCGGATGTTTCGCAGCAACGCGAAGCAGCACCTTCGCTGGACCTTCCGGGTTTCGGCGCCCCTGTTCCCAATTGCGGAGCGTGGCAACGCTGATTCCCATGAGCTTGGCGAACTTGTCCTGAGACAGGCCATAGGACCGGCGAATCTTTTGCGCATTCGGCTCATTGGCTCCGAATACCCGGCTGGGGGCTCGTGCCCCGCGGAGTATTTCGCCGCCCTGCCGTACGCTCTCCAAGAGTTCCTCGAAAACGTCCGCTTTCATCTCAATTCACCCTCTGCAATAAGCCGAAGCTGCTTCAACTGTGACGCACTCAGATCGCCCCGCTCTTGCTTGAGAAACACGAACAACATCAGGAGCCTCTCATGCTCGGGAAACCACCGATAGATCACGCGAGTGCCGCCCCGTTTCCCGCGACCGCTCCCGGCCCAGCGCAACTTCCTGAGTCCGCCCCCGCCGGGAATCACCGGTCCGGCATCGGGCGATGCCAGCAGGGCCGCCTGAAGCGCACGATACTGTTCATCGTTCAGCGCCTGCAAAACACGCTTCGTGAAGACCGGCGTCTCAACGATGATCACGGCACATTATACGCCAATGGCGCATGTCCTGACAATTCCCAGATCGGGCTGCGATCGGCATAACGTTCCGCTTCAGCCGCGGCGGCTCAGGATCGCATCCGCCGCCGTCGGCTGCAAACCGTGTTAGGCTCCGCCTTCCTTTGAACGGAGCTCTCACACGGGCAACGGCGGTCCGAGCAGCTCCATCCCGTGGGCGCGCCAGAGGACAGGGTCTTGCGGCGGCATGGCGCCCGCTTTCGAAACCTCAACGAAGAATTCTTCCATTCTGCCGGCTGGTGTAAATGTGATCAGCACCCGGCCGACGTTGTCGCCGACGTACGCCCACACGTGTGGAACCTTGCGTGGTGCGAGGAGCGAATCGCCAGGCTTCAGATTGAATTTCTCTCGGCCAACCTCGATGAGGTACTTCCCTTCCAGCACATAGAACAGTTCATCCTGCTCCATGTGGAGGTGACGCGCGGGACCACCCTTTGCCCGGTTCGTGTTCTCGATCACGAGCAGGGCGCCGCCACTATCCTGCGTAGATACCTTGAAGTCGATCGTGCTGATCCCGAGTCCCTTGTGCTCGCCGAACCGGTCCTCTCCCGCAAGGACGTGCACAGCCCGCGAGCTAG
>JBBECO010000168.1:0-10910 GCA_040881785.1 Vicinamibacterales bacterium
CCCGTGTTGAACCGTGTTGAACCCGTGGCTGGTGTTTGCCCGTGTTGAACCGTGTTGAACCGTGGCCCGTGTTGCACCGTGGCCCGCCTTCGCCAAGGCTTCCACCTCCGCCAAGGCTTCGGTGGACAAGCCGGCGAGGCAGGCTTACGGCTTCGGGCGCATGGCTGGATCGAGCTTCGGTGGCCGGCGGCCTTTGCGTACCGCACCTGCAACCGGGATGTAGGTCAGTTCCTCGCGCGCGGCGACGCACCGCAGCAGCAGGCCGCCGCGGCTCATGTCGCCGCGGCCCACGAAGGTCTCCGGAAACAGCAGACGCCCGCCGAAGATGTCGAGCAGCACGTCCACGTATTTCGGTGACGCGATACTCCCGAGCAGGACGACGGGACCGTCGCCGATTTCCGCCGCCAGCGCCCGGGCACTGCGCTCGAGCGGACGCCGGTAGTGCGGATTGTCGGCCGACACATCGACGCCGGCAAAGCCACGGATCGCGTCGAGCGTCACACGCGTGTCCGGGGTACGCAAGCCGGCGTTCGGTGTGATGACGAAGACGCCGGCCCCCTCGCTTGACGCACCCTCGGGGGCGCGCGCAAAGGCGCGACCGTACGCCAGCTTGCCGCGGAAGTAGAGGCCGCTCAGGAACGCGAAGACCTCGCCGAGCGGTGCCCCCTCCCCGCTGCGAAGGCGGGCCGCCAGGTCGAACGTCGCGCGCTCGGACATGACGATCCGCGCGCGGTTGCCGCCGCAGTTAGCGGGAGAGAGAAGAAAGACAGCCACTCGACGACTACCCGGGCCGACGGCCTTCAACCACGACGCTCACGACGGCACGACGCCACGACGCATTTCTTTTCATATGAATTCGTCGAGCCGTCGCGTCGTCGAGTCGTTGTGCTGGCCGCAGGCCTGATGCCGGGCGCCGTGAATCCGTGACACTAGCAGACAGCTGAAAAAGGCTGGACTGGATGGGAAAGGGCAGCTGGTAAATGGAAGAAGTCCATTTGCCATTGCAGGATGCGTTTTTCAGCATCCTGCTAGAGCCCCCACCGCAGCAGCACCGCTCCCACCGTAAAGCCCGCCCCCACCGACGCGAGCAGCACGAGGTCCCCCTTTTTCAGCCGGCCCTGCCGCTGCGCGTCGGCGAGTGCCAGCGGAATCGTGCCGGCGGTCGTGTTGCCGTACATCTCGAGGTTGATGATCACCTTCGACTCCGGCAGCCCGAGCCGCTCGGCGGCGGCCGTGATGATCCGCCGGTTGGCCTGGTGCGAGACGAAGAGGTCGAGCTCGGACGGGTCGATCCCGTTCTTCGAGAGGATACGGCGCGCGATCTCCTCCGTCTTCCGCACGGCGAACTTGAAGACGGTCTGACCGTCCTGCTTCACGTAATGCAGCCGCTGCTCGACGGTCTCGTGCGACGCCGGCAGGCGGCTCCCGCCGGCCGGCATGCAGAGCGCGGGTCCGCCGCTCCCGTCGATCTCGTGCGCGAAATCGATGATGGCCGGCTCGTCGTCGGCGGCCGGCGACAGCACCACGGCGCCGGCCCCGTCACCGAAGAGCACGCACGTCGTGCGGTCCTTGTAGTCGACGATGCTCGACATCACGTCGGCGCCGACGACGAGCGCGTGGTCGTGCGCGCCGGCCGCCACCATCTGCCGGCCGGTGGTCAGCGCATAAGTGAAGCCCGAACAGGCGGCTCCAAGGTCGAAGCCCCAGGCGTTGGTCGCGCCGATCTTGTGCTGCAGCAGGCACGCCGTGCTCGGAAACATCGTGTCGGGCGTCGTCGTGCCGACCACGATGAACCCGATCTGGTCCGGCGTGACCCCGGCCTGCCGCATCGCGCCGATGGCGGCCTCTTTCGCGAGATCCGACGTCGCGACTCCGGGCTCGACGATGTGACGCTGTTTGATCCCTGTTCGCTGGAGGATCCACTCGTTGCTCGTATCGACGAGCTTCTCGAGATCGTCGTTGGTCAGCAGCTTCGGCGGAACGTACGTTGACAGGCCGGCGATTTTCACCCGGCGGACATTCACCACAACCGATCCTTTCCGGGGGCCGGCAGCCCGAAGTACTCATACGCGCGCGGCGTGGCCACGCGGCCCCGCGGCGTCCGGTCGAGAAATCCGATCTGAATGAGGAACGGCTCGTAGATGTCCTCGAGCGCGTCCCGCTCTTCGCTCATGGCGGCCGCCAGGCTGGCGACGCCAACCGGCCCGCCGCCGAACTTGTCGATGATGGTCCGCAGCAGCCGGCGGTCCACTTCGTCGAACCCGTGCTCGTCCACCTCGAGCAATGTCAGCGCCCGCTGCGCGACCGGCAGCGAGATCCGGCCATCGGCCCTGACTTGCGCGTAATCGCGCACGCGCCGCAGCAGGCGGTTGGCGACGCGCGGTGTGCCTCTCGAACGCTTCGCGATTTCCACCGACGCCTCGTGCTCGATCTCGACGCCAAGGATCCTCGCCGACCGCCGGACGATCTCCTCGATGTCGGATGCGGTGTAGAAGTCGAGGCGGTGCACGATGCCGAACCGGGCGCGCAGCGGCGAGGTGAGGAGCCCCGTCCGGGTCGTCGCGCCGACCAGGGTGAAGCGCTGCACCGGCACCTTCACCGATCGCGCGCCCGGCCCCTGCCCGATCATGATGTCGAGCTCATAGTCCTCCATCGCGGGATAGAGGATCTCTTCGATCGTCGGCGCCATGCGGTGGATCTCGTCGATGAACAGGACGTCCCGCGCCTGGAGGTTGGTCAGCATGGCGGCCAGGTCCCCCGCCTTCTCGATCACCGGGCCCGCGGTCGGGCGGATCGGCACACCCAGCTCGTTGGCAATCACGGTCGCCAGCGTCGTCTTGCCGAGCCCGGGCGGGCCGTAGAGGAGCACGTGGTCGAGCGCCTCGCCGCGCTGCCGCGCCGCCGTGATCGAGACGTGCAGATTCTCGCGGATCCGCTCCTGTCCGATGTATTCGTCGAGCGTCCGCGGACGGAGGCCCGCTTCGTACTGGACCTCTTCGGCCGTCGGCGCCGCCCGCAGCAGCTTGTCGTCGCCTGTCATCGCATCAACGCCCTGAGCACCGCCCGCAGCGCCTCATCGAACGGCGGTTGCGGCGACCCCTTCAGCACGCCGTCGATCGCCTTCTCCGCCGGGTTCCGCTGATAGCCGAGATTCACCAGCGCCGACAGCAGATCCTCCCGCAACTGATCTTCCGGCGCCGGCGGCTTGAGGCTGTCGGCCGCCGCCTGCAGCGAGGCCGGCAGGCGGTCCTTCAGCTCCAGACCGATACGTTCCGCGGTCTTCTTGCCGACGCCGGGGATGGCGGTGAGGCGCGCGACGTCCTGCGCCCTGACGGCTCGCAGCAGATCGGGCGGCTCGATCCCCGACAGCACGGCCAGCGCGAGCTTCGGACCGATCCCGCTGATCGCAATGAGCCGCTCGAAGAGCGCCTGCTCGAGCGGCGTGGCGAACCCGTAGAGCGCGATCACCTCTTCGCGCACGTGCGTATGGACGCGCAGGTTGACCGCGGCGCCCAGCTCGCCGATGACATAGAACGTCGAGAGCGGGACCTGCACGTCGTACCCCACGCCCTGGACGTCCACCACGATGCGGCCCGGAGTTTTTTCGGCAAGCGTGCCGGCGAGGCGTGCGATCACGAGGGGCGGTACTCGCGCCAGCTGCGCGCGGCGCCGCGCGGGGCGCGGTGGCGCGCCACCGTCTCGGCGACGGCGCCGGTCGAATTGTGCAGGTGACAGATCGCAACAGCCAGGGCATCGGCGACGTCGTGGGGAGCGGGCGCGCGCTCGAGCCCGAGCAGCAGCTTCACCATCTGGCCGACCTGGCCCTTCTCGGCGCGGCCGTAGCCGACGACCGCGCGCTTGATCTCGGCAGGCGCGTACTCGTGGACCGGGAGCCCCGCTTCCGAGGCGGCCAGCAGCGCCACGCCACGCGCATGCCCGAGCTTCAGCGCGCTGCGGACGTTCTTCGCGTGGAAGATGCTCTCGACGGCCACGCAGTCGGGCCGGCATTCCGCCAGCAGCGCCACGAGTCCGGCGTGAATGTGGTGCAACCGTTCGGGGAACGTAGCTGAGGCGGGCGCGGCCAGCGAGCCGCAGAGCACGAGGTGATGACGGCTGCCGGAGCGTTCCACGCAGCCGTAACCCGTCCGTTCGGAGCCGGGATCGATCCCGAAGATCTTCACGCCAACGAGGCCTCGATCTCCTTCTCTTCGATGTCGGCGTTCGACCACACCTTCTTGGTGTCGTCGTGCTCTTCGACCGCCTCCATCAGCTTGACCATCTGCTGCGCGGGCTTCCCTTCGAGCTTCACGTAGTTCTGCGGCAGGAACGCCAGCTCCGCGGCGCCCGGCTCGATGCCCAGCGCCTTGACCGCCTCCAGCACCTTCTGGAACGCGTCGGGGGCCGACAGCACTTCCCAGTTGTCGCCATCGTCGCGCAGGTCATCGGCGCCGGCCTCGAGCGCCGCCGCCATGAGCGTATCCTCGTCGGCCTTCGTCTTCTCGACGACGACGTAGCCTTTGCGGTCGAACATCCAGGCGACGCTGTTTTCGGCGGCGAGGTTGCCGCCGTACTTGCCGAGCAGGTGGCGCAGCTCGCCGACCGTCCGGTTCTTGTTGTCGGTCATCGTCTCGATGATGACCGCGGCGCCGCCGGGGCCGTAGGCCTCGTAGGTGATCTCCTCGTAATTGACGCCGGGCAGCTCGCCCGTGCCGCGCTGGATGGCCCGCTTGATGTTGTCGGCGGGCATGTTGACCGCCTTGGCGTCCGCGATGACCGTGCGCAGGCGCGGGTTCGAATCGGGGTCGCCGCCGCCGCCGCGGGCGGCCACGCTCAGTTCCTTGATGATGCGCGTGAAGATCTTCCCGCGCTTGGCGTCAGCGGCGCCCTTCTTGTGCTTGATCGTGTGCCACTTGGAATGGCCGGACATGCAGAAAACCCCCGGAATATCGAAAGAAAATGACCGTTGATGTTACCACAGGTGAACGGCCCGCCCGAGGGGCGCTCAGGCCTTCGCGGCGATGATGACCCAGACGTCCGAGCGGCGGTCCCACGGCCCGCCGCGGTAGTCCCCCAGCACCGCCCGCACCGTGAATCCGGCCGCCTCGAGGCGCCGCGAGATCTGGGGCACCGACAGCGTGCGAAAGGTCAGTGAGAACCGGTGCACGCGCCGCTCCCGTCCCGTCCGCTCGACGTACTCCTGATCGAAGATCGTCAGCCGCCGCGCGACATCCTGCCGGACCGACTCGATGAGCGTCAATCGAGTGCGGCCTCTGGCGCCGGCCAGGCTCGTGCGCCCTTCGTATTCCGCCCAGCGCGGGAGGTCCGGCACGAGATCGATGACGAAGAGCCCGCCGCGAGGCAGCACGCGGTGCACCGAGGCGATCGTGGCCTGCAGGTCCTTCTCGCGTGTCAGCGACTGCAGCATGCCGTAGGGGGCCATGACGAGGCTGAACCCGGAACGCCTGCGAAACGGCAGAAACCGGATGTCGCCGCGGACCAGCGAGACGGCCGCCGTCAGGCGGGTGCGCCGCAGACGCTGCCGTCCACGGGCGAGCATCTCAGCCGAGCGGTCGATGCCGATCACCCGCGCGCCGGTCCGGGCGAGCGGAATCGTCAGGCGGCCGGTGCCGCACCCGAGCTCGAGGACCTTGCCGTCCTGGGCGCGTGCCAGCCGCTCCCAGAAGGCGACGTCGCGCCGGGCGACGGTCTGCGCGTTCTCCCAGTCGTAGAAAGGGGCATAGGCGTCCCACCCCTTCCAGCCTTCATCCCATTTTCCATTTCCCATGGCCGATGCGCGCCGCTTTTTTCAATGGCGCGCTAGTCTCCGCGCTGGCCGACCGTCGCGAACAGCAGGGCGTTCTGGATCTCGACGAACGCGGAACCGGCGGCCCGCGCCGCGACGCTGTAGCGGTCGAGCACCTTGAGATAGTCCTGCCCGAGCCGGCGGATCGCTTCGTCGGGCGCCTTCGCGATCTGCTGGGAGACATTGGTGCGCCGGTTGTCCCAGATCTCTTCCGAGATCGCGCCAAGCTGCGAGCCCGAGACCGGGAAGAGGTGCACGCTGAGCGGCTCGACGCCGGTCTGGGCGAACATCTGGGGAAGCTTCGGTCCGACCGCCGGTTCGGTCGCGTCTCCGCGGGCCGCCGTCAGGGCCGCGAAGAACCGCCGCGCCGCGTCGTGGGCGCGCATCCCCTCCTCGACGGAACTGTAGAAGTAGCGTGCGGAATTGTCGGGCTCGACGGCGACGATCCGTCCACCTGCCCGCGTCACGCGCGCCATCTCGCCCACCGCCTTCTTCACATCGCGGATGTGCTGCAGGACCGCCACGCAGAAGGTCGAATCGAAGGCGCCTGTGGAGAAGGGCAGCGCGCAGGCATCGGCCGCGGCAAAGTACGCCGTGATGTTGTGGGCGCGGGCGGCGGCCTGGGCTGTGTGCACCCGGTCCACCAGCAGATCGACGGCGACCAGGTCCACCTGGGTCAGGCGCAGCCGCGACAGCTTGACCTCCGCGGTGCCCGTGCCGCAGCCGACGTGCAGGATCTTCCGTCCCGGCCGGGGCTGCAGTGTGTCTTTCACGAACTCGGTGAAGGCGTCGTCCCACCACCGCTCGCGCAAATGCTTGAGAGTGGGGGATGTGAGGCCGTCGACTTCTCGGATCATCCAGTTAATGTATCAATAACGAACGAGGTTGCGCGCGGCACGTTCGATCTCCGCCTCGCCGGGGAGGAACACGTGCTCGAGCGGTGGCGAGTACGGGACGGGGGTATCGAGCGCGCCGATGACCCGGATCGGCGCATCGAGCGAATCGAACGCCTCTTCCTGGATGATGGCGGCGAGCGACTCGCCGATACCGCCGGTGCGCGAGTCCTCGTGGACGATCAGGACGCGGCTGCAGTGGCGGGCCACGCGGAGGATGGCGGCGCGGTCGAGCGGCGCCAGCGTGCGCAGGTCGAGCACGCTGGCCTCGATGCCATCGGCGGCGAGCCGGTCGGCGACGCGCAGCGCGACGTGGACGTAGGCGCCGTACGAGATCAGCGCGAGATCGTCGCCCGCGCGGCGCAGCGCGGCGCGGCCGATCGGCAGCGGCGCCGGCGCCTCGTCGCCGAGCGCCTGCTTGATGCGCGGATCGCGATAGAGCGCAATGTGCTCGTAATAGAGCACCGGGTCCGGGTCCGCCACAGCGCTCGCCATCAACGCCCGCGCGTCGGCGGGCGTGGACGGCACGACGATCTTCAAGCCGGGCGTCCGGTAGAACCACGGCTCGGTGTTCTGGCTGTGATACGGCCCCGCGTGGCGCAGACCGCCCCACGGCATCCGCACGACCATCGGCACCGATCCACCCCACCGGTAGCGGATCTTGGCGGCGTTGTTCACGAGCTGGTTGAATCCCGTCGCGACGAAGTCGTTGAACTGCATCTCGCCGATCGGCCGCTGCCCGGCCAGCGCGGCGCCGACGCAGACGCCGAGCACGGCGCTTTCGGCCAGCGGTGAATTGAGAATGCGGTCGCCGAACTCCTCGAGCAGGGGGCGCAGCAGCAGGAACGCGTTGCCGTACGTGCCGCCGACGTCCTCGCCGTAGACGAAGGCGCGGGGGTCAGCGCGCAGGGCGTCCGCGACACCGAGCATGACCGCCTCGAGAAACGTCCGGCCCTTGCGGTCGAACGCCGGGCCAGCGTCGACGTCAGGGAGGCCGGGATCGTAATCGATGGCGGCGCGCACGTCTGGATCGAGCACTTCGACCCGGACGCGTGGCGGCTCGCCGGCGAAGACGCCCGTGCCGGCCTCCGCTCCGTCGGGCCACGGCGCGTCGATCACGGCGCGCGCCTGCTCTTCGACGAGCGCCTCGACCTCCCGTTTCATCCGTTCGGCATCGCCGGCAGCGATCAGCCCTTCGGACTCGAGCTGCGCGGCGCAGCGAGCGAGCGGGTCGCACGCGGACCAGAACGTGTAGAGATCCCGATTGGCGTAGCCCTGGTCGGTCAGCGGGGCGTATCCCCACGACACCTGCGGGTCCTTCCCGAGGTACAGCATGTCGTCGTGATGCGCGTGCCCGCACATCCGCATGCAGACGAGCTCGATGAGCGTCGGTCCCCGGCCGTCGCGCGCACGCTCGACCGCCCAGGCGAACGTCGCCGCGACCTCGCCGGCATCCGTGCCGTCGATCGTCACGCCGGGGATGCCGTAGCCCAGTGCCTTGTCGGCGAAGACCCGGACGGCGGACTGCTCGTGCACGGGCGTCGAGAGCGCCGTCTGGTTGTTCTGGACGCAGAAGACGGCGGGCAGCCGCCTGGCCGCGCACAGGTTGATGGCCTCGTGCCACTCGCCGAGCGAGGAGCCCCCTTCGCCGATGAAGGCCAGCGCCACGCGGCCGGTGCCTTCGCGCGCAAAGGCCAGCGACATCCCGGCGGCGGTCAGCGAGCTGATCCCGAGCGGCGCCGTCGCCGGAAGGATGCCGCTCGCCATGTCACCGATGTGGAGGTCCTTGCCGTCCATCGGCGGGCCGGCCTTGGCCATCTGCGCCGACAGCACCATGCGCACGGTGGCGGCGTCTGGCTTCATGGCGAGCGCCACGCCGAGATCGCGGATCAGCGGGGCGACGACATCGCCCGTCCAGGCACCCGCCTCCCCCCGGAACGCCTCGCCGCGCCGCAGCCGGATCCCGGCGGCGTAAATCGCTTCCTGCCCGAGCGAGCGAAAGCCCTTCCCCTGGAAGGCGCCGTCGCCGTACCGGACGTCCCCGCCGGTGAAAAACAGTTTGAGCCGGTTATCAGTGGCCCGGGTCAGCATCATGCCGCGGAGGATCTCGCGCCGCTCGTCCGGCGTGAGCGAGGCCCGCAGCGCCGCGCGCCGGAGAAACCCATCACACGCCTCGACGATCTCATCCACGGCCTGGTCAAATCGGCGGGCCGCCGGCACGCCCGGGAGTGTCTCGCCGAGCCCGGCAAGATCCTCGATCTTCAGGCGCGACCGCAGCTCGGCTCCGAGCCGTGCCTGCGTCTGTTCGATCGACGCGCCCGCGGCCGAGGCGGCCGCGTAGGCCGCGCGCGCATCGGCGACGGCAAAGGGGTAGCGCTCGAGGACGAAGGCCGCGAATCCGGCAGCGGCGGCGGTATCAGGAGTGGTGGCAGCCCGGGGCATGGCGTAGTCTCCCATTTTCCATCCGGGTCCGTCATTTTCCGCTCTTTCCCATTTCCCATTTCCCATTTCCCATCCGAGGCGTATTTTCACCCGGCCCCGGACTTGCGTTATTGTCAGAGCGAATGCCGCGAGGCAGCCTGCCGCCCGTGCTCGTCGTCCTCCTCACGCTGGCGGCTTCTTCTGCCCGGGCGCAGGTGGACACGCGGGCCGAGATCCTCGCACGTCAGCGGGCCGAGAAGGCCGCGCAGCTCCAGCCCTACGAGCAGAACACAGTCGAAAAAACCCTTCTCTACATCGAGCAGAACAACCCGCTGCAGATGATCGCCCCGTACAACGGGTTCTACATCCAGTACGGCTACACCGGGAAACCCGTCGGATCCGGGGTGGCCTTCGGCGGGGGGTGGCGCCACGATCTGTTCGATCGCCGCGCGCGCGTGGTCCTCGAAGCCGGCCAGTCGTTCCGCACGTACCGCCTGGTGCGAGCGGACCTCTCGATGCCGCGCCTCATGGACGAGAGACTCGAGCTCGGACTCGAAGCGTCCCACCGGTCCAACCCACAGGAAGATTTCTACGGTCTCGGTTTCCATTCCTCGCGGGCGGACCGGACGAATTTTCTCTTCCGTGCACCCGAGGTGCAGGGACGCGTGATGGTGACGCCGGTCCCCTGGCTCAATGCGGGTGTGCGCCTGGGCTGGATGGGCGTGGAGGTCGATCGAGGCACCGATGAGCGGTACCCGTCGGTCGAGCAGCGATTCGGCGAGGCAGGCGCTCCCGGGCTGTCGGAGCAGCCGGACTACCGCTATACCGACGTCTTCACCACGCTCGACACCAGAGATCAGCCGGGCAACGCGCGCGCGGGGAGCTACCTGGGCCTGCTGTGGCGGCGGCACACGGGTCTCGACGTCGATCGATACAACTTCCACCAGGTGGACGTGGACGCCCAGCAGTTCCTGCCCATCTTCGACAAGAAACGGGTCGTCGCCCTGCGCGTGCAGCTGCTGACGACGACCGCCGGTGATGATCAGGAGGTGCCCTTCTACTTCCGCCCGACGCTGGGCGGGAGCACGTCGCTGCGCAGCGTGTCGGATTACCGGTTCCGCGACCGCAACGTCCTCGCCCTGAACATCGAGTATCGCTGGGAGGCGTTCTCGGGGCTGGACATGGCGCTCTTCTCCGATTTCGGTACGGTGGCCCCGCGCGTGAGCGAGCTGGAGTTCGCCGACGTGCGCGGCGCGTACGGCATCGGCCTGCGTTTCAACACCTACAAAGCGGTCTTCCTCAGACTCGATGTCGCCGGCGGCGGCAGCGAAGGCCTTCACACCTTCCTCAAGTTCTCGAAGGCCTTCTGACATGCGCACCTGGTGCACGCACCTCCTCCTGGTCGCGGCCGCCGTCACGGTGCTGAACGGCGCCGGGCAGAAATTCTACCGGGACGATCCCATCTGGCGGGATCCGGAGACCGAGGACGCCTCAGGGATCAAACGCATCCGTCTCAGCCAGCAGTACGACTTCATCGAAAACACGTTCCTCGATGCGGGTGACCAGGACGCCAGGCGGGCCGTCAACATCAATACGGTGGACGAGGTCCCCGACTCGAGCTGGTTCACGAACCGGATCGGCAGGGAGCGCTGGTCCGTCGAACGCTTCGTGCGGGGTCCGGACACGGGCTCGGGCCCTGGCCCTGAGCCATGGACGGTCATCGAGGCGAAGTCAGAGGGGATCACGCCCGGCCTGACCATCAAGGACCCGGCCGGCGAGACGTACTTCATCAA
>JBBECO010000168.1:11010-19264 GCA_040881785.1 Vicinamibacterales bacterium
TCGCCAGCCGCGCGATCCCCTGGCCGCCGGTGGGGACATTCCGGTACTACGGCACACGTCCTGACGACCCCAATGACATCCACCCGCACGAACACCGCCGCGAGCTGCGCGGCCTGTCGGTCTTCGCCGCGTGGCTGAACCATGACGACTCGCGCAGCGTGAACACGCACGACGTGCTCGTCAAGGACGCCGGACGCGCGTTCGTCCGCCACTACCTGCTCGATTTCGGCTCGACACTCGGCAGCGGCAGCACGCAGGCGCAGACCGCGCGCGCCGGCAACGAGTTCATCTGGGAAGCGCGTCCGACGCTCATCACGATGCTGACGCTCGGCTTCTACGTCCGGCCGTGGGTCAAGGTGCGCTATCCGGACATTCCCGCCGTCGGGCGCTTCGAGTCCACGTACTACCGGCCGGAGAACTGGAAACCGGAGTACCCGAACCCCGCGTTCCGCAACGCGCGTCCGGAAGACCGCTTCTGGGCCGCGCGAATCATCGCGCGGATTCCCGACGAGGCCATCGGCGCGGTCGTCGCCGCGGCGCGGTTCTCGGATCCGCGGGCAACCGAGTACATGACGGAGACGATCCTTTCGCGGAAGGCCAAGGTGCTGATGGCCTGGCTGAACGGGACGAACCCCGTCGTCAACGTGGCGATGGACGCGGCGGGGCGGATGTCGTTCCAGAACATCGCCGAGGACGTCGGCATGGCGAAGGCGCCGGAGAAGTACACGGTCGCCTGGTCGCGGTTCGACAACGCCACGAGCACCCGCACGCCGGTCGGCAGCGAGCAGTCCGTGACGGTGCGCCTTGCCCAGGCGCCGCCCGAACTCCTGTCGGAGCAGTTCGTCTCGGCCACCATCCGCGCGTTCCATCCCGACCACGCCGCATGGCAGCATCCCGTGGTCGTCTACTTCCGGCGGGCGCCCGACGCGACGTGGACGCTCGTCGGGCTCGAGCGCAATCCCTGAGCACGTCCCGCAGCGGCGTCCTGCTCGCCGCCGGCCTCGTGGCGGTCGCCGCGGTGGCGGCCTTCGGCTTCGGCCGGCTTCCGGGCGAGATGCGCGACTTCGAGGTGTACTGGACGGCCGCCGCGCGCGCGCTCTCATCGGAGCCGCTCTACCGGGTGAGCGACGGCCATTACCAGTTCAAGTACCTGCCGGCGTTCGCCGTCCTGACCAGTCCAGCCGCACTCGTGCCGTTACCTCTCGCCAAGGCGGCGTGGTTCGTGGTGTCGGTCGCGCTGATCGCGATGCTCATCGCCCTGAGCGTTGCGCTGCTGCCCGCGAGACGGAAGGCCACATGGTGGCTCGTCCTCCTGATGATCGTCGTGATGGGCAAGTTCTACGGGCACGAGCTCGTGCTCGGACAGGTCAATCTGGCCTTCGCCGTCATCGTCCTGCTCGGCGTCCTGAGGCTGCGGGAGGGGCGGATCGAGGCCGCGGCCGTGTTGCTGGTGGGCGCGATGGTGGTCAAGCCGTATGCGGTCCTGATGCTTCCGTGGCTCGCCTGGCGCGCGGGCATCCGCGCGGTCATCGCGACCTCCGTGGCGGTCGCCGCCGTCCTGCTGCTGCCGGCGGTGCTCTACGGGGTGGGTGGCACGATCGAGCTGCATCGCGCGTGGTGGACGACGGTGACGGCGTCCACCGCGCCGAATCTCACCAACGCCGACAACGTGTCATTGGCGGGCTTCTTCGCGAAATGGCTGGGAGGCGGGTCCGCGGCCACGGCCGCGACGGCGGTCGCCGGCGTCGGGCTGGTCAGCGCGATCGCGATCCTCATTCTGCGCGGGACGGACGTGGCGAGGCGGGAAACGCTCGAAGGGGCGCTCCTGCTCACGGCGATCCCCCTGCTGTCGCCACAGGGCTGGGATTACGTCTTCCTGGTGGCCACGCCTGCGGTCGCCCTGGTCGTCAACGACGATCGCGAGCTGCCGCCGGCGTTCCGGATCGTGTCCTGGGCGGCGATCCTGACGATCGGCCTGTCGCTGTTCGATGTGATGGGCCGCCGGCGCTACGGCGTCTTCATGGAGTGGTCGGTGATCACGATCTGCTTCCTCGTGGTCGTCGGCGCGTTGGCATATCTGCGGATGCGGCGGGTCGCTTGATATGATCCGGCCATGTTCCGCATGGCGTTCATCGGCCTGACCGCGATCATGTTCGGCGCGTCCAGCCAGTCATCACCGGTCGAGCGTCCCGATCCGGGCGTTGCGCTCGCGCTCGCGGAGCAGCGCGCGGCGCGCGTCAGTAACCTCCGGTACGAGCTCCACTTCACGATTCCCGACGCGCAGAGCTCGGCCGTCCACGGCCGGGTGACCCTTCGCTTCGACCTGGCCGATCCGGCGCGTCCGCTGGTGCTGGACTTCGCGGCGCCTGAGGACGCCGTGACCGCCGGCACGCTCAACGGACGCCGGGCGAAGCCGGAGCACTCCGTCGACCACCTGGTGATCGCGCCGTCAGACCTGAGGAAAGGCGCGAACGAGATCACGCTCGAGTTCCGCAGCGCTGACGCCCCGCTGAATCGTAATCCCGAGTTCCTCTACGCCCTGTTCGTGCCGGCCCGCGCGCGCCAGGCGTTTCCCTGTTTCGATCAGCCCGACCTCAAGGCCCGCTACACGCTGTCGCTCGACGTGCCGACGGGGTGGGAGGCGCTCAGCAACGCGGCCACGACGACCCGCGACGATCGCGGCGCGCAGGCGACGGTTCGCTTCGGCGAGACCCGGCCGATTTCGACGTACCTGTTCACCTTCGCGGCCGGGAAGTTCCAGATCGAGACCGCGGAACGCAACGGACGGCGGTTCCGGATGCTCCACCGGGAAACCGACGCGGCCAAGGTCGCGCGCAACAAGGACGGCATCTTCGACCTGCACGCCGGCGCGCTCGCCTGGCTCGAGGCGTACACCGGCATCCCCTATCCGTTCGGAAAGTTCGAGTTCCTGCTCGTGCCGTCCTTTCAGTTCGGCGGCATGGAGCACCCGGGATCCGTGTACTACAACGCCTCCGGCCTGTTCCTGGACGAATCGGCCACGCAGAACCAGAAGCTCGGACGCGCGAGCCTCATCGCCCACGAGACCGCCCACATGTGGTTCGGCGACCTGGTGACGATGCGCTGGTTCAACGATGTGTGGATGAAGGAGGTCTTCGCCAACTTCATGGCGGCGAAGATCGTGAACCCGGCGTTTCCGGAGATCAACCACGACCTGCGGTTCCTCTATGCGCATTACCCGGCCGCCTATGACGTGGATCGCACGGCGGGAACCAACGCGATCCGCCAGCCGCTCGACAACTTGAACGAAGCCGGCAGCCTCTACGGCGCGATCATCTACCAGAAGGCGCCGATCGTCATGCGGCACCTCGAAATGCTCCTGGGCGCAGACACCTTCAGGGACGGCATGCGCGAGTACCTGAAGGCGTACGCGTTCGGGAACGCGACCTGGCCGGATCTCATCGCCATGCTCGACCGGCGGACGCCCGACGACCTCGCCGCCTGGAGCCGCGCGTGGGTCGAGGAAGCCGGGCGTCCGGTCATCAGGACGGAGCTGAACACCGACGGCACGAACGTGACGTCCTTGACGCTGTCGCAGGAGGATCCGTACCCGGCGCGGGGCCTCCTGTGGACGCAGCCAGTGTCGGTGGAGGTCGGTTACTCGACCGAGAGCCTGACCTCGAAGCACCGGCTCACCGGACAGACGACTGGCCCAATCGCATCCGCGGGGTCTCCCGTCGGACTCTATGTCCTCCCGAACAGCGACGGCGTCAGCTACGGCAACTTCGTCCTCGACCCCGCCAGTCGCGCGCACCTGCTCGCGGCGCTGCCGGATGACGAGGTGGCGCGCGGCAGCACGCTCGTCATGCTCTGGGAGGAGATGGTCGACGGCCGGATCGGCCCGGAGGCCATGTTCGACGCGCTCCTCGCGGCCGTGGCGGTCGAACGCAACGAGCTGACGATCCAGCGGATGTTGAGTTACCTCCAGCAGGCGTACTGGCGCTGGATTCCGGCGGACTACCGGACGAAGCGCGCATCACATCTCGAGCAGGTGCTGCGCGAGGGGCTCGACGCCGCAAAGACGACGAGCGTGAAGTCGGCGTGGTTCAACGCGTTGCGCGACACGGCTGTGACGCCGCCGACGGTGGCGTGGCTCGAGCGCGTCTGGCGGAAGACGGAGACCGTTTCCGGCCTCATCCTCGCCGAGCCGGACTTCATCACGCTGGCGCAGGAGCTGGCGCTCCGCGGCGGACCGACCACGGAGGCGATTCTGGAGGGGCAGATCGCGCGCACCTTGAACCCGGACCGCACGGCACGCATGGCCTTCGTCCGGCCGGCGCTGTCAGCCGACACGACGGTCCGCGACGCCTTCTTCGCGCAGTTGAAGGACCCCGTGAGCCGGCGCCGCGAAGCATGGGTGCTCGAAGGGCTCGGCTATCTACATCATCCGCTGCGCGCGGCATCTGCTGAGAAACATGTCGGAACGAGCCTCGACATGCTGCGCGAGATCCAGCGGACGGGAGACATCTTCTTCCCGAAGCGCTGGATGGACGCGACGCTCTCCGGCCACACGAGCCCCGCCGTGGCCGACGAGGTCACGGCGTTTCTCGGCGCGCTGCCGAAGGACTACCCCGATCGGCTGCGGAGAATCATCCTCTCCGCGGCCGACGATCTGTTCCGTGTTACGCGGCGCGGCCGCTGAGCTGCTGCTTCTTCCGGCCGAAGCGGCGGCGCACGTAGAAGATCCCGACGATACCGACAAGGGCGCTGGCAATCACGAACATGAAGCCTCCTTAGGTGTGGGAGCTGAACAGGCAAGCGGGGTGCCGCGCCGTGCCGTTCCTGCGTAACCTCCTGACCCTGCATCCCTTAGCCGCACCGGACCGGCGCCCCCGTGCGGCGCACTACAATTGATTCGGGCGACAGAATCGCAATGCGAATACGAATCCTGGTGACCGGCGGCACGTTCGACAAGGAGTACGACGAGCTCTCCGGCCGGCTCTTTTTCAGGGAGACTCATCTCCCCGAGATGCTCCGGCGCGGCCGATGCCTGCTCGACGTCGCCGCCGAGACGGTGATGATGATCGACAGCCTGGAGCTGGACGATGCCGGCCGGGCCAGGATCGTCGCGCGCGCCCGCGACTGCGAGGAACGGTCGATCGTGATCACCCACGGCACCGACACCATGGTGGAGACCGCGCGCGCGCTGGCCGAGGCGCACATCGAGGGGAAGACCATCGTACTGACCGGCGCGATGGTGCCGTACGCCTTCGGCAGCTCTGACGGTCTCTTCAATCTCGGGAGCGCGCTTTCGTTCGCGCAGGTGCTGCCGCCGGGCGTCTACGTCGCCATGAACGGCCAGCACTTTGCCTGGGACGGCGTGCGCAAGAACACCGCGAGCGGATGCTTCGAAGCCGTATGAACCAGACCTTCAGACTCGCGTCCAAACTCCCGAACGTCGGCACGACGATCTTCACCGTGATGTCGAAGCTGGCGACCGATGTGGGCGCGATCAACCTGTCGCAGGGGTTCCCCGACTTCGACTGCGATCCGGCGCTCATCGACGCCGTCGCCCGACACATGCGCGAGGGACGGAACCAGTACGCGCCGATGCAGGGCGTTCCGGCGCTGCGACAGGCGATTACCGCGAAGTACGAACTGTTCCACGGCAGGCGTTATGACGCCGACACCGAAGTCACCGTGACGTCTGGGGGCACGGAGGCGATCTTCGATGCGGTGACGGCCGTCTGCGGCCGCGGCGACGAAGCGATCGTCCTCGAGCCGTGCTACGACTGCTACGTCCCGGCCATCGAACTGAGCGGCGCCACGCCCGTGATCGTGTCGCTGACCCTGCCGGACTACCGCATCGACTGGGACGCGCTGCGTGCCGCCGTGACCTCGCGCACGCGCCTGCTGATCATCAACACGCCGCACAACCCCACCGGCGCGATCCTCACGCGCGCCGACATCGACCACGTGAAGGCGCTCGTCGCCGGCACCGACATCCTCATCGTCAGCGACGAGGTCTACGAGCATCTGATCTTCGACGGCGCGCAGCACGAGAGCATGGCGCGCCATCCGGAGCTGGCCGAGCGCAGCTTCATCATCGGGTCGTTCGGCAAGACGTATCACGTGACCGGCTGGAAGGCGGGGTACGCCGTCGCGCCGGCGGCGCTGTCGGCGGAATTTCGGAAGGTCCACCAGTTCGTGACGTTCTCGACGAGCACGCCGATGCAGTACGCGCTCGCCGACATGATGGCGGCGCCCGAGCGCTTGCGCGACCTGGGTCCGTTCTACCAGGCCAAGCGGGATCTCTTCCAGCGCCTGATGGAAGGCTCTCGCTTCCGCGCACTGCCCTGCGGCGGAAGCTACTTCCAGTTGATGGATTACTCGGCGATCACCGACGAAGCCGACGCGGACTTCGCGATCCGCCTGACAAAGGAGTTCGGCGTCGCGTCCATCCCGACCTCCTCGTTCCTCTACCGCTCGGCCGCGCCGAAGGTCCTGCGCTTCTGCTTTGCGAAGAAGGACGCCACGCTCGAGCAGGCCGCCGAGCGCCTGCGTGACGTGTAGCGCAGCCCTTTTAGGGCTGCCATCCCACCAATCACGGCGCATCGATGCGCTTCTGCGGCGGGGCCATATCAGCTCCGCGGCGCCCCCGCCTTCGCCCCGCCTGGCCTCCCGCGGGGCTTCGGCGAGGTCTCGCCGCAGCTCGCCGAAGTTCAGAGCGAGCGGAGGCGGATCGGCTGGGGTTTGCCGAAGGCTGGATGCTGATCAGGGTCGGCCGCCGCACGAACGAGGGAGGAAGCGTCATCCTCGTTGACGCCAGCCTCGGTGCCCTTTACGCTGGCTCAGGCACGTAGCAGTTCAGAGAGCGGCAGCGATGTTTGAGATCGTCGGCGACATTGTCAACATCCAGGTGATCGCCACCGGCCGGGGCATCCACAGGCTGAAGAACCTGCGAAAACGCCACGGCGGGCAGCGTTGGCGAAAACTCAAGGGTGATGCTACCGTTCGATTAGAGAACGGATCGCTGCGCCGTGCCGAGATTCACTGGTACGAGGCTCACGGCGTGGGCAAGCGGGGACTCAAGATCAAACGTTTTCTGGACTGAGATTATGAGAGTTCAACGGTCTGCGGGTTCGTTCGCGTTGTGCGTCGAAGACGGCGGCATGGAGGACCTCGAGGCACGCAAGGTTTACCAGGTGCTGCCCGATCGTGAAGCTAGTCGCGAAGGCTACCTTCGCGTCGTCGACGACTCCGGAGAGGACTACATGTACCCCTCCGACTTGTTCGTCCCGGTGAAGCTGCCGGCAGCCGTGGTCCGGCGACTCAAGAAACGAACTGACGCGAGAACGCCTGCCGCACGGCGTTCGATGCGGCGAGCAGGATAACCGGCTCGAATCGTTGGCCCGAAATATTCACTCGTGGTCGACTCGTTCGATCGTCAGCGGGCCGCCTGAGTATTGTCCACTCCGGAACTCGGCGATCCCGTCACGGAATATCTTCAACCCAGGCAAGACCAACAGCGCGAACAGGAATCCACCGAGAAGGATTTTTCGGAACAGCCAATCGGCGAAGCTACTGCTGCCGTAACCCTTGAGGCGATTCACCGTCGGCTCTTCAGCAAGGTATTCGACATCGACTTTGGACGTTTGCGGTGAGTTCACGAGTTCAGGCGGTAGCCGACCGTCTTGTGAGCCTGTCGCACCACGTACTTCTCGCCCATCTGCCAGGTGAAAGGCGTACGCAATGCTGTGGTAGAAGTTGGCTCGGCCATCATCTCCAACCCGGATAGCGTGTTGCCCTGGACCATCGACGAGATCAGCTAACGCTGATTCGACGCGCCGATCCCGCTCGCCACAATCGTCTTCGAGGGTGTACAGCTCCCGCTCCGCCGCCGTGACTTCTGGCGACTGCCGGCGGACGATCCCATGCTTGCGATCGAGCACCCAGAGATCGCCGCGCTCGTCCCGGCGGTCTCAGGTCGGCTATCCTCTTGCCATGAGCGCCAACGTCAGTATCGAGGTCGACAAGCACACCGCGGAGGTGCTCCAAACCCGAGCCGCCGAGCTCGGGGTGACCGTCGCCCAACTGATCGCCGAACTTGCGGCTCTTGACGGCGCACCCCGGGCAGCCGACGCCGATGAAGTTGCAGAACTGGATCGTCGATCGGCCAGGGCCGCGGAAGGCTCGCCCGTGCCGCACGATCGTGTGGTGCGGTGGCTCCGCACGTGGGGCACGCCCGGATTTCGACCGTGGCCGGGCCAGTAGA
>JBBECO010000169.1:0-2942 GCA_040881785.1 Vicinamibacterales bacterium
GCAGGACGTGGCGTCGAAGATGGACTTCAACCGCCTGGCGTCGTTGAAGTAGGCCCGACCTTTAGGTCGGGCGGGCTGGCCGCGGCGAATCGATCACTCGCTAGTCGCGGCGGACACATCCTCGCCGCTTGCAGCGGCAGGGCCATGCCAGGCCCGGCGGCTCGGCCTACGCGCGGAAAAACGAACCTTCGGCGCCCGCAAGGAGCTCGCAACTTCTGCAACTCCCGGTTTGTGGCTTCCGCCTTCAGGCGGAAGACTCCGCGCGGACGCGCCGGATCCACGTCAGTCCCGCGGCGCCTCGGCCTACGCCCGGAAAAATGGCACTACGGCGCCCGCCTCACGGTGCGGCGCCCGCCTTCGCCAGGCTTCGGCGAGGTCTCGCCGTAGCTCGCCTGATTTGACCGCGAGCGGAGGCGGATCGGCTGGGGTCAGCCGTACGCCTGGTGCTGATCAGGGTCGGCCGATAGCTGCTCCCTGCGTCAGTGGCGAAACACTGCCTCCGCCGATCGGGACGCCTGCATGCCATTTTTCGAACTGCCCGCGAGTGGTGGAGGTGGCGGGCAGCAGCGGGCTGTCCGCACTGCGCCGCGGGCCTGACGTGGATCCGCCGCTGTGTCCGCTGGTACCCGTGCTTGACCTGCGTCGCCGACGGCGCGGCAAGCTTTCTGGCTGCAACGGTGTTGAACCGTGTTGAACCCGCCTCCGCCAAGGCTCCGGCGGGCAAGCCGTGGCTCGTGTGGCACCGTGGCATCCAGCGTAGTATTTGACTTTCACCCATGCAGGAGTGCTCATGCGCTGTCTCGCCGTGGCCGGAATTGTTGCTGTGACCACCATCGCCTCCAGTGCCCAGATGCCGGGCGACCGGCCGGCGCCGAATCCGCGGGCCACGCGGTCGGTGGTCATGGCCCGGAACGGGATCATCGCGACCAGCCAGCCGCTCGCGTCGGCGGCCGGCCTTGCGGTCCTTCAGAACGGCGGCAACGCCATCGATGCCGCCGTCACCGCCGCGGCGGTGCTGTCGGTGGTCGAACCGACGATGAACGGGATCGGCGGGGATCTGTTTGCGCTCGTCTACGATCCGAAGACGAAGACCGTGCGCGCGCTCAACGCCAGTGGCCGCGCGCCGGCGGCGGCGACAATCGAGGAGTTCAAGCGGCGGAACCTCGAGTCGATCCCGTACCGCGGCGAGCTGTCGGTGAGCGTGCCCGGCGTCGTGGACGGCTGGAGCGAGCTGCTCGCGAAGCACGGCACCATCGGTCTCGACACGGCGCTGCAGCCGGCGATCCGCTACGCGAAGGACGGCTACGCGGTGAGCGAGATCATCGCCCACCAGTGGCAGAACCAGGAGATCACGCTCGCGCGCGACCCTGGCGCCGCCGCGACCTTCCTCATCGACGGCCGGGCGCCGCGGACGGGAGAGATCTTCCGGAATCCGAAGCTGGGCGCGTCGCTGGAGGCGATCGCGACAGGAGGACGCGACGCGTTCTACAAAGGTCCCATCGCGAAGGCGATCGCTGACGATATGGCCCGCCGCAAGGGGCTGCTCACGGCCTCCGATCTCGCCGCGCACACCTCCGACTGGACCGATCCGATCTCCACCGACTACAAGGGACACCAGGTCCTCGAGTTCCCGCCCAACACGCAGGGGGTCGTGGCGCTCGAGATGCTCAACATCCTCGAAGGTCTCGATCTGAAGGCGCTCGGTCACAACAGCGCCGCGTATCTGCACCTGCTGGTGGAGGCGAAGAAGATCGCGTTTGCGGATCGCGATGCGTGGCTGGCGGATCCCGCGGCGGTCCCGCCGGAAGCGCTGAAGAAGATGCTGTCGAAGGCGTACGGCACCGAGCGGCGGAAGGACATCAATCCCGACCGTGCAGCACGCGACTACAAGCCGCTGTCGATCGCGGGCGGCTCACCATCCGGAGAAGAGCATCCGCAGGCGCACGGCGACACGATCTACCTCACCGCGGCCGACAAAGACGGCAATGTCATCTCCCTCATCCAGTCAATTTACGAATCCTTTGGCGCCGGCATCGTCGCCGGCGACACGGGGATCGCGCTGCACAACCGGGGGGCGCTGTTCTCGCTGAGCGCCGGCCACCCCAACGTGCTCGCGCCCGGCAAGCGGCCGTTTCACACGCTCGTCCCGGCGATGGTGCTCAAGGACGGCCGGCCGTGGCTCTCCTTCGGCGTGATGGGGGGCGACATGCAGCCGCAGGGGCACGTGCAGGTACTGCTGAACCTGATCGAGTTCGGCATGAACGTGCAGGAGGCCGGCGAAGCCCCGCGCTTCCGCCACTCGTCCGCCGGCCTCGCCCTCGAGACCGCGATTTCTCCCGAGGCGCGCTTCGGGCTGAGCGACCGCGGTCACCGCCTCATCAACAGCATCGGCGCCTTCGGCGGCTTCCAGGGGATCCTCATCGACCCGAAGACCGGCGTGATGATGGGCGGCTCGGATCCGCGGAAGGATGGGCTCGCGATTGGGTGGTGAGGCGAGAATCGCTAATCGCTAATCGCTAATCGCTAATCGCTAATCGCTAATCGCGGATCACGGATCACGGATCGCGGATCACGGATCGGGGATCCGCGATCAGGGATTAGGGAGATTAGAGATCAGGGATCAGCGATTAGTGATTGACAGCGTGAGTCCCCCTGGGCTATGTAGATGCACACATAGCCATGGCGACCAATCCCGCCCTCTCCTTCACCGGCCTCTTCGTGCTCCAGGCGCTCAATCAGGGGCACAAGTTCGGCTTCGACATCATGGAGGTCACCGGCCTCCCGAGCGGGACGATCTACCCCGCGCTGCGGCGGCTCGAGGCGCTGGAGCTGGTGACCTCCGACTGGGAACGGGACCTCAAGGCCCGGAAGGAAGGGCGCCCCCGACGCCGCTACTACCAGCTCACAAAGACGGGCAAGGAGCAGCTCCGCGAAGCCGAAGC
>JBBECO010000170.1:0-6919 GCA_040881785.1 Vicinamibacterales bacterium
CCGCTCGTGGTGGGCGCCGGCTCGGTGCCGGTGGATCCGGACGTGGAGGATCCCGTGAGAATCGTCGTGTCATACTTGGCCGCGCCAGGGGCCGACGTCAGGTATTTCGAGGCCGACAGGACGATCTGATCGATCGACACCCCATCCTCGCGACGCTGCACGCGCAGCGTCTGCGGACCGGTCGTCGCGAAGTAGACGACCGGGCCCATACTGTCCCAGCCGTTGTCGGACCATCCCCAGTTCGCCAGTCCAGACCCGCTGCCCTGTTCGATGCTGACGATCGTCGCGCTGTACGAGCCGATCCGGTAGACCGCGGACCCCGAGCTGCTGACGCTGCCGCTGAACTGCACGAACACCGAATCGTTCGCGTAATGGTCGTTGTCGGCCTTGCCGCGAATCCAGAGGCGGTACGCCCGCCCGGCTTCCGCCGTGAACGAGACGTCGAAGTAATCGGACGGCGCGGCCGAGGCCGAGGAAAGTTTGCCCGCCCCGTAATTCGGGTTCCACACGCGGCCGCCGCCGGCCGCCGTCGAGTCGCCGACGATCTGCCAGCCGCCGCGGACGGTGGCCGCCGCCGCCACCGGGATGATGATCTCGGAAGCCGATGTCGATGTAGATGTAGATGTGGTGGGGGGCGTCGTCGTAGAGGTCGTGCCTGCCGCCAGGGTCGTCGTGTCGTTCTTCTGGGCGCCGGGCGCGTTCGTGATGTAGTTCCCGGCCGAGAGGACGACCTGGTCGATCGAGACGCCATCTTCGCGGCGCTGAATCCGAACGGTCTGCGGACCCGTCGTCGCGAAGTAGACAAGCGTCCCGAGGCCGGCCCACCCATTGTCTTCCCAGCCCCAGCCCGAAAGACCGCAGCCGCTGCAGGGCTCGATGCTCACCGAGGTGGAGCTCGTCGTGCCGATGCGATACGCCGCGCCGCCGGAGGCGTAGACGCTGCCGCTGAACTGCACATGCACCGAGTCATTCGTCCAGGCGTTGTGGTCGGCCTTGCCCCGCAGCCAGAGGCGATAGGCGCGGCCGGCCTCGGCATTGAAGGTGAGCTCGAAATGGTCGTAGGGACTGGCCAGCGCACTCTTCAACTTCGCGGCACCGCGATCGGGGTTCCACATGCGCACGCCGCTCGCCGCCGTGGAGTCGGCCACCAGCTGCCAGTCCCCCATCACGCGGGAGGCGTTTTTCGCGTGGAGGACGATTTCGGATTGGGCGGCCGCGGGAGCGGCGGTGAGGGTGGTCACTGAGGCGGCCGCGATTAGCGCAAGGGCAAACTTGTAAAGCCGGTTCCGGTTCATCACTCTCCTGCGTCCACAACGACACGACCGACCGCACGTGTGGCGGATGAAAGACCCGATACGCGGGCGCGAACGCCGACGAACTGGGAAGTTCTGTTGGGTTGGTACCCGCCACCACAGACGTGGCCGCAGGCGACTGATCAGAGGGCAAGGATGGAACCAGCTCAGGAAATGACGAAAACGTCAGGGAAATTGATCAGCGCACGATTACGCAACTGATCCGGGCCTCAGGAGACAACTCAGCCTTTTGTACAAATTGCATCCCTGGATTAAAAACCCCTGTGTTTACGGTTGACTGCCAAAAACGGTTGAGTTGGTTTTCACTTCGCACGGTGCTGAACGACGCTCCAGGTAGGCAACCGACTCTGCCGCTGAACAATTGGCGGACACACGAGGCGAGCAATTTGCAGAGCTCAGCCTCGTCACAATGGTCCGCCTCAACGTCGCGCTCGTTGCCCCGTCCATGGGTATTCTCGGAGGCCAGGCCGTGCAGGCCGACCGCCTGCTGCACGCGTGGCAGAACGATCCCGACGTGCGCGCCTGGCTCGTGCCGATCAATCCCGTTCCGCCCGGTCCGTTCAGACACGCGACCGACATCAAGTACGTGCGAACGGTGGCCACCCAGCTCACCTACTGGCCGCTGCTGTTCCGTGCCCTTCGGGACGCCGATGTCGTCCACGTCTTTTCCGCGTCCTATTTCTCGTTCATCCTGGCGCCGCTGCCGGCGGTCATCGTCGCCCGGATTCTCGGAAAGCCGGTCGTGATGAACTACCGCAGCGGCGAGGCGCCCGATCACCTGCGGCGGTCAGCGGTCGCGAGGACGGTGCTGCGCCACGTGGACCGCAATGCCGTACCGTCGCGCTTCCTGCAGGACGTGTTCGCGACCTTCGGCATCGGCGCGGAGGTCGTCCCGAACATCGTGGACGTGGACCGGTTCGCCTTCCGGCGCCGCGCGCCTCTCGCGCCGAACATGCTCTCGACCCGGAACTTCGAGGATCTCTATAACCTCGCCTGCACGCTCCGGGCGTTTCAGCTCGTGCAGCACCGGCGTCCGGACGCGTCGCTGACCCTTGTCGGCGGCGGATCCGGGGAAACGGCCCTGAAACGGCTGGCGGCCGATCTCGGACTGCGACACGTGCGCTTCGTGGGGCGCGTACCGCCCGGGGACATGTGGCGTCATTACGCCGAAGCCGACATCTACCTGCAGACGCCGGACATCGACAACATGCCCGCGTCGGTGCTGGAGGCGTTTGCCAGTGGATGCGCGGTCGTCGCGACCAACGCGGGCGGCGTGCCGGCCATCCTGACGCATGACAGGCACGGGCTGCTCGTGAACTGCAACGACCACGAAGCGGCAGCCGCCGCGGTGCTCCGGCTGCTGGATGATGCCGCGCTGGCAGAGCGCCTGACCGTCGCGGCCCGCGAAAGCTGCGAGGGTTACCTCTGGACGAACGTGCGCGCGCGCTGGCTCGCACTGTACCGATCGCTTGTCCATCCGACGGCCATTCCCGCGCGCACACCGGCATGAGTACGGCGATCCTCAAGCGTCTTCGCACCATGGACGGCGCGGAACTGCGGTTCCGTACCGCGGCCGCCGTGCGCAGCCGCGTGGACCGCGCGCGCTCGGCGATCGCGGCGCCGGTGTGGCGGCGCGACGCGCTCAGGCTGTCGGACGATCCGGCGCTGGCCGAGCCCCGCGCCGCCCTGGCGCGCCAGGATTGGCGCGCCGCGCACCAGGCGCTCGCACGACATTTCCGCACGCGTCCGGCTGCCTTTCCTCTCGATCCCGTGCGACTGGAGCCGCTCGCGGCACGCGTCCGCGCGGAGTTCGGGAAAGACGACGCCGTCCGCCGCGCGGAGCGCGTGCTGGACGGCCGGTACGACCTGCTTGGCTACCGCGACGTCCCCGTGGCATCGCCGCCCGACTGGCACACCGATCCGGTTCATGGGCGCAGCGCACCGCTGACTTTCTGGGACTCGGTGCCCTACCTCGATCCCGCGTGCGGCGATCACAAGATCACCTGGGAGCTGAATCGGCACCAGCACTTCCTCGTCCTCGGCCGCGCGTTCGCGCTCACACGAGACGAGCGCTTCTACCGGGAGTTCGTCGCACAGCTGACCGGCTGGATCCGAGCGAACCCGCCGCTGCGCGGGACGAACTGGGCCAGCATGCTCGAGCTGGCCTTCCGCTCGCTCTCCTGGATCTGGGCGCTCCACTTCTTCGCCGGCGCGGCGAGTGACACGGACGAAGAGCCGTGGATCGTGGATCTGCTGATGGCGCTCGACCGGCAGTTGGCGCACGTGTCGCAGAACCTGTCCCGGTATTTCAGTCCGAACACGCATCTCACCGGCGAGGCCCTCGCCCTGTATGTCGCCGGGCGGTCGCTGCCTGAGCTCGAGTCATCAGCGGGCCGGCAGCACACCGGACGCGTGGTGCTGCGGGACGAGGCCCGCAGACAGCTGCGCCAGGACGGCATGCACGCGGAGCTGTCGGCGCACTACCACCGCTACTCGACGGACTTCTACCTGCTCGCCCTCACCGTGGCCCGCGTGACCGGCGACGACGCAGCACCGGCGTTCCGCGAGGCCGCCCTGCGGCAGGCCCGTGCACTGCGTGTACTCGCCGACGACAACGGACGCCTTCCGCTGCTGGGCGACGACGACGGCGGGCAGTTGTTCCCGATCTGCGGGCGGCCGGTGACCGACTGTCTCGATACGCTGGCCACCGCCGCCGTCCTGCTCGAGGATCCCGAGCTGTCGCCAGTCGCGCCGCCGGAAGAAACCTGGTGGCAGTGCGGCACGACCACCGAGCTCGGGGCCGTCCGCGCAGCAGCCCGTCCAGCCGTCTCAACGGCGCTCGACGCAAGCGGCTATTACATCTCACGCAACAGCGACGGCGATCACCTGATCTTCGATTGCGGGCCCCACGGCTTTCTCAATGGCGGCCACGCCCATGCTGACGCACTGGCGGTCGTGCTGACGATCCGCGGACGGCCGTTCCTGATCGACCCCGGCACGGCGACCTACACCATGGATCCTGAACGGCGCGACCGTTTCCGCTCGTCCGCGATGCACAACACCGTCCTCGTCAACGGCCGGACGCAATCCGAACCGTCGGGGCCGTTCCACTGGCGCTCCCGCACCAATGCCCGCTGCACGAGCTGGCAGACGATGCCCCACCGCGACTACGTGTCGGGCGTTCACGAGGGCTATGCGCCCCTCGTCCACTCCCGCGAGGTCCTGTCGCTCCACGGCACCGGCTGGATCATCGTCGATCACCTGGCCGGCGGAACGCACGTCGAAGCGGCCGCCATGTGGCACGTCCACCCGGACTGGTCGCTGGAGTGGATGGAGGGGAACGCCGCGGCGTTTCGCCATGCCGATGGCGCGGAGGTCACACTGAAGACGTCCGTCCCTCTCGAACAGGTGACGGCCGGCGGGTTCGATGAGTACGCGCCCGTGTACGGCCGCATCGAGAAGGGGCTGTGCCTGCGGTCCACCGTCGCGGGTCCCACACCCCTGTCGATGGCGGCCTTCATTCTGGCCTCATCCGTGCATTCCGATGAGTCCGCGATGCACCTTCGGACCCTCGAACGCTTGGACCTTCGGACCCTCGGACCCTCGGACCCTGGGACCCTCTGACCATGTGCGGAATTGCTGGGTTTGCGGATCGGCACTGGAGCGGAGGTTCGCGAAGAGACGCGGACTTCTCGCTCGTTCACGCGATGTGCGACGTGATTCGCCACCGCGGGCCCGACGACGAGGGGATTCACGTGGAGGCGGGTGTTGGGCTCGGCATGCGCCGGCTGAGCATCATCGACCTCTCGACCGGGCACCAGCCGATCCACAACGAAGACGAGACCGTGTGGCTCGTGTTCAACGGCGAGATCTACAACTACCGGGAGCTCCGCACGGAACTCGAGAGCGCCGGTCATCGGTTCTACACGGCCAGTGACACGGAAACCATCGTCCACGCCTACGAGCAATGGGGCGAGGACTGCTTCCGCCGGCTGCGCGGCATGTTCGGGATCGCGCTGTGGGATCGCCGCGCGCGCACGCTGCTGCTGGCGAGGGACCGCGCCGGCATCAAGCCGCTGCACTACACCGAGCATGGCGGGCGGCTCTTTTTCGGGTCCGAGCTGAAGTCGCTGCTGGCGGCCGGCGCCGTAGACGGCGCGATCGACGTCGAATCGCTCGATCACTATCTGTCGTTTCTCTACACGCCAGGGGACCGTTCGATCTTCAAAGGCGTGAACAAGCTGCCGCCCGGGCACCTGCTGCGGTGGCACGACGGAAAGGCCTCCGTCCGCGCGTTCTGGCAGATCGACGCACGCGAGTCGTTTCGTGGAACCGGCGACGAGGCGGCGCGCGAGCTGCGGCGCATCATGGCGGATGCCGTCCGGGCCCACATGGTCAGTGACGTCCCGCTCGGCGCATTCCTCTCAGGCGGCGTCGATTCCAGTGCGGTCGTGGGCTTCATGGCGGAAGCCTCGGATCGTCCGGTCAAGACTTTCTCCATCGGCTTCGACGATCCGGAGTTCGACGAGCTCGAGCACGCGCGCGTCGTCGCGGACCATTTCCGCACCGAGCATCACGAGTTCGTCGTGCGGCCGAACGCACTCGGCATCCTCGATCAGTTGATCGATCACTTCGACGAGCCGTTCGCCGATTCCTCGGCGATCCCGACCTGGTATGTCTCCGAGATCGCCCGGCAGCACGTGACCGTCGTCCTCTCCGGCGACGGCGGCGACGAACTGTTCGGCGGCTACGACCGCTATCTCGCGCATCCGCGCGTGGCCCGGTTCGACAGGCTGCCGCTTCCGGGGCGCCGCCAGCTGGCGTCGGCCGTCTGGCCGCTGCTGCCGCACGGCATGCAGGGCAAGAACTTCCTGCGGCACGCCGCCAGAGACGACAACGACCGGTTCGTCGACTCGGTGGCCTTCTTCCGCGAAGACGAGAAGGCGGCCCTTTACACCCCGGGCTTCCGTGCCCTGCTGCACGGCGGCAGCGCCGAGGCGCGTCTGGCACGCCACTTCGAGCGCTTCGCGTCGCTGCCGATCCACAGCCGGATGATGCGCGTCGACTTCGAAACCTATCTGCCGGAGGACGTGCTCACGAAGGTGGACCGGATGAGCATGGCGCACTCGATCGAGTCGCGCGTGCCGCTGCTCGACAACGAGGTGATCGACTTTGCCGCGACGCTGCCGGCGCATCTGAAGATCAGCGAAGGGCGCCGGAAGCACGTGATGAAGGAAGCGCTCAAGGGGCTGGTGCCGGACGCCATCCTGAACCGGAAGAAGCAGGGATTCGGCATTCCGCTCGGCGCCTGGTTCCGGGGCGGCCTGACGGACGTCTTCGCCGACGTGCTCGGGTCGGCCACGACGAAGCAGCGGGGATACTTCCAGCCGGCGTTCATCGAGCGCCTGGTGCAGGAGCACCTGTCGGGCCGGCGCGATCACACCCTGCGCCTCTGGCAGCTCCTGGTCTTCGAGCTGTGGCACCGGCACTACGTCGATGCCCCGGGAACTCCCTCGGAGGTCCGAGCGAGCACAGCGTGAGACGGCTGCACGAAGACCCGGTTCCCGGTCTACGGCCTGCGCGACGACGCGACGACACGATGGGCA
>JBBECO010000170.1:7019-12159 GCA_040881785.1 Vicinamibacterales bacterium
GGCAACCGTTTGATCCGTCCATGACGTGCGGTGGCAGCCCGTTACACACCTCTTCCGCGTAGTGGTAAAGCCGCGTCCTTCCCGCAGAGAGGTGAAGCGATTTCCCCATAAAACCACCCCCGCAACCCTGCGCACCGTGGCACTGGCCTTGCTGAGATTGAAGCCTGTGAACTCAATGCCACAAATACCGGTTGCGATCTTCCTCACTTCCTTCGACCCGGGTGGCACCGAGCGGCAGATGACGGAGCTCATCCGGAGGCTCGACGATCGACGCTATCGCGTCCACGCGGTCTGCCTCCGGCGTGAAGGTTCGTGGCTGCCCAACGTGGTCAGCCGGGCGGCCTCGGTCGTTGAGTTCCCCCTCACGGGTTTCGCGAAGCTGCACACCCTCGCACAGCTGTGGCGGTTCGCCCGGTGGTGCCGTCGCGAGCGGATCGCCGTCCTCCAGACGTGCGATTTCTATTCGAACGTCTTCGGGCTGCTCGGCGGGGCGCTGGCCGGCGTGCCGGTGCGCATCGGCAGCCGGCGGGAGCTCAATCCGGACAAGACCTCCGGGCGGATCCGCCTGCAGCGCCTGGCCTACAGATTCGCCGATCGCGTCGTGGCGAACTCGCCGGCCGCGGCCGGCATCCTGCGCGAGGAAGGCGTCCCGTCTTCGGCGGTCGCGATGATTTCGAACGGCGTGGATGCGGCCGCCTATCCCGACCGGCCTCCACGTCCCAACGTATGCCGCGTGATCACGGTCGCGAACCTGCGTCCCGAGAAGAGCCACGAGACGCTGATCGCCGCGGCAGCGCAGCTGGCCGGCGTCTGCCCGGACCTGCGCTACCAGATCGTCGGCGACGGCTCCCGCCGGCAGGAGCTCGAAGCGCTGGCGCGCGCGCGCGGCGTCAGCGGCATCGTCGAGTTCCTCGGTCACCGGGACGACGTGCCGGCCCTGCTCGCGGCGGCCGATGTCTTCGTGCTGCCCTCGCGCTCGGAGGCCTTTCCCAACGGGGCGATCGAGGCCATGGCGGCCGGACTGCCCGTGGTGGCCTGCGGGGTGGGTGGCCTGCTCGACCTGATCGAAACGGGCCGCACGGGGATCCTGGTGCCGCCGTCGGATCCGGAGGCGCTCGCCGTCGCGCTGCAGTCGCTGTGTGCGGACCCGGAACGCGCGCACGCGTTGGGGCGGGAGGCCCGGCGCGAGGTGCAGGCGCGGTATTCCTTCGAACGGATGACTGCGGCGTTCGACGACCTTTACGACACCGAGCTTCGGGCGCGGCCCGTGGTGCGTACCCGGACGGCCGAAGCAGGTATTTGAACCATGTGCGGAATCGCTGGACGTTTCAATTTCGACCCTACGCGGCCGGTCGACCCTGTGGTGCTCGCCGGGATGACCGATGCGCTTGCCCATCGCGGTCCCGACGCCGCCGGCTATTACCGGGCTCCCGGCATCGGCCTTGGTCACCGCCGCCTGAGCATCATCGATCTCACCACGGGCGATCAGCCGCTGGCGAACGAGGACGGCCAGGTGCAGGTGGTCTTCAACGGTGAGATCTACAACTTCGCGGACGTGCGCGCCGACCTGATCGCGCTCGGCCACCGGTTCCGCACCGGTTCGGATACCGAGATCATCGTCCACGGCTACGAGGAGTGGGGCGAGCGGTGCGTGGACCGCTTCCGCGGCATGTTCGCGTTCGCCGTGTGGGACGCGCGCCACCGCCGGCTGCTGCTCGCACGCGACCGCCTGGGCGTGAAGCCCCTGTACTACGCCGAGCTTCCCGGCGTCGGCATCGTGTTCGGCTCCGAGATCAAGGCGCTGCTCGAGGATCCGGCCGTGCCGCGTGAGTGGCGGCCCGAGGCGATCGACACCTACCTCACGCTGCTCTACGTGCCGGCGCCCGACACGGTGTACTCCGCCATCCGCAAGCTGCCGCCGGCGTCCGTCCTGGTGGCCGAGCGCGGGACGATCACCGTCTCCAGGTACTGGGACCTCAGCTTTCCCGGCAACGCCGTCGAGGCACGTGAAGAGGATTATCTCGAGGAGCTCGATGCGCTGCTGCGTGAGGCTGTGGGCCTTCGGCTGATCAGCGACGTCCCCCTGGGGGCCTTCCTCTCCGGCGGAATTGATTCCTCCACCGTCGTCTCGTACATGAAAGAGACCAGCGCGACGACGCCCGTGACGATCGCCGTCGGCTTCGACCAGCAGGCGTTCAACGAGGTCGGGCATGCCGAGACGGTGGCCCGTCATCTCGAGTGCGAGTTCCACGCGCTCACGGCGAGCCCGCAGATCGAAGATCTCCTGCCGAAGCTCGCCTGGCATTTCGACGAGCCGTTTGCGGACTCTTCGGCCGTGCCGACCTATTACGTGTCCAAGGCCGCGCGCGAGCTCGTGACCGTCGCCCTCTCCGGCGACGGCGGCGACGAGTTGTGGGGGGGCTACGCCCACCATCACGTCGAGCACATGGAGCAGCGCGCCCGCGCGGCCCTCGGCCCGTCCCGCCACGTCGCCTCGTGGATCGGCCACGCACTGCCTCTCTCGGTGAAGGGTGCGCGCTCCCTGCGCCACCTCGGCGCCCGTCCCGAGGACGCCTACGCCCTGAAGCACGTCAACGGCACGTTCGAGCACGGCGCAAAAGACCGGCTCTACTCCGGCGACTTCCAGCGCCGCGTGAGCGGCGCCGACCCGCTCGAGTCACTTCGCGCGGCGTACCGCTCCTGCGCATCACCGAGCCCGATGGACCGCGTCTTCTACGCCGACGCACGCACCTACATGATCGACGACGTGCTGACGAAGGTGGACCGGATGAGCATGGCCGTCTCACTGGAAGCGCGCGAGCCGCTGCTCGACCACAAGCTGCTCGAGTTCGCCGCGCGGGTGCCGGTGTCGCTCAAGCTGAAGGACGGCCGCAGCAAGTACCTGCTGCGCCGCCTGCTCGAGCGGCGGGTGCCGCGCTCGATCACCGAGCGCGCCAAGAGCGGCTTTGCCGCGCCGATCGGCGACTGGCTGCGGGGGCCGCTGGCCGACATGACGTCGGGTCTGCTGCTCGACGGCAGACTTCGCGATCGCGGGATCTTCAATGCGGCCGAAGTGCAGCGCTTGTGGGACGACCACCGGACCCGGCGCGCCGATCATCCCCATCGCCTCTGGCAGTTGGTGATGCTCGAGCTCTGGTTCAGGACGTTCATCGACGGGACAGGTGCGGCCAAGCACGAGGCCGCCGCGGCTGAGATCCCGCTCGCGGAGGCGGTGTAAAGACATGTGCGGGATCGCGGGCATCGTCGCCACGGACCATTTGGACCCCCAGGATCGGGTCCGCGTCACGGCCATGCGCGACGTCATCGCGCATCGTGGTCCAGACGATGCGGGGCTGTTCGTGGATGAGCGGGCGGCGCTCGCTCACCGGCGTCTGAGCATCGTGGATCTGGCGGCCGGGCACCAGCCGCTCGACAATGAAACCGCTCACGTCTGGATCGTGTTCAACGGCGAGGTCTACAACCACGCGGACGTGCGGACGCGGCTCGAAGCGGCCGGCCATCGGTACAAGACGCGCTCCGACACCGAGACGCTGATCCACGCGTACGAGGAGTGGGGTGACGCGTGCGTGGAGCGCTTCCGCGGGATGTTCGCGTTTGCCATCTGGGACGCGCCGCGCCGCCGGCTGTTGCTGGCACGCGACCGGATGGGGATCAAGCCCCTCTACTGGACGAAGGTGGGCGACCGCCTGCTGTTTGCATCCGAGATCAAGTCGATCCTCGCCAGCGGCCTCGTCCGGCCCGAGGCCAACGACGCCGCGCTGCCGGAGCTCCTCGGCACCAGGTACCTCTCCGGTTCCGAGACCCTGTTCAAGGGGATCCACCGGCTCGCGCCGGGGCACACGCTGGTGTTTCAGAACGGCGAGATCACGATCCGGCAGTACTGGGACATTCCCGTCGGCGTGCAGAATCCGGAGGTGGATCGCCTGTCGGACCGCGAGGCGGTCGAGCGCTTCCGCGAGCTGCTGGAGGAGGCCGTCCGCATCCGGCTGATGGCAGACGTGCCGCTCGGCATGTTCCTCTCCGGCGGGCTCGACAGCAGTGCCATCGCCGCGCTGATGGCCGGTATGATCGACCGTCCGCTGCAGACGTTTTCGGTGGCGTTCAAGCAGCGCGCGTTCAGCGAGCTGGATTACGCGCGGCAGGTGTCCACGGCGATCCGCGCCGACGCGCACGAGATCGTCATCGACGACCAGGATTTTTTCGGCGCGCTGCCGCGGCTGATCTGGCACGAGGACGAGCCGGTCGCCCACCCGTCGAGCGTGCCGCTCTACTTCGTGTCCGCGCTGGCGGCGAAACACGTCAAGGTCGTGCTCACCGGCGAAGGCAGCGACGAACTGCTTGCCGGCTACGGGAAGTATCCGCGCGCCCTGGCGAACTGGCGCGCCGCCGCCGCGTATGGCGCCGTGCCGGAAGCCCTGCGCGGCTGGGTCGCCAACAGCCTCGTCCCGCAGCTCCCCGGGCGCGTCGCGCGATACGCCAAACGCTCGTTCCTCTCGATGCCGCGGACGCCGGAGGCGATGTTCTTCGATAACTTCGCCTCGATCGGCTTGAGGAAGCAGTCGGCGCTGCTCTCCTCGGCGTTCGCGGCGATGGCCACGCCCGAACGCGCGTATGGCCCCTCGCGCGCCTACTTCGACACGCCGAACGGGCGCAGCACGATGCTCGATCGTCTGCTGTATACCGACCTGAAAACGTATCTCGTCGAGTTGCTGATGAAGCAGGACCAGATGAGTATGGCGGCCTCGCTCGAGAGCCGCGTGCCGTTCCTGGACCACCATCTCGTCGAATTCGCCGCGGCGCTGCCGGCGCGCCTGAAGCTGCGCGGCTTCAAGACGAAGTGGATCCTCAGGGAAGCCGTGCGCAACCTCCTGCCCCGCGAGATCCTGACGCGCAAGAAGATGGGCTTCCCGGTCCCGTTCGGCCTCTGGATGCGGAATGGCTGGCAGGGCGTGGCGCGCGACGTCCTGCTCGACCGGCGGACCCGCGAGCGCGGGATCATCGAGCCGGCGGCCGTCGAACAGCTGCTGGCCGCGCACGTGGACGGCCGCCAGGACGGCGCGGACGCCATCTGGAGTCTCATGAACCTGGAGCTGTGGTACCGCACGTTCATCGACGGCGA
>JBBECO010000170.1:12259-13584 GCA_040881785.1 Vicinamibacterales bacterium
CCCTCTGCGTCAGTTCCCGCACCCTCAGCCGGAGGGTCCCTGTGAAGATCCTCTGGCTCAACTCCGGACTCTTACTGCCGCTCGACAAGGGGGGCAAGCTCCGCACGTGGCACCTGATGCGCCATCTCGCGGAGCGCCACGACATCACGTATCTCTCCTTCGCCGAGCCCGACCAGCGGCATGAGGATCGTGTGGGCATGCGCGAGGTCTGCAACGTCCTCGAAACCGTCCCGCGCACGGACCCGGCCAAGGGCACGCTCGCCTTCTACGCCGACGCCGCGAAGCACGTGGTCGATCCGCTGCCCTATGCGGTCGGCAAGTACCGGTCTGCGGAGTACGCCGCGCAGGTCCGGCGGTTCCTCGGCCGCGGTGATTTCGACGTCGTCGTTGCCGATTTCCTTCCGCCGGTCGCCAATCTGCCGCGGCATCTGGCCGTGCCCAGCGTGCTCTTCACGCACAACGTTGAAGCCGAGATCTGGCGGCGTCATGCCGAGAACGCGACCAACCCGTTCTCGCGCGCTCTGATGACGCAGCAGTGGAACCGGATGCTGCGGTTCGAGCGCGAGGCGCTCTCCCGCTTCGACCTGGTGCTCGCGGTCTCGGAGGCCGACGGCCAGACCTTCGGCCGTCTCTATCCGGGGGCGCTCCGCCGGCCGGTGCACGTGGTGCAGACCGGCGTGGATACGTCCTACTTCACGCCCCTGCCCGGCACCGAACGCCACGCGCACCTCGTGTTCACCGGGTCGATGGACTGGCTGCCCAACGAGGACGGCATGCTCTATTTCGTCCGCGAGATCCTGCCGCGCATCCGCCAGGTGGAACCCGACGTCACGCTGAGCATCATCGGGCGCGCCCCCACGCCGGCGGTCAAGCGCCTGGCCCAGGAGAAAGGCATCCGCGTCACCGGGCGGGTGGACGACGTGCGGCCGCATGTCGCGCAGGGAGAGGTCTACATCGTGCCGCTGCGGATCGGCGGCGGCACCCGGCTGAAGATCTACGAGGCGATGGCGATGGCCAAGGCCGTCGTCTCGACGACCGTCGGAGCCGAAGGCCTGCCGGTGACGAGCGGGCGCGACGTCGTGATCGCGGACGAACCGGTGCGGTTCGCACAGGCCGTCGTGCATCTGATCAGGGACGCCGAGGCGCGTCGCAGGATAGAGAGTGCCGCGAGACAGCTCGTGGTGGAGAAGTACGACTGGGCGGCCGTCGCCCAGGATTTCGAGGACGCGTTGACGGCCGTACGGCACACCGCCGACGTCCGTCTGACCGCGTAGGAGACCCTATGAACGTTTCGGTATTTGGACTTGGTTACGTCGGCAGCGTGT
>JBBECO010000170.1:13594-19100 GCA_040881785.1 Vicinamibacterales bacterium
GGCCGCGTCGTTCGCGGCCGACGGGCATACGGTTGTCGGCGTGGACGTGAACCCCGACAAGGTGGCGAGCTTGAACGAAGGCCGCAGCCCCATCGTCGAAAAGGGGCTCGACGAGCTCATTCGTGAGACCACGGCCGACGGACGGCTGCGGGCCACCACGAACACGAAGGACGCGGTGGACGCCACAGATCTGTCGCTGATCTGCGTCGGCACGCCCAGCCGCAAGAACGGCAGCCTCGACCTGGCGTACCTCGAGCGCGTGTGCGAACAGATCGGCGAGGCGCTGAAAGACAAGGCGACCTATCACGTCGTCGTGGTGCGCAGCACGGTGCTGCCTGGGACCACGCACGGCGTCGTGATCCCGGCGCTCGAGCGAACGTCCGGCAAGCAGTACGGAACGGGCTTTGGCGTCACCGTGAATCCCGAGTTTCTCCGCGAGGGGACGGCGATTGCCGACTTCCGGACGCCGCCGATGACGCTGATCGGCCACAACTACGCATCCGACGCGCAGCCGACCGAGGCGCTCTACACGAAGGTCGAAGGCGAGATGGTGACGACCAGCATCCGCACGGCCGAGATGATCAAGTACGCGAGCAACACGTGGCATGCGCTCAAGGTGTGCTTCGCCAACGAGGTCGGCAATCTCTGCAAGCGCCTGGAGATCGACAGCCACGACGTGATGGACATCTTCTGCAAGGACGACAAGTTGAACCTGTCGTCCTATTACATGAAGCCGGGCTTCGCCTTCGGCGGATCCTGCCTGCCCAAGGACGTCCGCGCGATGCAGTACCGCGCCAAGGAAGTGGATCTCGACATGCCGGTGATCCAGGCGATCCTCGGGAGCAACCACCTGCAGATCCAGCATGCGCTGGAGATGGTCGCCGACACCGGAAAGAAGCGGATCGGCCTGCTCGGATTCAGCTTCAAGGCCGGCACCGACGACCTGCGCGAGAGCCCGATCGTCATCCTCGCCGAAGCGCTGCTCGGCAAGGGTTATCAGCTCTGCATCTACGACAGGAACGTCTCGATCGCGCGGCTGGTGGGGGCCAACAAGGACTACATCAACACGCAGATCCCCCACTTGTCGTCGCTGCTGACCGAGTCGCTCGACGAGGTGATCGAGAAGTCAGACGTCCTGGTGGTGGGCAACGGCTCGCCGGAGTTCGCCGATGCGCTCCGGCGAACGCGGCCGGATCAGACCGTCATCGACCTGTTCCGCGTGAAGGGGGTGCAGAGAGAACAGATCCCCGCAGCGTACACCGGGATCTGCTGGTGATCGCTAATCCCTGATCGCTGATCGCTAATCGCTAATCGCTAATCGCTAATCGCTAATCGCGGATCGCGGATCGCGGATCGCTGATCCGCGATTCGGGATTCGTGATCCGGGATTCGTGATCCGGGATTAGGGATCAGGGATCCGGGATTCAAGATCAGCGATTAGGGATTAGCGATCAGCGATTCACAGTCGCAGAAACCGCTCCACTTCCCCCCAGATGTAATCGAGCGATCCGGCGAGCTGATGGTCGTCGTCCACCATGTGCAGTTCGACGTTCGGGCGGACGCTGGCCCACTGCTCGACCGCCGACGGGGCCACCACCGTGTCCTTGCGCCCCTGGAAGATCTGGATCGGCATCGGCAGCTCGACGTCGGCGCAGTCGTACTCGCAGGCATCCACGTAGAACTGGTAGTCGATGGGCATCACGCGCCGGTACCCGTAGTGAAAGACGTTCGTGCTGCCCGTGGCCTTCCACGCCTCCAGGCTCCGGTCGCCGAGGGGCGTCGCCCGCTTGCCGCCGAAATCGAGCGCCGGCGCCAGCAGGAGCATCTTCACCACGCGGTCCGAACGCTTCAGCGCCACATGCACCGCGACGAACGCGCCGAGGCTCGATCCGATCAGCACCACCGGCTTGGCGAGCGGCAGCGCATCGATCGTGGAGGTGATCTGCTCCACCATCCGCGTGATCGTGAGCTTCGAGAAGTCCGGTTCGTTCAGATCCGGCGCGAACAGCTTGATCCCGTGCCCGCGCAGCTTCTCCGCGAAGAACGCGGCCTTCGTGGAGGCCGTCGACGACGCAAAGCCGTGGAGATAATAAATTCGCATCATCCTTCAGTTCGAGCCCGCCACCTGCGCGCCTCGACGGTCAGTGCCCCGCCCCCCCTGCGTCAGTGCCCCGCACCCGCGGTGTAGCGCAGCCCTTTACGGGCTGCCGACGCCCGCACCCGCCTTCGCTGAAGCTACGGCGGGCAAGCCCTCTGCGTCAGTTCCTACAGCTTCACCTTGCAGCCGGGACGGCACTTGCACGGGATGTGGCCCGGGTCGTCGGTCGAGTAATCGTAGGTCAGTTCCTCGCCCTTGCGGATGTTCCGGGCCGCCACGATCCAGATGGTATCCCCTTTGACCATCGTGTAGCAGTTCGGCGTGCAGGAGTGATTGACGAAGCGGGCGATGTTTCCCCCGACCGCCGCGTCCCGCACGTACAGGCGATTCAGCTTGAAGCACCAGATGTGTCCTTGCTTCAGGTAGCGATCCTCGCGGTCGAGGCTGACCTTGTTGGGGATCTTCTCCCCGTCGTAGGTCACGATGCGTGTGTTCTTGTTGATGGGCTGTGTGGCAAAGACGCCCCAGCCCGAGATTTTTGATTTGCGGCGCTGGATCATGTGGTCGAGACAGACGGAGGGGACGGAGGGAACGGAGTTTTCACAACGGAGGATCGGAGGTGAACGGAGACACGAACGGAGACATTTTAATGGGAATCGCTTCTGTACGGTGCGGCTTTCTTGGTCGTCTCGATCAGACCGGTCTACCGTATCCGACCGAACTCCGACGACCGACCACCGACGACCGAGGTCACCGCAGGCGTGAGAGGATTGCCTCTCCCCATCGTTATCGTCAGTAAGAGCCCACGTGAACCGGACCGAGGTCGAGCTTCTCTTCGCCACGTATCGCGAGCCGGTTTACAGGTTCCTGCGCCGGATCCTCCGCGACGGACCGGCCGCGGAGGATCTGACGCAGGAGGCGTTCCTGCGGGCGCTCGGCGGCTCGTGGCAGGCCGGCGGACATGCGCGCGCCTGGATCTTCCAGATCGCGCGGAACCTGGCCCGCGATCACCTCCGGGCGCAGACGCGCCGGCCGGTGGTGACGCCGCTCACCGGGCTCGAAGGGGGTGCGCCGGCGGACCCGGCCACGGCGCTGGCGCTGGATGCGGCGCTGGCGTCACTGGAGATCGACGACCGCGAGGTGTTTCTGCTGAAGGAGCTGGGGGGCTTGAGCTATGCGGAAATCGCCTCGGCGTGCGGGTTGACGCCCGACGCCGTCAGGTCGCGCCTCCACCGGACCCGGATCACACTGCGAAGGCAACTGACATGAACGAGACCCATACCGCGATCGTTTCTGCGTTTCTCGACCACGAGCCGGTCGATCCCGACGCGCTGTCCGCCGCCCTGGACGATCCGGAGGCGCGCGCCGCGCTCGTGGACTTCGTCAGGCTGCGGCAGGAGCTGGGAAGGGCGGGCGACGGCTTGCCGGCGTCCCTGCAGACCCTCCGTCGCCGTCCGGTGGCTCGCACAGTCGCGCTCCGCTGGTCGGCCGCCGCCGCGCTCCTCGTGCTCATGTTCCTCGCCGGCTGGATGGCGCCGCGCCCGGGCGGTGACGCCAGGGGTGTCACCGGCCCCCCTGATCCGGTACGTGTCGAGAAGTTCGTACCCGGTGTGGATTGGTCATTTCGTTGAGTAGGAGTGTCACATGCGTCTCCACATGCAGGTAGCCATCGGCGCCGCGGCTGTGATGCTGGCCGTCACCGGATCGGCGGTCGCGCAGCAATCGTCGGGCGCGCAGCCCGTGCTGGCCATGACGGCGTATTCCGTCGCGGCAGACGGCAGCACAGTCGCCTCGGCGGGCGGTGATGACCCGGTCGTCACCGGGAAAGCCGTCACCCACTACCTCTACGCCGGCAAGGCCGGCCAGGAGGGAGCCTGCACCAGTGGGAGCGCGGACGGACCCGTCACGAGCCTCGAGACCCTCCTGACGAGGGCCGCGCACGTCTGGAAGGTGACGGCGACCGGCGTGAAGTACGAGGCCGGGAAGCAGACGTTCGACCTCGCATGGCAGCGGTATGCGGCCATATCGGGCGCGGTGCCGGTGGTGTCGCGCAAACAGCGAATCACACTCGAGCAGGGCCAGACCTTCACGGTCGACCTCCTCCACAACACGAGCCCGGATTGCCGCACCGCTTCCGTCATCGTGGAGATCGAGGCCGGTATGCGTGAGGATCCGGTACTAGCCGACACCCTGCTGTATTACGACCTCTGGCTGGTCCGCCGGGATGCCTCCGGCCAGACAGAGACTCGCCACTTCGTCATGATGGCCAAGCAGGGAGGCGCGGTCCCCTTCGAGTTTCCCACCCTGCGTTCGGCCATCCCGAAGCTGCAGGCGAACCAGTACGATTTCGAGCTGCTGAGCAAGATCGGCGGCGAGCTGCGCGGGCGGGCCGGCACAGATGGACGCGTCGCCATTGAGCTCAGCACCAACCGCCAGGATCGGCTCGCGCGTACCGGTTCCCGGCTTGGCGTGTTTCCCGGCTTCGGCGCGGGCCGCAAGATTCTCGAGGTCGGGTGGGAAGAGCCCGTGGAGATCCAGTTGCCCTCGGGCACGGGGTATACCTCCACCTACGCGAGTGCGGCCGACGAGGCCGCCGGCAAGAAATCCTCTGGACAGGCGGGCCGCGTGAAGGCGGGCCAAGGCGCGTCCGGGAGCATGCCAGCGGCCCCGGTGTCTATTCAGAACGGACGTCTGGTGGTGAACTACGCCGCGTTCTTCGCCAATGAGACTGTCTCGCTGATTCTGCAGGTGAAGAAAGCGGGCGAAGCGGGCGGGGCGCCAGCCGTGCAGTGAGCTGCGCAGTAAACCGGAGAGGACCGCAAACACGCCCGGACAAGGCATTAGATGCCTCGAAGTAGACGACTCAATTAATGGTCTTCTCCGTTCGTCTCTCCGTCATGCTCCGTTCGTGCGTTCTGAAAAAGCTCCGTTTCCTCCGTCGCCTCCGCTGAGGACGTCACGATGTCACTGCTACTGACGACCGCTCTGCTCTCCATGGTCCTCGGCGCCCCCGTGGCGCAAGTCGTGTCCTCGAGCGGCACGATGCCGCCGCAACAGGTGCAGCCGCGCGATCCCACCGCCCCCGTGATCAAAGGCACCGGCGCCATCAAGGGCAAGGTCACGACGGCCGACGGCCGACGCCCGATCCGGCGCGTGCAGATCAGTCTGGCGGCGCCGGAGCTGGGTGAGAACAAGACGATGAGCACGAACGCCCAGGGGATCTTCGAGTTCACGGAACTCCCAGCCGGCCGGTACATGCTGACGGCCACCCGCGGGGGCTACGTGCGGCTGTCGCACGGGCAGCAACGCCCGGGCGAACCCGGCCGTCCGATTCCGCTCACCGACGGCCAGACGGTCTCGAACGCCGATTTCGCGCTCCCCCGGACGTCGGCGCTCGTAGGCCGCATA
>JBBECO010000171.1:0-8110 GCA_040881785.1 Vicinamibacterales bacterium
CGGCGCAGACCGGACGCGAACAGACGTTTGCGACACCGCCGGCGGATGCCGGAAAGCGAGTCGAGGCCAGGAACGGCGTCGTCACGTCCGCCAACGCGCTGGCGAGCGAGGCGGGCATCGAGATCCTTCGCGCCGGAGGGAACGCCGTGGATGCCGCGGTCGCCACGGCATTCGCCATCGGCGTCGTCGAGCCGCAGATGTCCGGCATGGGCGGTAGCGGTGCGGCCACCGTCTGGATGAAGCGCGACGGCAAGCCCGCCTACCTGGACTTCTACGCGGCGCAGCCCGTGGACGCATGGCGAGGCCACACTGAACCCGCGCAGAGACCGGCGCCGGCTGCGGCTCGACCCGCGAATCCGCCTGGAGAGCAGGAACCCGAGCAGACCGGCGGCGCGGCGCAGGCTCCACCCGGCAACTTGCGTGGCGTCGGCATTCCGGGCAACGTGGGTGGACTGCTGGCGCTGCACGACAAGTACGGCGCGCTCACGCGGCAACAAGTGATCGCGCCCGCGATCAGGCTGGCGGAGACCGGATTTCCCGTGGGCCAGATCCTCGCCGACTTCATCGTCGGGGGCGCGGCCAAGATGAAGCCCTTCCCGAAGGCGCTCGCGTTGTACTTCCCGGGCGGCAAGGCGCTGGCCCCGGGGGAGACGCTCCGCAATCCCGAGCTCGCAGAGGCGCTGAAACGCGTGGCCCGTGATGGCCGGCAGGGGTTCTACGAGGGAACCACGGCGGAAGCCTTCATCGCGACGCTGAATGCCGGAAGGCATCCGGCAAGGCCGGTGGATCTGGCCGGCTATCAGCCGCAGTGGAAGCGACCGCTGTGCACCGACTATCGCGGCCTCACAGTGCTGTCGGCGCCGCCACCGGAGACGGGATTCCAGATCCTGCACACGCTCGAGCTGCTCGAGCCGTTCGATCTCAAAGCGCTCGGGCTGCCGACCCGCTCCGCCGCCGCGTTCGACGCGTTGACGTCCGCGCTGCGCGTCGGTCAATCGGCGAGCCGGGCGAACGGCGATCCGAACTGGGTGCCGGTGCCGGCCAACGGGATCTCGTCCGCCACCTTCGCCGCCGAGCGACAGGCGCTGGTGGGAACCCGCAATGCGCCGGCAGCGATCGAGCCGGCCGACGCCCGGCCCTTCGACGAGGCACGTCCGGCCGGCGCCTGCGCCACCTACGAACCTTACGGGACGGCGCCGGTCGTTGCGGACGCCGCACCCCTGACGGACCCGGTTGGCGAGCGAGCGGACGAAGAGAACGGCGAGACGACCCACCTCTCGGTCGTTGACAAGGACGGGAACGCCGTCTCGCTCACGCAGACGAACAGTTCGGTCTGGGGCTCCGGAGGCTTTGTCGAAGGCTTCTTCCTCAACGACTCCGGCTTCCGCTTCACCAGCGACAACATCGACGCGCCGTCGCGCAGCGTCTGGCGTATCCGGACCACCACGATTGCCCCGACGATCGTGATGCGGGACGGACAGGTGCAGATGGTGATTGGCGCGCCCGGCGGAGGACGCATCCCGACCGAGATCGTGCAGGTCATGGTCTACACGCTCGACTATGGGCTGGACCCGCTCGACGCGGTGAAGATGCCGCGGATCTTTCCGTCCGCTCGAAACGCGCGCGTGCAGGTCGAGCACGGCTTCAGCCCGGAGCTCCTGCGGGACGTTCGCGCGATGGGCTACGACCCGGTCGCCGAGTCCGCCGGGTACGCGCGGCTCTATCTGATCGTCCGCCGCGGCGATCGCTGGATTGGCGTGGCCGACACGCGCCACGACGGACAACCGCGCGGGTACTGAGGACGCTGCGTACACGCCGTTTATACTGGCGCCATGTCGATACGCACCTGGGCGGGCGTCATGTGCCTGGCCGGCTGCCTGGCTCCCGCAGAGGCCGCGGCGGAGTGGCGACGGCTGGACAGTCCGAACTTCATCGTCATCGGCGATGCCGGCGAACGCGATCTCCGCAACATCGCGGGGCAGTTCGAGGGTTTCCGCGAAACACTCGGCCGCATCCTCAGTGCGAAAGCGACCGCCACGGCCGTCCCGACCGTGGTCGTCGTGTTCCCACATGACCGGGCCTTCACGCCCTACAAGCCGCTCTACAAGGGAAAACCGGTCGACGTAGGCGGCGTGTTCTACGCCGGGCGGGATGCCAACTACATCACCCTCGTGAACGACGGGCGCGAGGGACGGATGCGTGTGCTGTTCCACGAGTACGCCCACCTGATGATCTCGAACGTCGTCATGAACCTGCCGACGTGGCTGAGCGAAGGGCTCGCCGAGTACTACAGCACCTACGACCCGGCGCGCGACGGGCGCGAGGCCGTCATCGGGCGCCCGGTCGAGTCGCACTTGCAGCGTCTCGCGGACGGGAGGCTGCTCCCGCTGAACGAGTTGATCACCGTCGACCGCAATTCTCCCTTGTACAACGAGGGGGAACGACGGTCGGTCTTCTACGCCCAGTCGTGGGCGCTCACCCATATGCTGCTCCTGGGCGAGCCGACCCGGGTGAACGAGCTGTCGGCGTTCATCCGCGCGGTCCAGGGCGGCGTCTCGCCCCCGGAGGCGTGGCGTCAGGCGTTCGGCAGCGCGGACCTCGAGCGCGGGCTGCAGCAGTACATCCGGCGACTGACGTTCAAGGCGTATCGCTTCAAGTTCCCCGAGGGCGTCGCGCGGATCGACGCTGCCGCGCGGCCGCTGCCGCAGCCGGAATTGTCGGCGTTCCTGGCAGGCCTGCGAATCCGGCAACTGCGCGTCGAGGATGCGGAGGCGCTGGCGGATGCGGCGCTCCAGCACGACAAGGCGAATCCGCACGCCAACGTGGCCAAAGCACAGGTGGAGCTCGAGAAGGGGGATCGAAACGCCGCCGCGGAAAGGTTGACCACGATCGCTGCGGCCGACGACTGGTTCGTGAGGTATGCAGCGGGCACGACGTTGACCGTCACCATCGAGAGCGCGAGCGACGTTCCCGCCGACCGTCTCGACGCCGCCCGCGCGCATCTTGCGGCCGCCGGGCGAACGCGCGAGATCCCGAACGCGCTCGCCGGTCTCGCCAGGCTGGACGTGGTCTCGCCGAAGGGCGCGACATCGGAAACCCGCGCGGCGATCGAGCGTGCCCGGGCGCTGGCCCCCGGACGCGACGACTACGCCCTCCTGCATGCGCGCGTGCTCGCCGAACTGGGCGAGTTTGCGCGCGCACGCAGCGTGCTGGGTCCCATGATGACGCCGAACTTTCCGGAGCACGTGCGAGCCACGGCCAAGAACTGGATGGGCCTCGTCGTGCGGATGGAGGAACGGCGGCGAGCCGCGGAGGCGTCGCGGGCGGCAGCGCCGGCGCCGTCCGGACGCCCGGCGGACGAGCGCAATGATGAGCGAGCCGAGAAGACACGCGCCGAACCTGACTTCCGGTCATTGAAGGATGGCGAGCAGCGCCTGGAAGGCACGCTCGAGCGCATCTCATGTCCCGCGAAAGCCCCGGTGATCTTTGCCGTCCGCACGGCGAAGGGTCCGGAGTCGCTACAGGCACCGACGTTCGACGCGGTGGATTTCATCACGTATCGCGACGACCTGTCGGGCAGCATCACGTGCGGTCCGCTCAAGGAACCCATGCGGGTTTACGTGACGTGGCGGCCGGGCACCCGGCCGGGTGTCCGCATCGTGATCGCAGTGGAGTTCCTGCCCAAGTAGTCCCGCACGCCGCGTCACACTTCAGTAAGAAAAACTCTGCGTCCTTGGCGTCCTTGGCGGTGTGTCTGTTGACAGTGGTGGCAGTTCTACGCCGGCTGAGCGCGGCTTACATCTTTGTAATGGGCACGTCACTGCCGGGAATCCGGCACATTTCCATTGACACGAATTCGCCAGCCCTTGTATTGTCGCGCTTCACTTTGGGAGGAAAACGTCACATGCATTCGGTAATTCGTTACTGCCTCGTCGCCGCCTTCGGGGCGGCCCTCATGCTCGGCGCTCCGAGGCACGCCTACGCCCAGGGTTGAGTGGCCGCCAGAATGAGCACGCCCGTGTTAGGCGTGCAAGGCAGTGGATACCCCGAGTCGGGAACCTGGGCGGCGTCGTTCGGCTGGCGCCACCAGAAATCAGACAAGCATTTCGTCGGCTCCGAATACCAGGCCGAGCGCGACCACGAAAGCAGTCAGGTCATCAACGACGCCAACATGGTGGACCTGAGCCTCCGGTATCAGGCGACCAAACGTGTCGAACTGAGTCTCGGTGTGCCGTACTTGATGGCGACGCGCTCGCAGCCGCTGCGGGCCGCGGACCGCGAGATCATCGAGCGCTACCAGACCCAGGCGCGCGGCATCGGCGACGTCGTCTTCGCGGCGCGGCGCTGGATGCTCGATCCCGACACCCACGCGGGCGGCAACCTGATGTTCGGCCTCGGCGTGAAGCTCCCCACCGGCGCCAACAACGTCGTGGACACCTTCCGGGTGCGGTCCGGCGAGACGATCTCCAACCAGATGCGCACGGTCGATCAGTCGATCCAGCCGGGTGACGGCGGGTTCGGCATCATGGCCGATTTCAGCGCCTTCAAGGGGTTCAGCAAGGCGTCCGTTTACGCCAGTGGGGCGTACCTGGCCAACCCGGGGGGCACGAGCAGGGTCCTGACGTATCGCAGCGGGGCCGGTGAAGAGATCATGTCGATTGCCGACCAGTACCTGCTGCGCGCTGGCGTTGCCGTTCCGGTCCCGAAGACGACGGCGCTCTCCTTCAGCGCCGGCATCCGGATGGAGGGCGTGCCCGTGCGCGATCTCCTGGGCTCGAGTGACGGATTCCGGCGGCCGGGCGTGGCGGTGTCGATCGAGCCGTCCCTCAACTACGTCAGAGGCAAGCACGGAGTTGCTGTCGGCCTTCCGTTCGCGGTCTACCGGAACCGGTTCGTGAGTGTGGCGGATGAGGCCAGAGGCCGGCACGGCGACGCCGCGTTCGCGGACTATCTCGTGATGTTCGGCTACTCGCGCCGCTTCTGACCTCCACGGGTGAGAGGGTCCCGCCGGGGCCCTCTCCCGTCATCCCTGCTAAAATACCCGCCAATGCGTTTCGGCCGATTCCTGCTGCCCGCTGTCCTTGCGTTGTGCACGGTGCAGCCCTCGTCTGTTTTCGCGGCGTCCGAGGAGGCGTGGGTTCCCAGGGAGAACCGCAAGGCCGCGCCCAAACTTTCTCTTCGCGATCTCGAGGGCAAGAGGCGCCAGCTTTCGGAGCTCAAGGGCAAGATCGTCGTCGTGAACTTCTGGGCCACCTGGTGCGGCCCGTGCCGGACCGAGATGCCGGAGTTCACCGCGGTGCACGCCGCGTATCGGGACAAGGGTGTCGAGTTCATCGGCGCCGCCAACGAACCCCGCTCGGCGAAAGACAAGGTGCAGGAATTCGTCGCGAGCCTGAAGATCGAATTCCCCATCTGGCTCGAAGCATCAGCCGATCACATGGAAGCCTTCGGCGTGGGCGCCGGACTTCCTGCGACCGTGATCGTGGACCCGCAGGGGCGGGTTGCGGCCCGGATCATGGGCGTGACGCACGGTGAGCAGTTGCGCAGCCTGCTCGACCGGCTCCTGTCCGAAGCGACGCCGGGCCGCTGACGGATGACGGCCGGCCCATTTGCCTTCCACTCGCCGTAGCCCCGCATCCCACCTCGCGCTTCACCTTCTTTTTTTTCTCTCCGGCGCAGCCGCGCTCGCCTATCAGGTGCTGTGGATGCGCCGCTTCTCGGTGCTGCTCGGGGCCACCGCTCCGGCGGTTGCCGCCGCACTCACGGCGTTCTTCGTCGGGTTGGGGCTTGGCAGCTACCTGCTCGGCCGCATGGCACCGCGTCTCGCCAGGCCTTTGCGGGCCTTCGCGCTGCTCGAGATCGCCGTGGCGCTCTCGGCCCTGGCGGTGGACCCGCTGCTGGACGCGATGCAGCCGGCCTACGCCGCGCTCTACGACGGGGCGGGTGAGAGCGTCGCGCGCCAGCTCGCGCTGAGAATCGCCATCGCGATCGTCGCCGTGCTGGTTCCCGCCACCTGCATGGGCGGCACGCTGCCCGTGCTGGCGCAGTTCGTCTCGGCGCGCGCGGAGTCGCTTGGCGTGCGCGCCGGCGGTCTCTATGCCGTCAACACGCTGGGGGCCGCGTGCGGGGCCCTCGCGATCCCGGCTGTCCTGCTTCCGTCGCTCGGCGGCGGCGGTGCGCTCGCCGCTGTCGTGGCCCTGAGCGTGCTGATCGCCGCCGGCGCCCTGCTGCTGGCGCGAGGAACCGAGACGCAAGCCGACCCTGCCGCCGTGCAGGCCGACGGCGCGGGAGGGCTGAAGGCGAAGAGGACGTCGACGACGCCCCAGTACCGCGTCACGCTCGCGCTGGCCCTGGTCTCCGGCGTGATCACGTTGGCCCTCGAGGCCCTGGCCGCGCGCGCATTTGCGCTGGTGCACGAGAACTCCGTGTACGCATTCGCGACCGTCGTCGCCGTGTTCCTCGCCGGACTCGGCGGTGGGGCCGCGCTCGCCCGGGCGGCGCTTCAGCGTGGGGTGGCGCCGCGCGGACTCGTCGCCGTCGGCTGGGCGGGGGCCGGCGCCTGGATGGTGCTGCTGCCGGCGCTCATCGTGCGCACGACGGGGCTCGAGTACGTGACGGGTGGAGCGTTCCCCGCGCACCTTGCCCTCCTCGTCGTGTTCGCACTGCTGGCGCCGAGCGTACTCCTCGGCCTGGCGCTGCCCGCCCTGATGCAGGAGGCCGGAGGGAATGCCCGGTACGGCGGACCCGCGGTGGGGGCCATCCTCGCCGTGAACACCGCCGGAGCCGTCATGGGACCGCTGCTCGCGCTCTTCCTCCTGGCGCCAGCCGTGGGTCTCTGGACGGCATTGAGCCTCCTCGGCGCGGTCTCGCTCGCCTGTGCGGCCATCGCGGCGCGTGAGGCGAGCGGAGCCGTCCGTGGGACCTTCGCCGCCGCCGCCGCGATCGCCACCGTGGCGTTTCTCGCCGTCCCGCCCGGCTCGCTGCCGCGGATGAAGCTCTCCGACGCCGACCGCGTCCTCGACCTGCGCGAGGGAGCCTTCGGCAGCGTGGCCGTCGTGGAGCACGAGGGCCATCGCCGCATCAAGTTGAACAACTTCTATGTGCTCGGCGGCACGGCCGCCGCGGGAGACGAGCGCCTGCAGGGGCACATCCCGCTCCTGCTCCACCCGCGGCCCGAGCGCGTGGCGTACCTCGGCCTTGGCACCGGCATCTCGCTCAGCGCGATCCTGTTCCATCCGGTCCGTGAGGCCGTGGCGCTGGAGCTCGTGCCGGAGGTGGCATCCGTGGCGCGCGACTGGTTCGGCGATGCGAATCACAACGTGCTCGCGGATGCGCGCGTCCGCGTGCGCGCCGAGGACGCGCGTAGCTACGTGGGAGCGACGCACGATCGGTTCGACGTCGTAGTCGGCGACCTGGTCGTGCCGTGGAGGCGAGGCGAAGCGTCGTTGTACACGCGCGACAGCTTCGAGGCCGTTCGGCGCGTGCTCGCGCCCGGCGGGCTCTACTGCCAGTGGGTTCCGCTCTATCAGATCTCCGAGGCGGAGTTCGACAGCATCGCGGCGTCGTTTCTGGACGTGTTTCCGCACACGACGCTCTGGCGTGGGGACTTCAGTGCCGGTCAGGCGGTGGTCGCGTTGATCGGCCACACCGACGCGCGAGGCCTCGACGCGGAGCTCGCGGATGTCCGGTCACGCACGCTGGCGTCCACTCCCGATCGCAGCAACCCGTATCTCTCCCACCCGGCGGGGCTCTGGCTGTATTTCGTTGGCGCACTCGACCCGGCCGAGCCGCGCCTGCAGTCGGCACCGCGCAATCGCGACGACCGCCCCTGGGTCGAACTGGCGAGCCCGCGGCTGCACCGTCGCATCGAGAGCGGAGACGCGTCGGCGTTCGTCGGCAGACCCCTGAAGTCGCGGCTCGACGAGATCCGCTCGCGGCCGCTCGACGGGACGGCGGCCGACTCGCTGCGGACCGCGCATCTCGAGTGGCGCGAGCGGGGCGCGGACTTGTGGGAAGCCTCGTTGCTTTCGTTCGAGGGCAACAATGCCGCGGCCGACCGATTGGGCCTCGCCGCGCTGGAGCGCCTCCCCGCCGAAATCCAGACCGCGGT
>JBBECO010000171.1:8210-10363 GCA_040881785.1 Vicinamibacterales bacterium
CCCGCGCTCCACCGCCTCGAGAAGCGGGGCTGGCTGAAGTCCGAGTGGGACGTCAGCGAGGCCAACCAGCGCGCGAAGTATTACCGGCTCACTCCGGCCGGGAAGGCCCAGCTGTCCCGCGAGCAGGATCGCTGGTCCCAGATGGTCAGCGCGATCGGCCGCATCATGAACCCGGCACGGGCCAAGAACGAGTGACCCATGCGTCCTGACCATCGCGATCTCGACGATGAAATCCGGGGACACATCGCGCTCAGTGTGAAGGAGCGCGTCGAGCGGGGTGAAGATCCCGACGCGGCACGGCTCGCCGCCTACAGGGAGTTCGGGTACGTGCCCGCCATTCGCGATTCGATGCGGCGCGTCTGGTACGGCCGCTGGTACGACGCGGCCGGCGCCTTCGCCCAGGACGTGCGCGTAGGCGTCCGGTCCCTCCGGCGTGCCAAGGGTCTCTCCGCCACCGTCATCGTCACGCTCGCCCTCGGGATCGGCGCCAACGCCGCGATCTTCAGCGTCGTCCGCGAGGTCCTGCTGCGCCCGCTCGTCAACCGTGACCAGGAGCGGCTGATCTACATCCGACAGAGCGCGCCCGGTCTCGGCACGGCCAACACGACGTTTTCGGTGCCGGAAATCGACGATCTCGAGTCGCGCGTCACCACCATCAGCGCCTTTGGCGATTTCTCCACTGTCGAATTCACGATGATCGGGGTCGGTGAACCGCGCATCGTGCAGGCGGGGGTCGTCAGCGGCGCGTTCTTCGACGTCATGGGCCTCCGCCCGGTCCTCGGCCGGCTACTCGACGCCACAGACGATGGTGCCGACGCGCCGGGCGCAGCCGTGCTCACGCATCGCTTCTGGAGCTCGAGCCTCAACCGCGACCCGTCGGTGATCGGAAAATCCATCCGACTCGGCGCCCGCACCGCCACGGTGGTCGGCGTGCTCGAACCCGCCGTGCCGTATCCGGCTGAGACAGAGATCATCGCGAACGTCGTGACGAGCCCGCATCATCTCGGGGCGCTCATGTCCACGGGCCGCACGCACCGGATGACCGAGCTCTTCGGCCGGCTCGCGCCTGGCGCCACGCTCGAGGCCGCGCGCGCAGAGCTGACGGCGGTTCACGCCGCCATGACTCGGAAGTACCCCGACGCCTATCCGGCCAGCGCGCACATGCAGGTCAGCGCCAGACCGCTGCGGGACCAGATTGCCGCCCCCGCGCGGACGATCCTGCTCGTGCTGCTGGCCGCCGCCGGCGTCGTCTTCATCATCGCCTGTTCGAACGTCGCGAACCTGATCCTGGCACGCTCGGTGCGCCGTGAAGGCGAATTGTCGGTGCGCGCCGCCCTCGGCGCGACCACAGGGGCGCTGCGGCGGACGCTGCTCGCCGAGAGCCTCGTCCTGTGCGGGGCCGGTGCCATCCTCGGCGTGCTGCTCGCGCGTCCCTTCGTGAGCGTCGTCAGCCGATACGCCGCGCGCTTTTCCGTGCGTGCGCTCGACGTCACCGTGGACGCCAGTCTCCTGTGGGTGGGCGCCGGCCTGGCGGTCGCCGCCGCCATCCTGCTGGCGTACGTTCCGCGGCTGCCGTCCACACACGCGTCCACCGGGATCGGGCTGGCCCGCAGGCCTGCCCGCCGCAGCCCGGGCGAAGGCGGGAGCGTCCGGCTCACGCCCGGCACCAACCGGCGTCTGCGTGTATTCGCGATCACCCAGATCGCGTTCTCGTTCGTCCTGCTCGCCGGCGCCGGCACGCTGCTCGCGGCACTCGTCGCGCTGCAGTCCGCGCATGCGGGCTTCAACACGCGCCAGGTCATGGTGCTGGACGTCCCGTCGACGTCGCTGGGCCTGATCAACGCGCAGGAACTGAACCTCTATCAGGAGGCGACGCGCCGTATCGGCGAGCTGCCTGGCGTGGAGGGCGTCGCGCTCGGGAGCTTCGCGCCGTGGCGTGATGCCGGCAGGTTCGGTCCGGGCGTCACGTTTGCGGTCGAGGGTTACACGCCCGAGGACGGCGAAGAGGACCCCCGCGCCCGTCTGCGGGTCGTTTCCCCGGGCTTCTTCGCGGTGCTCGGCGTCCCGATCCTCGCCGGCCGCGATTTCACCGCCGAGGATCGCGGCGGCGAGCTCGTCGTGATCGTGAGCCAGACCGTCGCGCAGCGGCTGTT
>JBBECO010000171.1:10463-14204 GCA_040881785.1 Vicinamibacterales bacterium
GCCCTGAACCGGAAGATGTGGTGGACCGATCCGTACTTCGGCAAGCCGCAGCCTCGCCGCATCATCGGCATCGTCGCGGACGTGGACGACGAGAACGTCGTGCCTGGCCCTGCGCTCACGGTCTATCACCCGCTCGAGCAGATGGGTCTGACGGGCCGTCTGTTCGTGCATGCGGCAGGCGACCCATACGCGCTCGTGCCGTCTGTGACGCGGATCATCCGCGAGCTCTCGGCCACCCAGCCCGTGGAACGCGTCGCGACGCTCGCGGACGTGCGCGCGGAAGTGCTGGCGCCGGAACGGCTGAACGCCTTCGTCTTTTCCGGGTTCGCCGGCATCGCGCTCCTGATTGCCGTGGTGGGGGTCGCGGGTGTCCTGGCGTTCTCGGTGAGCGCCCGCACGCGCGAGTTCGGCATCAGGCTCGCGGTCGGCTCCGCGCCGCGTCACTTGATGATGCGCGTGCTGTCGGAAGGGGCCGTGATTGTCGCCGTGGGGATCGCGGCGGGCGTTCTCGGCGGCTACGTGTTTGCCGGGATCGCGGCGAGCTATCTCGAGCACATGCGCCCGCCGGGCGTTCTGCCCCTGGCCGGCGCGGCGGCCGTGCTCACCGCCGCCGCCATCGCCGCCTCGCTGATGCCGGCCTCGAAGGCCGCACGAGTGGACGTCTTACAGGCCCTTAGATCGGAATAGCACGCATGACCGACATGATCACGCCGCAGACCGCCGTTACGGCTCCGCGAAAACCGCTGCGACTGTGGCCGGGTGTCACCGTCGCGGTGCTCCTGGTGTTGATCCGGTTCGTCCTCCCGGTTGTCGCGCCGCAGGCGGAGTTCTTTGGACTGGACGCTCCGCTGCTTTCAATGATCGGCGGCCTCGCCGGAGCGGGGTTGATCCTCGTGTGGTGGCTCTTCTTCAGCCGGGCGCGCTGGTCCGACCGTCTCGCCGTCATCGTCGTGATGGCCGTGGCGATTCTGGCGACGAAGCCCCTCACCCATGTGTCGATCCAGGGCGGAATGATGGGGTTGATGTTCTTCGTGTACGCCGTCCCTTCGACCCTGGGTCTTGCGCTGGTCGCCTGGGCGGCCGCGACGCGCCGCTGGCGTACCGGGCCCCGTCGCGCCGCGATGGTTGTGGCGCTGGCCCTGGGGTGCGGCGTCTGGATGCTGGCCCGGACCAACGGCATCATCGGCAGCGTGCCCGATCTCGAGTGGCGGTGGACGCCGACGGCCGAAGCACGCCTTCTCGCCCAGGCTCCCGTCGAGACGCTGCCGGTCGTGCGGTCAGCTCCCGCGACTGCGGAAATACCCGCGACGCCCGTGACGGGAGCGGAGCCTGAGAGGACGCCGGTCCCTTCAGCGCCGGCCGCGGAGGTTCCGCCAGCCGTCTTGACCGACGGCAAGACGCCCGTCCTGAGCGAGCGGGGCATCACGCGAGTCGAGTGGAGTGGCTTTCGCGGACCGCTCCGGGACGGCATCGTTCGCGGCGTGCGTATCGACACGGACTGGTCGGCGTCGCCTCCGGCTCAGATCTGGCGCCGGCCCATCGGCCCGGGCTGGTCGTCATTCGCCGTCGAGGGAGACCTGATCTACACGCAGGAGCAGCGTGGTGAGCACGAGATGGTGTCGTGCTACCGGCTCTCCACCGGCGAGCCCGTGTGGGTGCATAACGACGCGGTTCGCTTCTACGAGTCGAACGGTGGCGCCGGGCCGCGCGGGACACCGACCATCGGCAACGGCCGCGTGTACACCGTTGGCGCGACCGGCCTCGTGAACGCACTCGACGCCCGCACGGGGGCGGTCGCGTGGTCCCGCAATGGAGCCGCCGACAGCGGCGTGGACGTTCCAGGCTGGGGCTTCGCAAGCTCGCCGCTGGTGGTCGACGACGTGGTGATCGTGGCCCTGAGTGGACGGCTCGTAGGCTATGACGCCGCCACCGGAAATCCTCGCTGGCTTGGTCCCGAGGGAGGGGGCGGCTACAGCTCGCCGCATCTCCTGACCATCGACGGCGTCCCGCAGGTGCTCCTGCTGCGGGGAAGCCGCACCATCAGCGTGGCGCCGGCCGACGGCACGCTGTTGTGGGAACACACGTGGCTACCGGGCGCCAGCATCGTGCAGCCGAATCTGACAGAGGACGGTGACGTCCTGATCAACACGGCCGATGTCATGGGCGGCCAGGGCCTGCGCCGTCTCGCCGTCGCGAAAGCGGCCTCAGGATGGACGGTCGAGGAGCGCTGGACGTCGCGCGCGCTGAAACCCTACTTCAACGACTACGTCGTGCACGAGGGGCATGCGTACGGCTTCGACGGAAGCATCCTCGCGTCGATGGATCTCGCGGACGGCACGCGCAAGTGGAAGGGAGGGCGTTACGGCCAGGGCCAGATGGTCCTGCTGCCCGGCCAGGACCTGCTGCTCGTGCTCTCCGAAGAAGGGGAGCTGGCCCTCGTCTCGGCGACACCGGACAAGTTCACCGAGGTCGCGCGCGTCAAGGCGGTCGAGGGCAAGACCTGGAACCATCCTGTGCTGATCGGTGACATCCTCCTCGTCCGCAACGGCGAGGAGATGGCCGCGTTCCGGATGGCTCGCGAGCCGCACTGACATCCGCCCGCCCTCGTTCGCGTCGTACCGGGTAGCCAGACAATGCGGTGGCAGTGTAGGCTCAAGCCCATGCTGGAAACCGCGTTCAGCCCGTCCGTCCACGACGCGCCGCTGCTGCAGGGCCCGGGGCCCCGATCTTGACGTCCGTCGGAACTGCCGATGCCCCGCTGCGCGTCGCCGTGATCGGCTCAGGCCCGGCCGCGTTCTACGCCGTCGAACATCTGTTCAAGCAGCCCGCGCTCGTCGCCGACGTCGACATGTTCGAGCGGCTGCCTGCGCCCCATGGACTCGTCCGGTACGGCGTGGCACCCGACCATCCCAAGATCAAAACCGTCACGCGCGCCTACGACACCATCGCCGGGCATCCGCGCTTCCGGTTCTTCGGGAACGTCGATTTCGGCCGGCATGTGACGCTGGAGGACCTGTCACGGCACTATCACCAGGTGCTGTTCGCCACCGGGGCGCAGACGGATCGCCGCATGGGCATCCCGGGCGAAGACCTCGAAGGCAGTCACGCCGCCACCGAGTTCGTCGCGTGGTACAACGGCCATCCCGATTACCGCGACTGCCAGTTCGACCTGTCGGTCGAGCGCGCCGTGGTCGTCGGCGTCGGCAACGTCGCCATAGACGTGGCCCGCATTCTCGTGCGCACGTTCGACGAGCTCGTCGAGACCGACATCGCGGCCCACGCGCTCGATGCCCTCGCGAACAGCCGCATCAAAGAGGTCTTCCTGCTCGGACGACGTGGACCCGCACAGGCAGCCTTCACCAACCCCGAGGTGAAGGAGATCGGCGAGATGGCCGACGCGGACGTCATCGTGCGGCCGGAGGAGGTGGCGCTGGACCCGCTCAGCCAGGCGCAGCTCGACGCCGCGCAGGACCGCCAGCTTGCGAAGAAGGTCGAGATCCTGCAGGGGTACGCGCAGCGGACGCCGGAAGGCAAGCACCGGCGGCTGCACGTACGCTTTCTCGTATCGCCCGTGGAGCTGATCGGCGACGCACGAGGCCGCGTATCAGCCGTGCGCCTGGTGCGGAACAGGCTCGTGGCCTCGGAGTCGGGCGGGATCAACGCGGAAGCCACAGGGGAGTTCGAGGAGCTGGATGCGGGTCTCGTGTTCCGCTCCGTGGGGTACCGGGGCGTGGCGCTGGC
>JBBECO010000171.1:14304-19007 GCA_040881785.1 Vicinamibacterales bacterium
CGGCAATTCCGAGTGCGCACGCGCTGCTGCCCGACTCGGCGGAATGCCACTATCTGCCTTTGTTTCAATTGCTTAGGCAGCCCAGCCCAAACGGATCCCGATTTGCTGCGCAGCATCTACCGCTCGTTGGGAGCGGGCCGCTCGAATGCCGACCTACCCGCGTCCTTCGCATGTCCTCATTCTTGCCATTGCAGTAGGCCTCTCGGGCCTACTCATGAGCTGGCTCGGCTGGCCGCAAACGGGCCTGGCGATCGAACTTGCCGGTCTGATGCTCGCCGCGATCCTGGCGTCGCTGCCGGTTCTGCAACCCGTCAACCGTGACTGGCCCGCGCTGCGCCCCGCGTTCGTCGTCGAATTTGCATCCTTGTTGATCGTCGGGGCACACCCGACGATGCTCGTCGCCGCCTGCGGGCTCGTCACGCGCGAGCTGTCAGATCCACATCGCATCGGCCCGCGCTGGCCCCGCGCTCTGAGAGCCGCCACCGTCCTCGGGGCGCTGCAGGCCGCGGCGTGGGCGTACCGAACGATCGGCGGAATCCTCGAGCTGCCGGTCTGGCCGTGGCAGGCGCTGCCCGTAATGGCGGGTGTGCTCGCGTACTGCGTGGTCACGAGCGCCTCGGCCGACATCCTGGCGCCGCTGATCGCCAGGCGTCCTGCCAGAGTGCCCTGGCGACGGTGGCCGACGCGCCTGCTCCAGGCGTCGCCTGTCCACGTCGTCGGCGCGAGCGTCGCCGTCGGGCTCGTCGAGATGGTCGTGCAGGGCAGATGGGACGTCATGGCCGTGGCCGCCGTGCCGCTCTATCTCACTTATCGTGGGTACAGCGATCACGTGAGCCGGATCCAGCAGGAGCGCCGCCGCAGCGAGGCGATCGACTCGCTCGACGACGGCGTGTGCATCGTGAACCGCGCCGGACGGATCACGCTGTGGAACGACGCGCTCGAGCGGATCATGGCGTGCCCGAACGACCGGGCCCTTGGACAGTTGCTGACCGCCGCCGTCCCGTGCGTGAGTGACACCCAGCTGCCCCGCGCCCTTGAGGACGTGGCGAAGAGCGGCACTCCCCGCACACTGTCACACCTCACGCTCCGCTGCCCGGACGGCACGCGGGTCATGCAGGTGAAGCTCGTTCCCGTCACGGATGGCGTCACGCTCTTCTGGCAGGACGTGACCGAAGACACCCGCGCCACCCATGCGCTCCGGCGGCACGGCCAGCGGCTGGGACTCGCGGCGGAGGTCGCGAGCGACGGCCTGTGGGAATGGGACCTCGGCACGCAGCAGTTCTACGTCACCGGACCGTGGAAGGCGATGATCGGCCTGCCCGAAAGCGCCAGCATCACCAGGCCGGAAGAATGGCTCGACCGCGTCCACCCCGACGACGTGGGAGCGCTGAAGGCGGCGCTCGACGCGCACCTCTCCGGCGGAACCAACCGCTTTCAGCACGAGCACCGGATCCGTCACGAGGACGGCAGCTACAGGTTCTACCGGTGCCGCGGCGTGGCGGCGCGGATCGCGAGCGGGCGTCCCACCCGCGTGGCCGGCTCGTTGACGGATACCACCGACCTGGCCATCACGCAGGAGCAGCTTCGAAATGCCGTCTTCCTCGATCCGCTGACCGGCCTCTGCAACCGCGCGCTGTTCGTCGAGGGGCTCGGCCGGCGGCTGAAGGAGTCGCAGCGCCGGCTGGGCGGCGATCCGTTCGCGCTGCTGTACCTGGACCTCGATCGGTTCAAGGTCGTCAACGACAGTCTCGGGCACCTCGTCGGCGACGAGCTGCTCGTGGCCGTGTCGCGACGGCTCGAGTCCTGTCTGCGCCAGGGAGACGTCCTGTCGCGTCTCGGGGGGGACGAATTTGCCATCCTGTTGAACGGCCTGCAGACCGAACAGCAGGCCAACGTGATCGCTTTCAGGGTGCAGGAGACGCTGAGCAAGCCGTTCTCGATCGGCGGCCGCGAGGTGTTCACCTCCGCCAGCATCGGCATCGCCTTTGGCGCGCCGCAGTACACCTCTGCGGACGAGATGATGCACGACGCCGATACCGCGATGTATCAGGCGAAGGCGCACGGCAAGGCCCGCCACGAGGTCTTCGACGCGGACATGGATGCACGCGCGCGCGACCGGCTCGGGCTCGAGAACGACCTGCGCCGCGCCGTCACCGACAACGCCATCGAGGTCCACTATCAGCCGATCGTGGCCCTGGCCTCGGGGATGTGCGTGGGGTTCGAGTCACTGGTGCGATGGACGCGCGACGGCAAGCCCGTCTCGCCGGCGACCTTCATCCCGATGGCCGAGGAGCTGGGGCTCATCGAGCACCTGGGCACGCGCGTGCTGGAGGAGGCGTGCGCGACGTTCGCGGCCTGGCAGCGCGCCTACCCGGACGCGGGCCTCGAGTGCATCACGGTGAACGTGTCCAGCCGCCAGCTGATGCAGCCGAACTTCCTGTCGGTGGTCGATCGAGCCGTCCGCGAGGCGCGGCTGCAGCCGTCCGCCCTGCGCATCGAAATTACCGAAACGGCCTTGATGACCAATCCGGATGAAGCCGCCAAGGCGCTGAAGGAGCTGCGGGATTTCGGCGTGAAGATCTATCTGGACGACTTCGGGACGGGCTACTCGTCGCTGAGCCACCTCCACAACCTGCCCGTGGACGCGCTCAAGATCGACCGCTCGTTCGTGCAGAGTCTGCTGCTGCCCGACCGCCCGGCGATCGTGGAGAGCATCCTGGCCCTGGCACGCACACTCCACACGACCGTCGTGGCGGAAGGCATCGAGACCGAGGCGCAGGCCCGCGAGCTCGAGCGTCTCGGCTGCACGCGCGCGCAGGGGTACCTCTTCTCGCGCGCCGTCTCCACAGCCGCGGCGGAACAGATCGTCATAGCGAGACTGCCGCTCGGCACCAGGGGCGCCGAGGCCTCCACCAGCGCCGTCGCCTGCTAACGCCCATATCCCATATCATCGACGGATGACCCGTGCGGCGAACGGCCTGGTCGCCGCCGTCCTCATCGTCCTCGTGGCCGCGGCCGCACTCTGGTTCTGGGTGCGCCGGGAGCCGGCGCGCCCGCTCGAACCGGGCTGGGCCGCCGTCGTGCACACCATCGCCGGCGGCGGCGTCCCCGGGTCGGCGCCGCAGACGCCCTTCGCCGTCCGGTTCACGGATCCCTTCGGCGTCACCGCGGCGGCAGACGGCACGGTGTACGTGGCCGATGGCATCGGCGCGCATCGCATCTACCGCATCACACCGGCCGGTCTCGTCACGACGCTTGCCGGGTCGGACGAAGGTTTCGCGGATGGCCCCGGAGCCTCCGCGCGGTTCAGCGCGCCGTCCGGGCTTGCCATCGATACGCTCGGCCACCTCTATGTGGCCGATACCGGCAATGACGCGATTCGCCGCATCGCGCCGGACGGAACGGTCTCGACGATCGCAGACCGCCGGGCCGGTCTCAACGGACCGGTAGGCGTGGCGGTCGACGCGCGCGGGCGCGTCATCGTCGCCGACACGTACAACGATCGCATCGTGGCAATCGAGTCCGATGGCGCCGTCACACCGGTTGCCGGTTCGGGCAGCCGCGGCTTCGACGATGGCGCGGACGCCAGATTCGATACGCCCTGCGGCGTGGCGGTGGACAGTAACGGCAACATCTATGTCGCCGACACGGGGAACGGCGCGGTGCGCGTCATCTCCACGGAAGGCATCGTGTCGACGATCGCGCCTGGTTTCGCCGACGGGCCGCTTCGTCCGTTAGGCGTAGCGGCCGCCGCAGACGGATCGGTGTTCGTTGCGGACGCACGCGGCCGCGTCGTGGAGATCACACCGAACAGCGGCCAGCGCACCGTGGCGGGGCGCCGCGGCGGCTTCGCCGACGGCCCCGGCACGGACGCCTTGTTCCGCGTGCCTTCCGGCATCGCGGTGACCGCACCCGGGCATCTGATCGTGACCGACCGGCGCAACGGCGTCGTTCGTCGCGTGACCGCCGTCTCGCAGCAGGAGTTGCGCCTGCCGGCGCCGCCGCTCCAGCCGCGGTTCGACGCCGAGGCCTTCGATCGGGCGCCGCTGCTCTGGCCGTTTGCGCCGCTCGATGGACCCTTCGAAGTGACCGGGACGCTCGGCGAGCCCAGGGGGACAGAAGGATCCGAGCGGTTCCACGCCGGGCTGGATGTCTACGCACCCGAAGGCACGCCGGTGCGGGTCGTCCGCGCCGGCGTGGTGGAGGATCCGCTTGCGGCCAGTGACTTTGGATCGCTGAGCGAGTCGGTCCGCATCGGACCGGTGGCGTACGTCCACCTGCGCGTCGGCCGCCATCCGCGCGACCGGGTGCTCGACGACGCCCGCTTCGTGTTCAACCGCGACGAGGCCGGAGAGGTGGTCGGGGTCCGTGTGAAACGCGGCGCACGATTTTACCCGGGCGAAGTGATCGGCACCGTGAACCGCTTCTACCACGCGCATCTGAACGTGGGATGGCCCGGCGAGGAGGTCAACCCCTTGCGCTTCAGCCTGCCGCGATTCGAGGACACGATTCCGCCCGTCATCACGCGCGGCGGCATTCGTCTCATCGGCGAAGACGGTGAGGCGCTCACCGGACGCGTTCGGCGACGCCTGGTCGTGCAGGGCCGCGTCCGTGTTGTCGTGGACGCCTGGGACCAGGTGAACGGCAACCTGCCGCGCAGACGGCTCGGTCTCTATCGGCTGGGATATCAGGTTCTGGACGCC
>JBBECO010000172.1:0-10714 GCA_040881785.1 Vicinamibacterales bacterium
AGTGTCTTCTCCGTTCGTGTCTTCGTTGCCTCCGTTCCTCCGTTGTGAATCCGTTTACTCCGTACTCTCCGTAGCCTCCCACGGCGTTCAGCAGCGGTGCCTATTCAGGCCGCCAATCCTTCACATGCGTCTGCGGGACCGGAAGGGCGTCGCGTCCGATGACCTGGCGCGCAAAGCGGGGCCACCAGTCCACGGCGGCGCTCGCATCCGCTGGGGGCGGCTCGCGCTCCAGGGTTTCCGTGATCCGCGTCCACAGCGCATCGGCGCGTTCCCGCGCCTCGGCGAGGCCGCCCGGCAGCTCGGGACGCAGGCAACGGCGGGCGATCTCCACGTGCAGCACCTCGTCGGCCCAGTCGTAGTCGTGGAAGAGCGCCGACAGCCGATCCCCCGACTCGGCCGCGACGCGGTGCTCGTAGGGCTTGCCCCGGTCGCGCGGCATCAGTGACTGCTCGATCGCATACAGGAGGATGTGCCGCTCGACGGGCGTGCAGAGCCTGGCCAGCTTCCACGAGAACGTGACGTTCACCGGCAGTGCCGTCCAGTCGATGCCGTTCGCTTCCATCAGCGCCTGGCCGAGCATGGCGTGCCGCGCCTCGTCCCACATCTGCCGCAGCATGGCGGCGTAATACGCCCACGGCCGCCCGCGGTCCCCGCTGTTGCGCTCCTCGGCCCACCGTTCGGCGACGATGCCGGCAATGACTTCAGGGACGTCCATTTCCCGCAGCCGCTTGAACATCAGGGCGGCGTTGCGCTCGTCGGCCGCGCGCGACGCATCGAGGTACACGATATCGGCCGGCGTGGACGTGTCGAAGATCGCGGCGAACCGCCCGTCACGCGCCGGCATGACGTCGAACCTGTACGGCCGCGCGTGGCGCTGTGCCGGCGGCGCCGCCGCCTCGAGACGGCCGTCCACGCCGCCTGCCGCCGCGAGTGCGTGGGCAACGTGCATCTGCCAGTCGCGCGCGATGTCGTCGGACGCCACGGCCTGCATGGCCGCGGCACTCCATCCCTGGACGCCGGCGTCTTCGAACGCGATCGTGCGCAGCACGCGGAGCGTGGGTTGGTCGCACAGCGGGTTGGAGTGCTCGACGTAGCGCGCGATCGCTTCCGCCAGGGCCGGCCGGACCGCGCCGTAGAGGACGGCGATCCGCGCCGCCGTTCCCGGCGCCGCCAGCGCGTCATCCAGCGCGGCGCAGAGCCGGGCGTCCGGAACGTCCGCGGCCGTCGGCGGCGGCTCGCGCATTTCGGCGATCCGGGCGTAGAGCATCGCCGCATGATCCCCGTCCATCCACCCGTGCAGCGCCAGCGCACATTTCGCTTCCCACTCCGGCGTGGACGGCAGGAACACCGCCGCCGCGATCGCCAGCCGCTGCTTGACGTAGGCAAGGCGGTGGAGCACCGTTGTCGCCTCGCGGACCGGCAGGCCGTCCTTGCTCGCGGTCTCGGCAGTGACAATCCCGGCAAACGACGGCAATGTGATCATGTGTCAGGCAGCGGTCACCGGTTGTGTTCCCAGACAGCTTTGGAAATGGCGGCCATGAGCGGACCGCTGACCTTCTGGTCCTGGATTCCGCGCACGAGGATCACGAGCACGTACGGACGGGGACCGTAGACGATGGCCGCATCGTGGTGGATGCGTGTGATGCTGCCGGTCTTGTGGGCGACGGGCGTGCCGGCAGGAACGCCGGCGGGGATGGCGTCTCTGAACTTCTGGCGCTTCAGGACGTCGATCATCTCGCGGTCGCGGGCCGCGCTGACCACCTGGCCGCGGCCGAGTTTTTCGAGCAGCACGAGCAACCCTCGCGCGGTCGTGGCGTTGTTCAGTCCCTTTTTGAAGGCCTTGGAATCCTCCACGCCGCGCAGGACCTTCATGCCGTCTGCGCCGAGCCGCGTCACCGTCGCGCGGATGTTCTCCACGCCCAGCTTCTCGATCATGAGGTTCGTCGCAAAGTTGCTGCTGACCGTGATCATCGCCTCGTTGAGCGCGCGCAGCGTCATGGTCTTGCCGACGTTGGCGTACACCGCGCGATCCGAGTCGTCGCCCTCGCTCAACTTGTACGGGCTGCCGTCGACAATGCTGCGGAACTCGTTGCGGATGGGGAGGGGATCGTCGAGCGTCAACGTGCCGGCCTCGGCCTGGCGGAACAGCTCGATCATCACCGGCACCTTCATCGTGCTCGCGGCATGGAAGCTCGTGTCGGGATCGATGAGGAGCTCCGCCGTGCCGTCGAGCGTGCGGTAGGCGACCGCGACTTCCGCGCCGCTCGCCGCGATGAGCGCGCGGACCTGCGCGTCGAGTGTGGCGGCCGGCTGCGCTGCGACGAGGGCACCGAGGAGGAGGAGGGAGGTCATGATGCCGGTATCTTACGCTGCCGGGCGGAGGGGACTCAGCCGGCCTGAGTCTGCGGCACGACGGCAAGCGCCGCCCACGTGTCGGGATCCTGCGACACCAGCGTGGAGAAGTACAGCGAGACGTCCTCGGCCGGATACGTCTCGGCGAGCCCGGCCGCCGCGGTTGCGATCGTGTCGGGCCCCGGCACTGTGACGTTCTCCTCGCTGATCAGGCCGTCCTCATGCGTGATGGCCAGCGCATCGAGGAACGCCCCCATCATCGGCCGCTGGTGCTCGAGGTGGTAGGCCACCAGCGCGCGCGCGGCGATCGAATCGCTCATCGCCGGCAGGCCCAGCAGGTATTTCACCTTCCGCTCGAGCGCCAGCGCGACCACGCTCTTGGTGCGGAACTTCATGTGCGACGCGATCGCGGCAATGGCCTCGACCTGCTGATCGGTCGATTGCTCGTCGGCCCAGAAGGCTTCAGCGGCCTGATGCCGACGCTCGGCCGACATGCGCTTCCAGATGCGCGACGGCCGGAATGAAGAGAGATCCATGCCACTGATCTTAGGCCACGGTTCAACACGGTTCAACACAGGCCACAGAGGAAACACAGGAGAGACACAGGAGAGACACAGGAGAAACACCGTCAGGCATTTCCCAAAGTGTCTTTGCGACCTCTGCGTGCTTTGCGGTGCACCCGTGGCGGCCGTTAGGGTGGGGTACAGTTGATCAGTGTCCGAGCGTTTGTTCACGCCGCGCTTCTTCGTGATGTGCGGCTTCAGCTTCACGGTCTTTCTTTCCGCGTTTCAGCTCTTCCCGACGGCGCCTTTCCACATCCTCGATCTTGGCGGCTCCACGTTCGCGTCAGGGCTTTTTCTCGGCTTCCTCACGTACTCCTCCGCGTTCTCGGCGCCGCTGACCGGCGCGTACGCCGACCGCGTCGGCTCGCGCCGCATACTGATCGTGTCGAGCCTGGCGCTCGTCGTGTTCTCACTGCTGTACGCGGTGATCACCGACGTGCGGCTGCTGCTCGGGATGGTGCTGATCCACGGCATCTTCTGGTCCGGCCTGTTGTCGGCCTCCGCCGCCTACATGACCAACCTGCTGCCTGAAGGGCGGCGCGGGGAAGGGATCGGCTACTGGGGGTTGTCCACCCTGATGGGGGTGGCGGTCGCGCCGACGGTTGGCTTCTGGATGTACAACCGCGGCTGGCTCTGGCTGTGCGTCGGATCGGCCGCCTTGAACCTGGTGATGGCCGTCATCGCCACGCAGCTGCACGACGACGAGCCTCGGCCACGGCCGGGCGTGGCGATCGCCGAACCCAGGCGCGGCCTGCTCGAGTGGCGCGTCCTGATCATCTCGGGCACGCTCGCGCTCTACTCGTTCGGTTATGGCGGGATCACCAGCTTCACCGCCATGTACGCCGACGCGAACGGCGTGGTGCCCAAGGGCCTCTACCTGACGACGTTGGCGGTGGTGATCATGCTGACGCGTCCTCTGTTTGGGCGATTGGGGGACCGGTTCGGCTACGCGAATGTGTTCGTGCCGTGCCTGGTCCTGATCGCCGGCGGCCTGGGGGTGCTGGCGCTGGGCGGCACCCGGGAGCTGCAGTTACTGTCGGCGGTGATCTTCGGCGTCGGGTTCGGCACGGCCTATCCGACGTATGTGGGGTACGTGATGAAGGGGGTCAGCGCCGACCGCCGCGGCGCCGCGTTCGGCGCGATTCTCGCCGCCTTCGATACGGGCATCGGCACCGGATCCACCTCGATGGGATGGCTGATAGGACGGTACGGCTTCGCGGCGGCCTTTGCCGTGGCCGCCGCCCTCGCCGCGCTCGCGCTGCCCTATTTTCTGATCGTCAACAGGAAATACAGACTCGCCGCAACTGCCACGCCGCCACGTACTCACCGCTGAGGACGCCGAGAGTGCAAAGGTATTTTGGTAATGTCTCAGCGTTCTCCGCGACCTCTGCGGTGAACCGTGGGGGCATTGTCTAGAAACCCACCCGCATCCCGACGTCCACCCGCCGACTCGGCTGCGCCGCGGTAGCCTGGCCGAAGAACGGCGACGTCATCACGCCGGAATAGCCGACGCGGTTGACGGCGTTGAACAGGTTGGAGCCCGAGACGAACAGCTCGAACCGGATGCGCTTGTCTTCGGCGCCGCCGCCAAAGGATCCGCTGATCTCGCTGCCGCCAGCGCCGCCGACTCGCTGCACGATCATGACCGGCGTGCCGTGCGCGCCGCCTCCTCCGGACGGCTGGCGCTGGCCGAACCCGAACGCATAGCTCAGGCGGCCGCCGACATCCCACGTGGCCTGCGTGCGTCCGGTGTTGCGGCCGACGCCGCCGGGACGGTCATTGAACACCGTGTCGCCGTTGTCGTCGCGGCCCGTCGTGATGTTGTAGGGGGTCCCGCTGCGCACACCGCCGTTGAGCGAGAGCCGCACCGTGCTGAAGAGCGGCGCACTGAGCATCGCGCTCACCGAGTGCCGCGGCACGCCCATCACCGGCCCCCACTCGTTCGACAGGTCGTAATTGCTCGCCGGCAGGCTGAACGGGCCGTCGGCGTCGCTTTCCTGCTTGAGCCAGGCGTAATTGGCGAAGAGCATGATCCGCCGCGCCGGGACCTGAAAGTTCATCCCTGCGACGAACGTTTCGCCGCGCATCTGCGCCGTGGACTCGATCTGCGTGACGTTGCCGGCCAGGAGATTCGGCCGCACGCCGTCGATCGGCGCGTTGACGTTGCGCCCGCGGAAGCGGTGCTCGCCGCGGGTGCGGCTGTAGCTCAGGTTCACCCCGAGCCTGCCCGAGACCTGGTGGCTCACCCCGATATTGGCCGTGCGCCGCATCGGCATCACCAGGCCCTCGGCGAGCCGGTACCGGCTGGCCGGCAGGATCTGTTGCGTGGCGCCGCCGGCAAACGGATCGGGATAGCCGGGATTGGTGATGACGAGATCCTGCTGCCGCGTGCCATCCACCCGCAGGGTCTGCTCGTAGGTGTCCGACTCGAGCCAGTCGTAGAAAATGCCGGCGCCGCCGCGCACGGTGGTCCGCCCGTGCTTGAACGGGGACCAGGTGACGCTCGCGCGCGGCGCGAGATTGAGCCGGTCGTCCATGTGTGCCTGGACCTCCTGCCGGATGCCGGCGCTCAGCGTCAGGTTGGTGCGCGCGCGCCAGTCGTCCTGGATGAAGAAGCCTGCCTGCCACTGGGTGCCGTCCACGAGCGGATTGCCGAGCCGCTGCGTATAGCTCGCCGGCCGTCCGGCCTCGTAATCCTCCATGGTGGGAAACGTGAAGGTGCCGAGGTAGTTGGTGCGGCTGTCGCTCCTGTACCAACCCCCTTCGATCAGGGCGCCGAAGCGGACGGCATGCTTCCCGCTGGCCCAGTCGATGTTCGTGGCCCACTCGACGTCGGTTGACTCGCGTCCGCCGGCCTGCTGCGCGCCGCCGGCCGTGAACGTGTCGAGCACCCGTACTGCCGCGGCTTCGACGTCGGAACGTGATGTCATCGACTGGGTCCGCACCTGGAGCCGATGCTCGGCAAACAGGCTGCGCGCCCACGGTCCGCTTTCCGACAGCCGCAGGATCGTGTCGTCGTTCGTCCTCGAGAATGCGCGGTCGCCGAGCTCGAATCCGCCGACACCGAGGTTGCGCTGCTCGCTGCCGTTCGACTGCACATTCGCGCGGAGCGTATGCGACGTCGTCAGCGCGTGGTCGAGACGTCCGTTGAAGTTGAGGCGGTCGGAGGGGCGGCGGATCGCCCTTCGCGCTGCGGAGCCGTCGGGCGCATAAGCGTTGATGTTCGCCGAGTCATAGAGCGCCGCGCCGGTGGCCGACAGCGAGAACGACGTCCGTTCCTTGCGCAGCGTGCCGCTCATGTTGAAGGTGTACTGCTGCGTCTGCTCGGGACCCTTCTCCGTCACATAGGCATTGCGCGCGTTGAGCGCGTCGTCCCTGAAGAGGAAATCCATACTGCCGCGCAGGGGCCCCATGCCGGGCTGCGTCACGATATCGACGAAGACCATGCCGGCGGTGTGGTTCTCGGCGGCGTACATGTCACGCGAAAAGCGAATCGACCGGATCTGCGACTTCGGCGGCAGCTTGCCGCCGCGGAATCCGTCCACGCGAATCGCCGCGCCGGGCCCTGCCATCTCCTTGAGCACGCGCTCCATCTCGTCCGGATCGTCGGGCAGGGCGTTGATCTGGTCTTTCGAGAGCACCGTGCCGAACCGGTCGTTGTTCGGGTCCGACGCCACGGCGGCCTTGTCACGGCCGACCGAGATGGCCTCGTCCAGTTTCCGGATCGCGAGCACCGCGTCGCGCCGGTTCTCGCCGGCGCGGACGCGCACGTCCGGGATCGTCAGTGTCTCGAATCCCGGGAAGCTGACCTCGACGGCGTATCGGCCCGGCGTCAGACCGTCTGCCACCGCCACGCCCCGGCCGTCGGACGGTATGTCGCTGCGTGTGACGGCGGCCGTTCGGTCCTCGGCCCCCTTGAGCTGAACGAGCGCGCCAGGTATGACGGCCCCGCTCGGATCCTTGACCGTCACGCGCAGGCTCGAGGTCGGCGTGCGCTGGCCGGCGGCGGCAGAGGCGCCTGCTGACAGGGCGATCACCGCACAGATGATGAGAAATCTGAGGATCGTCACGGTGTCCTACTTCGCCTCGACCGCGAATTTCGCGGGATCGATCTTCGAATTGACCTTCACCTTGCTGAAGGTCCATTCTTCGGTGGTCTCGCCGGCCACCGCGCGGCGCATCGTGTGCGGGAAGGTCAGGCCGTCCACTTCGCGCCAGTCATCGAAGAACAGCGTCAAGTCGGAAAGGGGCTGCTCGGCGATGGCCTTTTCCAGATCTGCCAGGGCGCCGCTCATCATAATCCGCGGTGGGCGCGCCTTGTAGGTGACCATCAGCGGCAGATGGTTGTTCTGGTCGATGAACAGGCGGGCCTCGAAGCCGTCGTTCCCCTTCACGTCGATGACGTGCGCCTTGCCGTCGGGCGACTCGGCTTCACCGGCGTATGTGTACTGCGCGTTCAGCGACGGATGCGCGGCGCCGAACCAGCCGAGCATCATGCGTGAGACATCGGTGCGCGCGGTGCGGAGCGCGCCCTCGTTCATCTGCGCGAGCTGCTCCGGCGTGGGCTTCTCACCGTCGCCGTGCCTGGCGCCGCCAGGGCCCATCCTGATCACCATCGCGCCGCCCGGCCCGGCCGACATGTTTCCGCCGGCAGGCATGATCGCCTTCCCGCCGTTGAACCCGGTGTTCATCGTCATGTTCATCATGCCGCGCGAGACTTCCGACCTGAGGTACTTGTCGGGCATCTCGACGAAGAGCTCGACCTCGCTCGACGTCTGCATCGAGCCGATGTTGCGGTCCATCGCCGCCTGCGCGGTGAGCGTCTTCAGCGATTCGAGCTTCTTGTCCCCCAGCGCCTTGCGGGCCTTTGCGATAACCTCCGCTGCCTTCGCGTCCTGCGAGTACGCCGGCGTCGCGGCGGCTGCCACGAGCAGAAGTGCTGCTGCGGCGAGTCGAGTGAACTGCGTTGTCATGTGTTCCTCTTTGAAAGGCTCTGTCTGTGAGATCCGTGCAATCCGTGTTGATAGTGGCGACTCTGTCCGCGGATGTGGTTAAGGGCGCGCTAAGAAATTGTTAAGCACGTAAAACCTGCGCTCCCCTCGGAATTCGGCCCGATTTCGCGTGCTAGACTCGGCGCATGCGGGGCCGATTTCGCGTGCCGATGTTCGTGGTGGCCGCAGGTCTGCTCGGGCTGATTGCGCTGCTGGCGACACTGCAGTACCGCTGGCTCGGGCAGGTCAGCGCCGCGGAACGCGAGCGCATGAAGACGAACCTGGCCTCACGCGCGGCCTCGTTCGCGCAGGACTTCGACCGCGAGATCACGCGGGCGTACCTCACGTTCCAGGCCGACACGGTGCAGGAAGGGGAGAACGCTGCCGCGAGAATTGCCACGCTTCACGATCGGTGGCAGGGCTCCTCACGCTATCCACGGCTGCTGAAGGACGTCTATCTCGTGCCGCGCGCCGGGGCCGGGCCGCTGACACTCCAGCGCTACGATCCGTCCACGCGGTTCATCGAACCGGTCGAATGGCCCGAGCCGTTGCGGCCGATCCGCGACCAGCTCACGAAGCCGGCCGAGGCCGTGCCGCCGTCCACGCCTGGCGCATCCGGGGCGACGCTGATGATCCGCTCGATGCCGGCGACGGTGTGGGAGTCGGTGCCGGCGCTGGTGGTGCCGATGCCGGTCGTCCTGCTGAATCCGCTGACGCTGTCCACGCCGCTTCACGGCGGGCGGCAGGAGTTGCGGATCCCGTCGTCCATGGCTCTGACGATCCTGACGATCGATCGCGATTATGTTTCGGCCGAGATGCTGCCGGCGCTCGCGCAGCAGCATTTCCATGCGACGTCCGAAGGCATTGCCTATGAGCTGGCAGTCGTCAGCACGGCGGCCGGGGACGCGAAGTACTCGACGGACCCGCAGTTCACGCCGCCGGCGGACGCGCCAGCCGATGCGCGCGCCGATCTCTTCCAGATCAGGCTCCAGGAGTTCGGCGCGATGGCGTCAGAGGTCCGGCGCTTCCGCTCGTTCACGTCGCGCGTGGAGAAACCCGGTAGTTCGACGGAGCTGCAGATCACGGCCGGTGCACAGGCAACGGGCAGCTTCGTCATCCGCGAGACGGCCCCCATCTCGGTCGTGCTGCAGCACGCGGGCGCACCCGGCGCCGACAAAGCCGCAATCGAGACGGCGTTTGCGGCCGCGACCACGCGCGCGCTCGCGAGCGCGCCGAAATGGCGTCTCGTCGTGAAGCACCCATCCGGATCGCTCGAGACCGCCGTCGCCAGCGTCCGCCGGCGCAATCTGCTCGTCAGCTCGGGGATCCTGGGCGTGCTGGGGGTCAGCATCGGCTTCCTGGTCGTGAGCACGCGCCGCGCGCAGGATCTCGCGCGGCAGCAGATGGAGTTCGTGGCGGCCGTGTCGCACGAGTTGCGGACACCGCTCGCGGTCATCCGTTCGGCCGCCGACAACCTCGCCGACGGCGTCGTCCATGATGATCCGCAGGTGCGGAAGTACGGCGATCTCGTGCGCGGTGAGGGACGACGGCTGACGGAAATGGTGGAGCAGATTCTCGAGCTGGCCGGCATCCAGTCCGGGCAGCGCGGGTTCGCGCTCGCGCCGGTGGCGGTGCAGCCGCTGCTGCGGCAGGTCGTCCACGCCTCATCGACGCTGATTGCGGAGGCGGGGCTCGAGGTCGAGTACGACGTCCCGGAGACGCTGCCGCCGGTGCTCGGCGACGAGCCGGGGCTGCGCCGCGTGTTCCAGAACCTGGTCGGCAACGCCATCAAGTACGGTGCGGCCGGCGGCTGGATCGGCATACGCGCGGCGGCCAGGGGACGCGAGGTCGTGGTGAGCATGGCCGACCGCGGCATGGGCATCGGGGCGGCCGAGCAGACGCACATCTTCGAGCCGTTCTACCGGACGCCGGAGGTGATCGCGGCGCAGATCCAGGGCGCCGGGCTTGGCTTGAGCCTCGTGCAGCGGATCGTCGAGGCGCACGGCGGCCGGATCACCGTGCGCAGCGCGCCGGGGAGCGGGAGCGAATTCACCGTCCACCTGCCGGCGGCGAGCGAGCAGCCCGCCACCCGATCCTCCGCGGCAGCCGACACCGCGGAGACTTCCGCCTGAAGGCGGAAGCCACGATGAAGCGAATTTTTCTCGTGGAGGACGAGCCCGGCCTCGTGCTCACGCTGACCGACCGGCTGACGCGCGAGGGTTACAGCGTGGAGCATGCCGCCGACGGCGAGAGCGGTCTCGAGCGCGCCGCCGGCGAAGCCTTCGACCTCATCCTGCTCGACGTGATGTTGCCGCGCCTCGGCGGCTTCGACGTGCTGAAGGACCTGCGGAAGCGCAACGTCGAGACGCCGGTGATCATGCTCACCGCCCGCGGGCAGGTCGTCGACAAGGTCGTCGGCCTCAAGTTGGGCGCGGACGACTACGTGACCAAGCCGTTCGAGATGGTGGAGCTGCTGGCGCGGATCGAGGCCAAGCTGCGCCGCGCCCCAGCGGCGCCGCACCCGACGGAGGGCTACCAGTTCGGCGGCATTCGCATGGACTTCCGCCGCGCGGAGATCACACGCGAAGGCGAGCCACTCGAACTCTCGGCGCGCGAGTTCCAGCTCCTGAAGTACTTCATCGAGCACCGCGGCGCGACCCTGACCCGCGACGAGCTGCTCAACGAAGTGTGGGGCTACAACGCCATGCCCTCCACACGCACCGTGGACGTCCATATCGCGTGGCTGCGGCAGAAAATCGAACCCAACCCCCGCCACCCGCAGTTCATCCTGACAGTCCACGGCATGGG
>JBBECO010000172.1:10814-18997 GCA_040881785.1 Vicinamibacterales bacterium
CAGCCGGTGGCGGATCTGCCGGCGCAAGGCCGTGCGGCTGCGGTGGCGGCCCGGATCGGGTGGAGCGATCCGGGAGATCCCGCGGCGCTCGGGTCCACGTGGACGCGCGAGCTCGATCGTCACGGCGTCTCACGCGCGGCGCTGATTGCGAGCATCCCCGGCGATGAGGCGTCGGTGGCGGAAGCCGTCCGCCTCCATCCCGACCGCTTCGTCGGCTTCTTCATGTTCAACCCTGCGGCGGCCGACGCCCACGACGTGGGCGACCGCCTCGAACGGACTTTCGTCGAGCAGAAGCTCCGGTGTGTCTGTCTCTTTCCCGCGATGCACCGCTATCACCTGGACGATGGGCGGGTGGGGAAGGTGTTCGAGAGCGCGGCGCGGCATGGGGCCGCCGTGTTCGTGCATTGCGGCGTGCTGACGGTCGGCGTCCGCGCAAAGCTCGGCCTGCCGTCGCCGTTCGACTTGCGCCTCGGAGATCCGCTGGCGGTGGCGGCCGTGGCGGCCGCCTATCCAAGCGTCCCCGTCATCATTCCCCACTTCGGCGCCGGACGCCTCCAGGACGCGCTGATGGCGGCCGACCAGTGCGCCTCCATCCACCTCGACACCTCGAGCTCCAACGGGTGGATGAAGTACTATCCGGGTCTCACGCTGGATGGCGTGTTCCGGCAGGCGCTGGCCGTGGCCGGGCCGCGGCGGCTGATCTTCGGCACCGATTCGTCGTTCTTCCCCCGCGGATGGCAGAAGGGGGTCTTCGACGCCCAGATGTCGGCGATGGAAGCGGCCGGCGTGAGCGAGCAGGATCGCGGGCTGATTCTGTCCGGGAATTTCGACCGGATTTTTTCGACTTAGGAGCATCATGTCCAGCACCTTCCGCGGCCTCGCCGCCGCCACCACTTTTGCGATCGTCATCACCGGTCTGGCCTTCACGGCGCGCACCTCGGCGCGCGCGCCTCAGCAGACGACGGAGCCGGCGGACCTCGTCGTCACCAACGGCAAGGTCGTCACCGTCGAGGACGGTGCGCCTGAGGCGCAGGCCGTGGCGTCGCGCGGCGGCAGGATCGTGGCCGTCGGTACCAACGCCGAGATCCAGAAGTTCGTCGGCCCGAAGACCGAGGTCATCGACGTCAAGGGGCAGCTCGTCATCCCCGGCTTCATCGAAGGGCACGGGCACTTCAGCGGCATCGGGACCGCCGAGCTCGGGCTCAAGCTGATGGACACCACCTCGTGGGACCAGATCGTCGCGATGGTGGGCGAGCGGGTGAAGACCGCGAAGCCCGGCGAGTGGATCTACGGACGCGGCTGGCACCAGGAGAAGTGGGACGCGCGGCCGGAGCCCAACGTCGAAGGTTTCCCGGTCCACGACTCGCTGAGCAAGGTGTCGCCGAACAATCCGGTCGTGCTGACCCACGCGAGCGGCCATGCCTCGTTTGCGAACGCGAAGGCGATGGAGCTTTCCGGCATCACGGCCGCCACGAAGGACCCCGAGGGAGGCGACCTCATTCGCGATGCGAAGGGGAACCCGACCGGGCTCCTGCGGGAGCGCGCCTCCGGGCTCATCCGCCGCGACCAGGGCGCACCGAAGCGGACACCCGCCGAGGACGCGGCGCGCGACCGCCGGATCCTCGAGCTGGCGGCGAAGGAAGTGCTCGGCAAGGGCGTGACTTCCTTCCAGGATGCCGGGTCGTCGTTCTCGACCGTCGATCTGATGAAGACGATGATCGACGAGGGCAAGATCGGCGTGCGGCTGTGGATCATGATCCGCCAGCCCAACACAGCGCTGCGCGCGAACCTCGCGAAGTACCGGATGGTGGACTACGGCGACGGCTTCCTCACCGTCCGCGCGATCAAGCATTCGATCGACGGCGCGCTCGGCTCGCGCGGCGCGTGGCTGCTCGAGCCCTACTCCGACAAGCCCGACGACAGCGGCGACAACACGACGCCGGTGCCGACGATCGAGGAGACGGCGAAGCTGGCGCTGGAGCACGGCTACCAGTTGTGCGTCCATGCGATCGGCGACCGCGCCAATCGCGAGACCCTCGACATCTTCGAGAAGGCCTTCGCCGCCAATCCCGACAAGAAGGACGTCCGCTGGCGCGTGGAGCACGCGCAGCACCTGAACCCGAGCGACATCCAGCGCTTCGGCAAGCTCGGCGTGATCGCGTCGATGCAGGGGATCCACTGCACCTCCGACGCGCCGTACGTGCCCGCCCGGCTCGGCGACAAGCGTGCCGAGGAAGGCGCCTACGTCTGGCAGAAGCTGATGAAGTCGGGCGCGCTCGTCACCAACGGCACCGACGCGCCGGTGGAAGACGTCAGTCCGATTGCGAGCTACTACGCGACGGTGAGCCGCAAGACGAAGGACGGCTCGGTCTTCTATCCCGATCAGCGGATGAACCGGATGGAGGCGCTGCGGTCCTACACGATCAACACCGCGCGCGCCGCGTTCGAGGAGAACACGAAGGGAACGCTGAAGGCCGGCAAGTACGCCGACATGGTGGTGCTCTCGAAGGACATCCTCACGATTCCCGAGGATGAGATCCCGACCGCGCAGGTGAGCTACACGATCGTCGGAGGCAAGGTCTGGTATAAGCGCTAGCACACGTGACTGGCTGCTGTCACGAGTTCACCGCAAAGGCCGCAAAGGCCGCAGAGATCAGACCCCAAAATGCTCTGCGTTCTTTGCGCCCTCAGCGGTTGGCTCGTGGCAGCCTTCAGCGAGCGCCGACCGGCTTCCTCGGGCGCGAGGGGGTCGGCGGGACCTTTCGGCGGTAGACCTCGAAGAACTTGTTGCACGCCTTGTGGAACCGGTCCGCGAGCTCGCGTCCCTGGTCGCCGGGGACGGGTCCGAGGCGGCTCCAGGACTGCTGCGCCTGGCGGACGTCTTCGGCCATCGCCTTCCACTTCGACTCTTCCCCCGCGCGGCCGCCGATGGTGTTCGACGCCAGCGCTTCACGCAGCATCGTGGCGAGCGCCTGCGATCCGGCCGTGGGCGGCGCCGACTCGGCGAGCAGCCCTTCGACCTTGGCGATCAGCTTCTCCATCCGCTCGCGGTTGGCGTCCACGTCGAGCTCGGTGCCCTTGAACGCGTCCGGCGCGGCCGCCGTGAGCTTCGCGACCGCATCGTTGAGCCGCGCGGCGAGTGGATCGGCTCCCTGGCGCACCATCGGGGTCGTCTGGTTCCACTTGCTGCGGAGCGCGCGCACCCGTTCGAGGATCGCGGCGGCCTCGGCCGGCGGCTCGGCGGCGAGCGCTTCGACGTCGGCCACGATCGCCTCACGATCGGCCTGCTTCCCTTCGAGCTCGATCTGGTCGCGGCGCTTGTAGCGATCGAAGAACGTGTCGCAGGCCGCGCGGAACCGTTGCCACACGACTTCCGACTTGTTGCGCCGCACCGGGCCGCCGGCCTTCCACTCGGCCTGCAGCCGGCGGAACTCGGCCGCGGTCTTGTCCCAGTCGGTGGACATCTGCAGCTCTTCGGCACGCGCGATGAGCGCTTCCTTCTGCGCGAGATTCACGGCCCACGTTTCCTTGCGCTGCGTGAGGTCCGCGTTGCGGCGCGTGAAGAACGTGTCGGAGGCTTCGCGGAAGCGTTTCCACGTCATCCGCGTCTCGGCCCGCGGCACCGGTCCGATCGCCTGCCATTCGGCCTGGAGCTTCTTGAACTCCTCGGCGGTCTTCGCCCAGTCGGTGGACCCGGCGAGCGCCTCGGCGCGCTCGATGATCCCCATCTTGTGCTGCAGGTTCACCGCCCGTTCCTCGGCGCGCTTCGCGAAGAACTCGCGGACGTGGACCTGGATCGGATCGGCGGCCTGGCGGTAGCGGTGCCACAGCGCCTGTGCCTGCGCGCGCGGCGCGTCGGCCGCGAGCTTCCAGCGTTCCTGGATGTCGTGGAGCTCCTTGGCGGCGTGGTCGAGGTCCTCGGGCTTCAGCTCTTCCGGCTTGTCGAAAGGGTGCTTTGCGCGCAGGGCTTCGGCCCTGGCGATCAGCTCCTCCTGGACGGCGGCGTTCGCAAACCGCTTCCATTCGTCCAGCTCGCGGAGCTCGTGGAGCTTCGGGCCGATCACCCCCTGCGCCGTCCGCAGACGCTCGACGAGCGCCTGGTGCTCGCGCGGCGGGAGCTGCGGCGGCGCGTCGATGGCCGCCTTCAGATCGCGCGCGATCCGATCGGCCTCGCGCAGCGTGACGTCTTCGGCCTCGGCGCGCTTGGTGGCGCGCTCGATCAGCTGCTCGATCCGCTGCACGTGCAGTTTGGCGGCCCGTTCCGCCGCGGCGCGTCGTCCTTCTTCGCGCCCGGCCATCCGTGCCTCGGCGGCGGCGTACCGCTGGGCCACCGCCTCATCGACCTCGTCCACCTCGGCGCGCAGCGAGCGCCACGTCGCGGTAATCTCGCGCCACGCGTCGTCAGACGTCTCGTCGTGCGCGGCGGCTGCTTCGGCACGGACCGCGACGTCAACGAGCTTCGCGGCGATCTGCGCCAGCTCTTCGCGGCGCTGGTGGCGTTCGGCCGCGCGGCGGCACGCCTGTTCGAACCGTCCCTGCAGGAACGCGTCTTCGTCTCCGAGCGGCGCGACGGCGTCGAGCGACGCCCACTCGGCTCGGGCGGTGTCGATCCGGGTCTGGGCCTCGTCACCCCTGGCCTGGTCCACGCGCTCGACGAGCTCGGTGCGCGCGGCCAGCATGGCGGCGCGCCGTTCGGCCTCGGCGCGGCGTTCGGCTTCTTCACGCTCGAGACGATCGATTCCGGTGCGCGCCTGTTCGACGAGCGCGCCAAACCGCGCCGAGGTATCCGGATCCAGCTCGAACGCGCCGTCGGTGGTCACGGTGTTCCACTCGACCTCGCATTCGGCAAGCTGCGCGGCGGCGCCAGGCGTGCCCGGGGCCGCGGCCAGCGCTTCGGCGCGGGCGACGACCTGCGCCACGCGCTGCTGCCAGTGCTCGAGCGCCGCGCGCCGCGCGGCCTCTTCCTCGTCCATGGCCTGCAGGATGGCGCGGGCGCGTTTGACGACCGCCTTGCTCTTCGCGCGGCTCGCGACGCCGTCCAGGACGGCGCGGATGTCGGCGCCGGCGTTCGCTTCGAGGGCCCGCTCCAGCGCCAGGACGCCGGCCTCCTTGTGCTCGGTCTTCGTGGCGATGGCCAGCAGCTCCGCGGCGTCCGCGATCCGCGCGACCGCGTCGGCCGCCGTCTGCCCGTCGCCGGCGTGGCGCGCGACGCTGCCGAGCAGCTTCGTGTCGTGGATGCGGCCGAGGGCCGCGGCACGGACGGTGTCGTGCGGCGAGGCCTTGGCGATCGCGGCAAAGTGCTTCTCGTCGTCCAGCCCCTCGAGCGCCAGTGCGGCGGCCGCATCGGTCGGCGCCGGAGCCGTCGAGATCACGACCAGCCGGTCCGCGTACTCGCGGCGCAGGTCCTCGTCCTGTTCCGCCTTGGCCAGCAGCACGACGTCTTCGACGCGGGTGAGGCGGTCGCCCGCCGCCCGCCGCACGCGGACGTCCACGTCCTCGCGCGCGAGCTCCTGCAGCACCGCGACATGCTCGTCGTCATCGGGGATCGCAGGCACCGCTTCCAGCCTGACGGCGGGATCGGCATGCTTCCATTTGGGCTGGGGCTTGAAACGATCGAGGAAAGACATTGAAGGCCTTGCTCAATTGTGAATTGGGAATTGTGAATTGACGGGCAACCGGCTCAGGCCAACGCTCGGACGGCTTCAGCAGCAGCTGAGATCGTCCGGGCGCTCGGCCGTGGCTAGTTGCCCCTCAATTCCCAATTCCCAATTCCCAATTGCACTAACTGGTTGCTTCCTGCGCGAGCCACTCCGCGATCTGCTCGCGCGTCATACGGTGATCGTCATTGAGGTGCACGATCATGGGTGCCAGCGGGAGCCGCTTCTTGCAGCCCTGCGGACATGTCTTCACGACCTCGTCCAGGCAGCGGAACAGCCGTTCGAGGTGGTCGGGCACGAGCTTGCCGTGATCGCGGGGCAGGTGGTACAGCCCCTCGTACACCGCGCCCAGCGCACACGAGCCGCCCTGCTCGTCGAAGTAGCTGCCGAAGCACTGGTGACCGTGCGTCGAGCCGGCCTGGATGAACTCGGCCAGCTCTTTCTGTTCCGTCTGTAATCGACTTGCCATCGCCTGCTCCCCGGCGCCGGCTGCGGCCGGCGCGGTCGTGCGATCGCCGAAGGGACGATTGTAGCGCACAGCCGCGTTGACGCGCCGTCGTTGCGGAGCCTACCATGCAGGAACCGGCCCATCGCGGTAATGGGACAGAAGCCGTGACGAAACGTGATCTGCCCGCGGCCGAACCCGGATTGTCGTAGGCGAATCCAGTTTTCCGAATCCGAACAATGTTCATCATCGCGATACTCAGTCTCGTTTGTGCAACGGCCCCCGTAGCCGGCGACCCGCAAGGTGCTGCAAAGCCTCAGGATAAGACCCGCGTCCAGGCGCCCCCGCTCCAGGCGCCGGTCCCGACGCCGGCGCTCGGGAATCCCGTCGCCGTGATCGGCACGTCGGCCGGCGACATCACCGTCGAGCTCTTCAAGGACAAGGCGCCCGTGTCGGTCGCCAATTTCCTGCAATACGTGACCGACGGCTTTTACGCCGGCACGATCTTCCACCGGGTGAAACGGGGATACGTCATCCAGGGCGGCGGGTATACCCCCGAGATGGCCGATAAATCCTCGCGCCCGCCGATCCTCAACGAGGCGACCAACGGCCTCAGGAACGCGCGCGGCACGCTCGCGATGGCACGCGGGCGCGCGCTTCGCAGCGCCACGTCGCAGTTCTACATCAACCTCGCGAACAACGTGGAGCTCGACCACCGCGGGTACTCGCCCGACGACTTCGGTTACGCCGTCTTCGGCCGCGTGCTCTCGGGCATGGACGTCGTGGACAAGATCGGCGCGACGCCCACCGGCATGAAGGACGGCCACGAGGACGTGCCGCTGACGCCCGTGGTCATCACGGGTGTGACGGTGAAGAATCGCTAATCCCTAATCGCTAATCGCTAATCCAGCAATCCAATCGGCAATCGACAATCGTCAATCACAAATTAGCTTGTCCCGCCCCCTCTTCGTCCTCTTCATCACGATCCTCGTCAACCTGATCGGGTTCGGGATCATCATCCCGCTGCTCCCGTTCTATGCCACGACGTACGGCGCGTCGCCGTTCGTGGTGGGCCTGCTGTTCGCCTCGTTTTCCGCCAGTCAGTTGATCGCCGCGCCTGTACTCGGGGCATGGTCCGACAGGTGGGGACGACGGCCGGTGCTGATCCTCAGCCTCGTGGGCACCGCCGTGAGCTTTGCGATGCTCGCGATGGCCGAAAGTCTCACGATGCTGTTCGCGGCGCGCATCGTGGACGGCCTGTCGGGCGGCAACATCACCACGGCGCGCGCCTACATCGCGGATGTCACGACCGAAGAGGACCGCGCGAAGGCCTACGGCTATCTCGGGGCGGCCTTCGGCCTCGGCTTCATCATCGGACCGGCGCTGGGCGGCGCCTTCTCGCACATCAGTTACACGGCGCCGATCTGGGTTGCCGCCGGCGTCACGGTGGCGGCGATCGCGCTGGCGTGGTTCTGGCTGCCGGAAACGCTGCACAGGGTGGATGCCGCCGCCATCTCGCCGTGGAAGGCGCTGAAGGACGTCGCGAAGCGGACGCACCTGCGTGTGCTGCTCGGCGTGGACTTCATCTACTGGATGTCGTTTGCCGTGTACCAGACGACGTTCGCGCTGTTCGGCGCGATCCGCTTTGGCTTCGACGTCGCGGAGACCGGATACCTGCTGAGCGCCTTCGGCTTTCTCGGCGTCATCGTGCAGGGGATGCTCGTCGCGCCCATCGTGAAGCGGCTCGGCGAGCGGCGGACGCTGACCGTCGGGTTGCTGCTGACGGCCGTCGGGTGGGGCGGGAGCGCCGCCACCTGGTCGCTGCCGGTCTTCGTGTCGATGCTGATCCCCGGCGCCATTGGCATCGGCCTGTGCAACGCCACGTTATCGGCACTCATCAGTCACGCCGCCGGACGCGGCGAACAGGGTCGCGTGCAGGGGGCCGCCGGCGCCCTCGAGAGCCTGGGCCGCGCGACGGGGCCCGTGTGGGGCAACAGCATGCTGCAGCACTTTGGCGAGGGCAGTGCCTACGCGGCCGCCGCCGCGCTGCTCGTCGGAGGGGCCGCGATCATCGGGCGGTA
>JBBECO010000173.1:0-6960 GCA_040881785.1 Vicinamibacterales bacterium
GGGTGTCGGCCCAGGACATGGACAAGGCCGTGGAGGTCATCGTCGAGCTCTGCCGGAGCTGGGAGGACCAGGCCGCTGAAAAATGACGGCCTGGATGGAAAATGGCAGATGGCAAATGGAAAAACCCGCTCATAGAGGAGGCTGACAATGACGTCGTTGCGAATGATGGCTACGTGCGGCGTGGTCTTGGCGGTCGCGGCGGGCGGGTGGGCCTCGGCCCTGGCGCAGACACCTGCGATAGGGCCACTCGAAAAGCAGGCGAAGCCGATCACTCCGGAGAATCCCATTCCCGCGCGGGTGAATTACGAGGCCCCCTTCTACCCACCCGAGGCGGCCGCCGCCGGTGCTGCGGGACGCGTCACCATGGCCGTGACCCTCGACGAGCTCGGACGCGTCGCGGAGGTCCGTCGCACGCGCCTGGAGCTGACGGCCAAGGACCCGCAAGTGAGTCTGACACTCAGCGGCTCGACCGCCGAGGACGACGAACGCTTCATGACGAACCAGAACGCCGAGCGGGCCCATGCCGTGCGCAACCTCGCGAAGGCGCTCACTGACGCGGCGATCCGGTCGGTGCAGCAGTGGCGCTACGATCCCCCGGCACGTGCGCCGATCTCGTTTCCGGTGACCGTGACCTTCGCGCTGAGCGGTGAAACCGGCGAGGCGGCCACCGCGCGCCAGAGCGTCTCGAGCGGCGGCACCTACGCGGGCAGCGGCCAGCCGGTCCGGGTCGGCGGTACGATCAAAGAGCCCAAGAACATCAAACGTGTCGCGCCGGTGTACCCGCCCGAGGCCCAGGCCGCGGGCGTGAGCGGGATGGTGATTCTCGAGGTCCTGATCGGCGGCGACGGCCGCGTCTCGGACGCGAAGGTCCTGCGGTCCATTCCGTTGCTCGACCAGGCCGCGATCGACTCCGTGCTGCAGTGGGAGTACACCCCTACGCTGCTCAACGGCGTGCCGGTGCCGGTGATGATGACGGTGACGGTGAATTTCACGCTGGGGTGATTCGAGCAGCGCACGCGCCGACGGCTCTTCGGCACGAAGGCCTCCAAGAGCACTAAGGCCACCAAGAAAGAGAACACCAAGTTTTTTTATTTGTGTTCTTGCTTCGTGTTCTTGGTGCTCTTTGTGTCCTTTGTGAATTAAGAGCCGTCAGCCCGTGCAGCTGGACAGCCGCCACTTGACATCACACTACTAATGAAATAGTACTAACGCCATGAGACGCCCGCACCCGACGCTGACCCCGCAGGAACTCGCGATCATGAAAGTCATCTGGCGCCTCGGAAGCGTCACGGTCCGCGACGTCTACGAGGACCTTCGCGCCGAGCGCACCATTGCCTACACGACGGTGATGACGATGATGCGGATCCTGGAGGACAAGGGCTACCTGAAGAAGACCTCCGCGGACCGCGCGTTCGTCTACTCGCCCGCGAAGCCGCGTCAGCAGGTCGTCGGCGCGATGGTCCAGGACTTCGTGGACCGCGTCTTCGACGGCGCCTCGAGCTCGCTGCTCGTCCATCTCGCGAAAGACAACCGCCTGACGGCGAAGCAGCGCCAGGCGATCGAGAAACTCGTGAAGGAACTGGAGGACTGATGCCGCCGCTCAGTCTCGACAACGTGCTCGCGTACGTGCTGCAGGTCTCGCTGATCGCCGCGGCCACGGCCGCCTGCCTGACGCTCGCGCGCGTGCGCAGCCCGGGCGTCCGCTACTGGTCATGGCGCGCGCTGCTGTGGCTCGCCGTCGTGCTGCCGCTCGTGCAGCCCTGGGACGTGACGACCACCATCGTCGCGGGATCGGCGTCGGCCGTGTCCGGGACTGTCGCTGGTGTGACCGCGACGCCGTTCGAGGACCTCACGACCAGCGCGGCGGCCGGTGCACCGTGGAATCCGCTGCTGGTGATCCTGTTCGCCGGCATGACCGGCCGGCTCCTATGGCTGCTGGCCGGCGCGGTCAGGCTGCAGGCGATCGCGCGCCGGGCCGGCTCCGATCTGTCGGACGCGTCGGATCTGCAGGAAGCCATGCAGACGCGCGCCGACGTCCGCTACTCCGGCGACCTGGCGCAACCCGCCACGTGCGGCCTCCGGAACCCGATCGTGCTGCTGCCGCACACGCTGCGCGCGCTCAACGCATCCGTGCGCCGGGCCGTGCTCGCGCACGAGCTCGTGCACGTGCAGCGCCGTGACTGGGCCGCGCTGATGGTGGAGGAGCTGCTGCGCGCCGCGCTCTGGTTCAATCCCGCCGTGTGGTGGCTCGTCGATCGTGTCCATGCGTCCCGCGAGGAGGTCGTGGACGCCGAGGCGGTCAAATACGTGGACGGCCGCCGCAGCTACGTCCGTGCCCTGCTCGCGTTTGCCGACGCGCCGTCCATCCCCGGCGCGCCGGCCTTTTCTCACCGCCGTCACCTGTTCGCGCGTATCAAGCGCCTCTGCGAGGAGTCTCCCATGTCTACCCGTCGCCTACTCGTTGCATCGTGCCTGCTGGCCGTGGCCATGGGCACATCCGGCGTCTACGCCGTCCATGCCTTCCCGATCCTCGCCGGCGACGAGGTGCTGATCGCGCCGGCCGCGCCAGTGACGGTCACAGCGCTCCTGGCCCAGGATGTGCCGCCACCACCACCGCCGGCGGAGGCAGCCGCGCCGCCGGACGTGCCTACACAGAGTGAACGTCGCTACACAGGCTCGCCGGTGTCGCTCGACTTCGAGGGCGCGGATGTCCGGGCTGTGCTTCGCGCGCTCGTCGCGCAGGCTGACCAAAGGACCGTCGTCTTCGATCCTTCAGTTCAGGGCACTATTGACATGTCGGTCAAGAACGTCCCGTGGGACCAGGCGTTCGACATGATTCTGCGCGCCAATGGTTTGCGATCCCTCTCGGACGGCTCGACTATCCGGATCGCACCGATCAATGAATCGACGACCAACGTTCCCCCGCCGCCGGTCCCGACACAGGATCCGCAGCCGCCAAGGCCGAACGTCAGGGTTGTGCAGACGCCGGCCGTGCTCCACTCGGTCATGCCGAGCTATCCAGTGGACGCCATGCGCGCCGGCATCGAAGGGATCGTCGAAGTCGAGGTGATGATCAGCGAGGAAGGCAAGGTCACCAATGCCCGCGTGGTCCGCACCGACAATCCGGCCCTGGATCCGGCGGCGCTGGAGGCGGCCCGTCAGTGGCTGTTTGCGAAGCCGACCGAGGGGCCGGTTGTGAGAACCATCGAGCTGACGTTTACCCTGCGGTCGAGTGTCAGGAGGCCCCCGCCTCCTCCGCCGGCGCCCGGGCATGTCTACGCCTTCTTGCCGTGGGAGCCTGACCCGGATGCGGTGCGCGTCGGCGGCAATATCAAGGAACCGAAGAACATCAAGCGTGTGCAGCCGGTGTACCCCCCGGTCGCGCAGGCGGCCCGGGTCTCCGGCATGGTGATCCTGGAAATCCAGGTGGACCGCGAGGGACAGGTGACCAACACGAGGGTTCTGCGCTCGATCGCGCTCCTCGATCAGGCCGCGATCGACGCGGTGATGCAGTGGAGGTTCACGCCGACACGACTCAATGGCGTTCCGGTGCCGGTCATCATGACCGTCACAGTGAGCTTCACGCTCCAGTAGTCTCCGAGGGGCTTCGCTCCTCGGACTCCCCTACACGCTCTCTCGCTCGCCGCTTCGCCGGCTCCCTCCGTTCGCGTGGCTCATTCGCTGGCGCTCATTCGCGTCCCAAGGTCGGGCCTACAGTCCGAATGTTGCGACGACCGGCGCGTGGTCGCTCGTGCCGACCTCGCGCTGAACGACGCAGCTCGTGACCGTGCGGTAAAGCGACTCGCTGGCGAGCAGGTAGTCGAGCCGCCAGCCGATGTTGCGCGTCTTCATGTCGCGCCACGGCGCCCACCACGTGAACATCTGGTCGTTGTCGGGTTCGAGCGCGCGCCCGACATCGACCAGGCCGTGACCGATGATCCGTTCGAGCTGCGCGCGCTCCTCGGGCAGCTGGCCGATCGCCCGCGGCTTGCGCTCCTTCGGGTGCACGTCGATCTCGGTCCGCGCGATGTTGAGATCGCCGCAGATCAGCAGCGGTCCGTCAGATCTGGCGTCCGCCGTGTACTGCTCCAGGGCACCGAGAAACCGCATCTTCGCCGGAAAATCCTTCCCGCCGTTCGGCACGTACACCGACACGATCGTAGCCGCCGGCAGCCGGACGACGACCATCCGGTTCTCGTAGTCGAAGGCCGGGTGCTCGAAGACCGGACGGTCAGGCGCGAAGGCCTTCCTGACGTGCAGACCCACACCCGAATAGCCCTTCGACCCGTGCCAGTAGCACCAGTAGCCGTCCAGCTCGCACAGCCACACCGGTAACTGGTCGGGGGATGCCTTGATCTCCTGCAGGCAGACGACATCCGGCTGTTCGGCGTCCATCCATTCCTGGACCTGTGCCTGACGTGCGCGAATTCCGTTTACGTTCCAGGTAGCGACTTTCATATTTGCTTTCATTTTGCCGGCAGGGCCCGCCGAAGCCTTGGCGAAGGCGGGCGGCATTCCTCTTGCGAATGCAGCCGGTTGCGAAAGTGTGGAGGAGAAAGTTCAATGAAAACGTCAGTCCGACTCTCTATTATTGCAGCCCTTCTGTCCCTTATCCCCGTTATGGCTGAGGCGCAGGGGCGCACGCCGCGCACCGACTCGGCCGCCGTGGGCGTGGACGTCGGCGTGTTCCGTCCGAGTGAAGATGCGCTGAAACCGGCGCTCAGTCTCGACGGCTTCTACGAGTATTACCTGTCGCCGCGGACCAGCCTTCGACTCGGCGCCGGCTGGACCGAGCCGGAGTTCGACTTCGATCCCGACGAGTCCCTGCGCTACATCCGGGTCGGCGGCGACCTGATCTACAACTGGGAGCGTGGCGCGATCCATCCATTCGTCGGCGCGGGGCTCGGCATCTACATCCTGCAGCCGCGCGAGAACGGCAACGACCGGGCCGACTCCGAATCGAAGCTGGGCGGCGTCCTGCTCGGCGGTCTCGAGTTCTTCACGAGCAACACGGTGTCGGTGAAGGGTGAGGCGAGCTATCACATCATCTCGGACGTGAACGGCTTCAGTCCCAATGGCTTGAAGCTCACCATCGGCCTCAAGAAGTACTTCTAACCTGAGGATCGAGCCGGCGGCGGACGCGCCCCACCGCCGCCGGTTTCCCGCATGGACAGTTGTGACAGCGAAAAACAGCCGTCGTGCCGTCGCGTCGTCGCGGCGTCGTGATGCCGAAGGCAAAGACGTGACTCACTGGGCGCTTTGCGGTCAGGATCGTCGTGTCGTGCGCGCGGTGGGTGTCGCGCGCCAGGGATCCTCGGGCCATGGGTGCTTCGGATAGCGGCCGCGGAGCTCCCTGCGCACCTCCGGATACGTCGTGTCCCAGAAGCTCCGCAGGTCGCGCGTCGTCTGCACCGGCTGTCCATTGGGAGCGAGCAGCAGGATGAGGAGCGGCTCGCGGCGAGGGCCGATCAACGGCGTGGCGGCCAGGCCGAACAGCTCCTGCAGTTTGATGGAGAGCGCCACGGTCCCGTCCTCGCGGTACTCGAGCGTGTGGGTGCGACCGCTTGGCGCCGTGAACGTCGCGGGGGCCTGCTCGTCGAGCCGCTGTTTCGTGCTCCAGTCGAGGCCGTCCGCGAGCCGGATCTCGTCGAGTCTTCTGCGTCCCGAGGCCGCCCGCCGCGCAACCTCCTTCACGTCAACGTCGATGCCCGCGAACCGGAGCCGCTCGATCAGCTGCCGATCGTGTTCGGGGCGTGCACGTGCGAGATAGGCGTCCGCCAGGTGCGCGGCCACGACGGCCGCATCCGCCGGCACATCGCGTTCCCGGAGGACCAGCGCGCCGTACATCTCGCGCTCCCACGCGCGTACCACACCGCTCGCGGCGTCGAATTCGTGCGCGCGCTCGATCGCCGTCGGACGAAGCCACTCTTTGTTCACGACGCTGGCGATCCGGATGCGCGCCTCGGATTGCTCTCCCCTCCGTCCGGCCTGGACGTCGAGCGCCAGGATGTAATCGCCGTCGCGCACGCCGCTCTCCGGGCCGATGACACCACCGTGTCCGCTGGTGAGCCGCACACGCGGATCTCCCGGCGCGCGCCGCTGCGCCACGCGGTCAGGGTAACCAGCGAGCAGCGCCCGCCGCAGATCGCTTTCCTGCGTTGAACCGTATTGAGCCGTGGCGTGTGTTGAGCCGTGTTGAACCGTGTTGAACCGTGGCCCGTGTTGAGCCGTGGCGCAGATTCGCTGCAGGTCGCGGGCATTGCGCGTGATGTGAGGAGGATGACTCGCGTCGAGAGCGGTCAGCAGGTCGCACGTGGTCGTCGGCGGATGTCGTGGCAGCAACTGGCGGTCGGAGAGCAGCGCACACGCGATCGCGGCGTCATACGCGCCGTCGGCCTCGATCATGATCCGCGCGAGGCGCGGATGCAGCGGCAGACGGCTCATGCGACGGCCCACAGGCGTCAGCCGGCCATCCTGGATCGCGCCGAGCTGCTCGAGCAGCGTCATGGCCGCGGTCAGCGCCGGCGCTGAGGGCGGATCGAACCACTCGAACGTGAGCGGATCGCCGCTCCACGCCAGGACGTCGAGGACCGGGCCCGATAGATCGATCCGGGCGATGTCAGGCTCGCGGTGCGGGCGCAGGCGATCGGTCACGTGCCAGAGGCGGCGCACGATGCCGGGACCGAGTCGCGCGGCGCGACCGGCGCGCTGGTCCGCCGAATCGAGTGAGATACGCTCCAGCTCGAGGCTGTCCACGCCGCGACCGGCGTCATACCGCGCAACCTTGTGCTGCCCGGAGTCCACGACGGCGGTGACGCCCGGCACGGTCAGCGATGTCTCGGCGATATTCGTCGCGACGATCACCCGGCGACGTGCGCCCGACCTGAAGGTAACGCCCGACCTGAAGGTCGGGCCTACGGAAGATATGTCCACCTGCGGCACGTAGGCCCGACCTTCAGG
>JBBECO010000173.1:6970-18919 GCA_040881785.1 Vicinamibacterales bacterium
GGGGGGGCGTCGGCGTCAGGTTCGGCCCGACCTTCAGGTCGGGCGTCGGAGTCAGGTGGGGCGTCTTCGAGGGCGCGGTCCTGTTCCTCGGGCGAGAGCGACCCATGGAGCTCGACGACCTCGACATCCGCCGCCAGTGCGGACCGCAACTCCCCCGCCGTCCGGCGAACTTCGGGCGCGCCCGGAAGAAAGCAGAGCACCTGCCCTGCCGTGAGCGTCATCACCTCCTGAACAGCGGCGGCGACGGTCATCGACGGGCGATAGGCGAGGTCCGCGGCGTGCCGCGTGCCCGGGATGTCGAAGACAGGGCATCCGCCGAAGTACTCGGACGCGCGGCGCGCGTCGAGCGTGGCCGACATGATGAGGACGCGAAGGTCGTCGCGGGCGCGCCAGGCCTGCTTCGCCAGCGCGATACCGAGATCGGCGTGGATGCTGCGCTCGTGAAATTCGTCGAGGACGATGCAGGAGAAGTCCGACAGGAGCGGATCCTGCTGGAGGCGGGCCGTGAGGATCCCTTCGGTGGCGACCAGCAGACGGGTGGACGACGAGAAGCGCCTGTCGAAGCGGACGTGCCAGCCGACCTCGGCGCCGAGCGTCCAGCCCCGCTCGTCGGCGATGCGCTTCGCGATCGTGCGCGCCGCCACGCGCCGCGGCTGCAGCAGGATCACCGCGCCGTCAGCGGTGAGCGCCGGCGGAACCCGTGTGGTCTTCCCCGCTCCCGGCGCCGCGACCACGACCGCGGCACGGTGCGTCCGCAGCGCAGCGGCGATCGCGGCGATGTGTGGGTCGATGGGCAGCGGCGTGAGCACGCCGTCCATCGTAAGCCGTGTTGAACCGTGTTGAACCGTGGCCCGTGTTGAGCCGTGTTGAACCGTGTTGAACCGTGGCCCGTGTTGAACCGTGGCCGTTATTCGCGCAAAGCCGTGACCGGATTCAGCCGGACCGCGCGCAGCGCCGGCACGAGGCTCGCAACAATGGCGACGAGGATCAGCAGGCCGCCGACGGCGGCAAACGTCAGCGGATCATTCGTGCTGACGTCGAACAGGAAGCTCTGGATCATCCGCGCGCCCGCCACGGAAGCGGCGATGCCGATGACGACTCCCGTCAGCGCGAGCAGCGCCCCTTGCGCCACGATCGACCGCAGGATCCCCGCCGGCCGGGCGCCGAGCGCGATCCGGATCCCGAACTCGCGCGTGCGCTGCGAGACCGAGTAGGCGATCAGTCCGTAGATGCCGGCCGCCGCCAGCAGGAGGCCGATCGCCGCGAGGAGCACGAGCAGCGTCATCTGGAAGCGCTCGGCCTGGAACTGCGCGGCCTTGATCTCTTCCATCGAGCGAAACCGCGAGATCGGCTGCCCTGGATCGAGAGCGTGCATCTCTTCGCGGATCCCGTTCATCAGCTGCGGCCCGCCAGCCGACGACCGGACGACCCAGCTCACCGGGAAATAGCTGTTGCTGATAGCGAGGGCGTCCCCACTCGTCTGCGCGACCGGCACGTACATCAGGGCCACACCCGGGCCGACGAGCCCGGCCTCGCGGACATCCTTCGCGACGCCGACGATCTCCATCGGCGGATCGTCGAGAACCGTCATCCGGTGCCCGAGTGGGTTCTGACCCTTGAAGAACTGCCGGACGAACTGCTCGTTGACGACCGCAACTCTCGGCGCGCCGGCGGTGTCGCGGTCATCGAAGGCACGTCCCCTCACGATCGCGATGCCCATCGTCTGGAAGTAGGTGCTCGAGGCGAAGCGCCAGTCCACCGAGGCATTCTCGACGAGCTCGTCGCCCTGCAACGGACCATCGGGAATCGTCACGTTCAGGTTGAGCCCGCGCTCGATCGGCACGCCGTTCACCAGTGCGGCCGCCTGGACGCCTGGAATCCGGCGAAGCCGCTGGAGCCCCTCCTCGACAAGGCGGTTGAATGCCTCCCGCGAGGCGTAACGTTCCCCCTGCAGCGACATGCGCGCCGTCATGACGCCACGGATGTCGAACCCGGGGTCCACCGCGCGCAACTTCATGAACGTCTGGAGGAGCAGACCGGCGCCCACGAGCAGAAGCATGCACATGGCGACTTCCGCGACGACCAACGTCTGGCGCGCCCACGCGGATCTCCGGCCGGCCGTCGTGCGTGTCGCATCGTCCTTGAAGGCCTCGACGAGGTCCTGCCTCGACAGGCTGGAGGCCGGCGCGAGGCCGAACAGCAGGCCCGTGACAACGGCAAGGCCGAGCGTCACGCCGAGGACCGTCGCATCGATGCGGACCGCCTGGTAGATCGGGAAGCTGGCGGGCAGCAGCGAGAGCAGGGCCGGGACGCTCCAGTACGCCAGCAGCAGGCCGATCATCGCCCCGCAGACCGAGAGCAGGACGGCCTCGGTGAGCAACTGCCCGACGATGCGCGTGCGGGTGGCGCCGAGCGCCGCGCGAACCGAGATCTCGCGCCCGCGCCCCGAGGCGCGCGCCAGGAGCAGACTCGCGGTGTTGGCGCAGGCGATCAGGAGGAGTGTCGCGACCGCACCGAGCATGAGCAGCAGCGCGGGCTTTGCATCCCGGGAGAGCGTGTCCTGGAAGCCGGTGAACGCCATGCCGAGCTCCCACTCGCGGGTCGGGAACTCCTGCTTGAAGGTCTCGAAGAGCGCCGCGGCTTCCGCATTGGCCTGCCCCAGCGGCACGCCGGGCCTCAGCCGGCCGGCGACGGAGTAGTTGTACCCGCTGCCGGCTCCGGTGTTCCCGGGTCGCAGCGGAATGTAGACGGCCACCTCGCTCGACGACATCTCCTCATGGTCGCTCCCCATCACGCCGATGACGGTATAGGGCTGCTCCGCCAGGCGCACGGTCGTGCCGATCACCGCGGGATTGCTGCCGAACTGCCGCCGCCAGAGATCGTGGCTGAGGACCACGTCCGATGGTCCGCCGGCGGCCTCGTGTTCGGATGTGAAGGTGCGCCCGTGCAGCGGACGTCCGCTGAACACGTCGAAGTACGCGGCCGAGACCGCACGTCCGAGCACGTACTCCGCGCCATCGGCGGTCGCGAGGTTGAACCCGACGCCGTGCCACGCGGCGAGCCCCTGCACCGACTGCAGGTGCTCGCGGAAGAACAGATACTGCCGCCCGGTCATTCCCAGTTGGGGCTCCGTGGCGCCACGAACGAGCCGGCCGAAGGCCACGATGCGCTCCGGTTCGGCGTACGGCAGCGGACGCAGCAGGACCGCGTTCACGACGCTGAAGATCGCGCTGTTGGCGCCGATGCCGAGCGCCAGCGTCAGCAGCGCCGCGAGGGTGAAGCCGGGGGTTCGCCGCAGCGCTCGCACACCGTAGCGTGCGTCCTGCAGGAATGTTTCGACCAACGGCAGTCCGCGCTGGTCCCGATACGACTCCTTCATCTGCATGACCCCTCCGAAGGCGCGGAGCGCGGCGGCGCGGGCGTCCGGCTCGGGCATCCCGCGGCGCACGTGCTCCTGCGCCAGCATCTCGATATGGAACTGCACCTCGTCGTCCAGTTCCGCGTCGAGACGATTGCGCCGGAACAGCGAGGCAATGCGTGTGAACAGCACGGGCATGGCTCACTCCTGCCGCAGGGCCGTCGTCGGATCCACGCGGAGCGCGCGGCGGACCGGCAGCAGGTGCGCGAGCGCCGCGACCACCGCAAGCAGACCCACCGCGCCCGCGATCGTCGCCGGGTCGAGCGGCTCGACCTCGAACAACTGCCCCTCGAGAAACCGTGTGAACAGGGCGGACGCGGCAAGACCGATCGCGGCCCCGGCGGCGGCCGTTGTGGCGCCCGAGCCGAGCACGAGCTTCAGGATGTCGGCGCGGCTGGCGCCGAGCGCGATACGCAGACCCAGTTCGCGCGTCCGTTCGCTGATGGTGTAGGACACGACGCCGTAGAGACCGACGGCGGCCAGCAACAGCGACACGGCCGCGAAACCGGCGAGCAGCAGCATCACGAAGCGGCGGTCCGCCGTCGACCCGGCCAGCAGGTCGTCGAGCATGGCGGCGCTGTGCAACGGCACGGCCGGATCCTGTTCGCGAAGCGCCGCCCGGATCGCCGGGACCAGCTGCGAAACCCGATCGGGCGAGGCCTTGGCGACGATCACGAGGAACGAATCCGTGACCTGCGACTGGGGGAGGTACATCTGCGGACGCGTGGTCTCGGTCAGGCTGGCGTGCCTCACGTCGCCGACGATCCCGACGATCGTGCGCCACGGGGCATCCGGCGCGCCGAACCTCACGCGCCGGCCGATCGGATCCGTCCCCGCGAACAGCGTCCGTGCGGCCGTCTCTGACACCAGCATCACCGGCTCCGAGGCCGGAGTATCGGTTGGCCGGAGCAGGCGGCCGCGCACGAGCGGAATGCCCATCGTCCTGAAGTAGCCGGGCGTCACGGAGTAGCGCTCGGCTGACGGCGCATCGGCTGGATTGGCAGGGGCGAGGCCCTCGATCAGAATCCCGTAGCGGTCACCGCTGCCGCCCATCGGGATCTGCCCCGCCAGGGCCGCGGCCTCCACGCCCGGAAATCCCTGGACGCGCTCCTCGAGCCGCTGGATGAAGCCGTAGACGGCCGCGTCTTCGCGATAGGCCTGGCCCACGAGCGAGAACTGCGCGGTCATCACGCCCCTGGCGCTGAACCCCGGATCGACGTGCAGCAGCTTCGAGACGCTCTTCAACATCAGACCGGCGCCGGCGAGCAGGACCAGCGCAACGGCAAGGTCCACGATCACGAGCGCCTGCCGGATGCGGCGCGACGACGCGCCGCCCGCGCCGCGGTTGCCGGATCGCAGGGCGCTGCCCGCCTGCCGCGATGTCGCGCCCAGTGCGGGCAGCAGGCCAAACAACAGACCGGTCGCCAGCGACACGAGCGCGCAGAAGACGAGCACCGATCCATCGATGCCGATGGCGTGCGCGCGCGGCAGGCCGGCGGGCGCCAGGCTCACGAGGGAATCGAGGAGCAGGGCGCCGAGCACGAGGCCGCCGGCGCCGCCGAGGGTCCAGAGGATCACGCTCTCGGTCAGCATCTGCCGGACAAGGCGTGCCCGGCCGGCGCCGAGCGCGGACCGGACCGCCATCTCGCGCGTCCGGCTCATCGCCCGCGCGAGCAGCAGGTTCGCGACGTTCGCGCAGGCCACGAGCAGGACGAATCCCACCGCCGCCAGGAGCAGGTAGAGCGGCTCCCGGACCTGACCCGCGACGACGTGCTCGAGGCGGGTCAGGCCCACCCGATCCGTCGCGTTGTATTCGGTGGGGAACTGGCGCGCCAACCCGGCCCGAATCCCGGTCAGATCCGCCGCGGCCTGTTCCACCGTCACGCCCGGCGCGAGCCGTCCGACGGCTTTGAGATGCCGGCACGTGCGGCAGGCATACGAGAGCGAATCGTCATAGCCGAGCGGCGCCCACAGCTGCGCACGATCGTACGCATGGCCGGACACGACGTCGTCGAACTTCCGAGGCATGACCCCGAGCACTTCGTACGAGAGATCGTTCATCCGGATCGTACGGCCGACCACTCCGGGATCCGCGTTGAAGCGCCGCCGCCACAGTCCGTCGCTCAGCACGACGACCCGGGAGCGGTCCGGGTGATCCTCCTCCTCGCGGAACGCGCGGCCGATGGCAGGCTGAGCGCCGAGCAGTGAAAGGTAGTTCCAGCTGACGCGCAGGCCCTCGAGCCGCTCGGCCTCGCTTGTCACCAGCGTCGGCTGCCACGATCGGATCGCGGCGAGCGCCTGGAAGGACTGCGTTCTGTCTCGAAGGTCCGCGAAGGTCGCATATCCGATCTGGTGCGTGGAGTCGCCCGGGCCGCTGTCGCCGAAGAACACGAGCTCCGCGGCGCGCGGAAACGGCAACGGACGCAGGAGCACGGCGTTCACGACCGTGAAGATCGCGGTCGTCGCCCCGATACCAAGCGCCAGCGTCAACAGGGCCGCCAGGCTGAACGCCGGCGCGCGGCGGAAGGAACGAACGGTGTAGCGGACGTCCTGGACGACCGACTCGAACCGGGGGATCGTGCGCTGGTCGCCGTACGACTCGGCGATCTGGGTGGCGCCTCCGAGCTGCAGCCGGGCCTGGCGTGCCGCGTCCGGCGGGGGGATGCCCCGCGCGCGCAGGTCGGCCTCGAGCATGTCGGCGTGGAACTGGAGCTCGGCGCGCAGCTCGTCGTCGCGCCTGCCGGCGCGCCGCGTCACGAAGCCGGCCAGGCGCAGGAGCGTCTCGCGGAGGGTTCCCATCCTAGGCCTCCTCCGTCCCGAGCATGCGGCCCATGACGCCGGCGATCCGCTGCCAGCCCGCCGCCTCGCGCGCGAGCTGCTTCCTGCCGCTCTTCGTCAGGCTGTAGAAGCGCGCGCGGCGGTTGTTGTCGGACGTCCCCCACTTCGACGAGATCCAGCCCTTCTGCTCGAGCCGCAGGAGTGCGGGGTACAGCGTGCCCTGGTTGAGGTGCAGCAGATTCCCGGACACCTGCTGGATCCGCTGGGCGATGCCGTACCCGTGCATGGCGCCGAGAGTGTCGAGCGTCTTGAGGACCATCAGGTCCAGGGTTCCCTGGAGGACGTCGGATCGTGGCAGTGTCATGCGTCTCAGTGCTCCTGTTGTTGATCAACAGGAGACTACCGTTGCCCCTGTTGGACGTCAACAGGAAGAAAAAGGTTGGTCCGGCGCGAGCGAAAAGCGAGCGCTGGCAGGCGCTGTCGGAAGCCTGCCTCGCCGTAGCCTCGACGAAGCTTGAAGAGCGAAGTCGGGGCGAAGGCGGGCCCCAGCGCAAACACGCCCCGGCGCGAGCGACAAGCGAGCGCTGGCAGGCGCTGGGGGTGGGGCCCCAGCGCAAACTAAACAATGATGACCCCGACCTTCCGAACAGCCGGACGTCCATATTCGTAGAGCACTTGTATGGAACGGTTTCGCCAGGACCTTCGCTTCGCCGTGCGCGTGCTCGTCAAGGACCGCGCCTTCACGGTGACCACGCTGTTGACGCTGGCGCTCTGTATCGGCGCCAACGCCGCCATCTTCGCCATCGTTCACTCGGTCCTGCTCCGGCCGCTGCCGTCTCCGGACGCGGAACGCCTCGTCCTTCTCTACAACAGTTATCCGAAGGCCGGGGTCGCCCGCGGCAGCAGCGGCGTCCCCGACTACTACGACCGGCTGCGCGAAACCGACGTCTTCGAGGAGCTGGCCCTCTATCAGCAGCGCGGGGTCACGATCGGCGGGGAAGGCAGCGCCGAACGGCTGCTGGGCATGGCGGCGCGGCCGTCCCTGTTCCGGATGCTGCGGGCCGCCCCCGTCAAGGGGCGGGTCTTCACAGAGGACGAAGGCGAGCCTGGCGCCGATCGCCAAGTCGTCCTCAGCTACGCGCTCTGGCAGCGGCTCTTCGCCGGGCAGGACACGGCGATCGGCCAGGACCTGCGCATCAACGGTCAGCCCTACCAGATCGTCGGCGTCATGCCGCCCGACTTCCTGTTCATGAACGCCGAGGTCGAGCTGTGGATGCCGCTCTCGTTCACCGCAGAGCAGCGGTCCGACGATGCACGCCACAACAACAGCTGGACGATGGTGGGATTGCTGAAGCCGGGCGCCAGTGCCGCGCAGGGGCAGCAGCAGGTCGATGCGCTCAACGCGCGCAACATGGAACGTTTCGCGAACATGAAGGAGATCCTGCTCAACGCGGGATTTCACTCCATCGTGACGCCGCTGCAGGAAGACATGGTGCGCGACGTGCGGCGCACGCTGTACCTGCTCTGGGGCGGCGTGCTGTTCGTCCTCGCCATCGGCGTCGTGAATCTCACGAACCTGGTCCTGATCCGATCGACCGCGCGGATGCGCGAGCTCGCGACCCGGCACGCCCTCGGCGCGGGCCTGTCGCGGCTCACCCGCCAGCTCCTGACCGAGACGATGCTGCTGACGCTCGGCGGCGGCCTGGCCGGTGTCGGCCTCGGGTATCTCGGCCTGACGCTGCTCGCCGGCATCGGTGTCGACGCGCTGCCGCGCAGCGCGGAGATCCGGATGGACGGCGTCGTCATGGCCTTCACCATCGCGCTCGCGCTGGCCGTGGGTGTGCTGGTCGGCCTTGTGCCGGTCGCGAACCTGCGGCAGATGAATCTGAGCCAGGCGTTCCGCGAGGAGGGCCGGAGCGGCACGAGCGGCCGCGGGGCAAGAGGCGTTCGACGCGTGCTCGTCGCCAGCCAGGTGGCCTTCGCCTTCATGCTGCTGATCGGCGCCGGCCTGCTGCTCGCCAGCTTCGAGCGTGTGCTGCGCGTGGAACCGGGCTTCGACCCGGGCCACCTGCTGACCGCGCGCGTCTCGCCGCCGCCGTCGCGGTATCCCGATCAGCCCCAGGTCCAGGCGTTCGGCAACCGGTACCTCGAAGCCGTGCGGAGGGTGCCGGGCGTGCAGGCGGCCGGGATCACGTCGAACATCCCGTTCGGAGGAGATTTCAGCGACAGCGTCATCCTGGCCGAGGGCTACCAGATGGCGCCCGGTGAATCGCTGATTTCGCCGTATCGGGTCGTCGTTACGCCCGGCTACCTGGAGACGCTCCAGGTGCCGCTCGCGCGCGGGCGCTTCTTCACCGACGGCGACACGTCGGCGTCTCCTCCGGTCGTGATCGTCGACGAACGGCTGGCGAAGAAGTTCTGGCCCGGGCAGGATCCGATCGGCCGCCGGATGTACAACCCGGACAACGCGGACGACTTGACGAAACCCGGCCCCAACACGCGCTGGATCACGGTCGTCGGCGTGGTCGGCGAAACGAAGATGGCGGGGCTGGTCACCTCCGAGACGCGCATGGGGACCTATTATTTCCCGATGTCGCAGGCTCCGCTGCGGACGATGACGCTCGCCGTACGCACCGCCGGAGACCCGCTCTCGGTCACCGGCGCGCTGCGCCAGGCGCTGGTGTCGATCGATCCGGAGCTGCCGCTCTACAGCGTGCGGACGATGGAGGACCGCATCGGTGACTCGCTGGCCGACCGGCGCACGCCGATGGTGCTCGCGCTGCTGTTCGCCGTGATCGCGCTGTTTCTCGCCGCGACGGGGTTGTACGGCGTGCTCGCCTACCAGGTGGCGCAACGGCGCAAGGAGATCGCGATCCGCATGGCGCTCGGCAGCGAGCCCGGCGGCATCTTCGCGCTGGTGCTGCGCGAAGGCGTCGGTCTGCTGGCCGCCGGTCTCGTCGTCGGCCTGGCGGGCGCGTTTGCGATCCGCCGCGCGATGGAGTCGCAGTTGTACGGCGTGAGCGGGATGGAGCCGGTCGTCCTTGCGGGCGTGGCGGGCGTCCTCGCGGTCGTGGCGGTCATCGCGTGCGCGGTCCCGGCGCGCCGGGCCTCGCGGATCGATCCGATGACAGCGTTGGGCGAGTGACGTGGAGTCGCTCCGCTCCGCGCTGGAATTCCGTCTGCCGGAATTCCGTCATTGACGGAGCTCGATACGCGTCCCACAATGACTTCACGTTACGACAATCATTCTGATTAGGTGCCGCTCCGCCGGGAGGATAGTCATGTTCCTGGTATTCGACACCGAGACGACGGGCGTGCCGGGGTCCTTCCGCGCTCCTGTATCGGACGTGGACAATTGGCCTCGCGTCGTCCAGCTCGCATGGGCAGCGTTTGGTGTGTGTGGTCGAAGGGCCCTGTCGCGGTCGGACGTAATACGCCCCGACGGGGTGCCAATCGCCTGCGCCCTGCAAGCTCTTATCACGCCACTCACCGCAGCCTCGATCGTCGTGGCGCACAATTGGGAGTTCGACGCGAAGGTATTGGGTGCGGAGTTCCACCGTCTGAAGCTTCCAGATCCATTCCCCCGCAAGACGTCAATTTGTACGATGCAGTCCACCACGGTCTACTGCGCCATCCCGAACCGCTACGGGTTCAAGTGGCCAAAGCTGGAAGAGCTTCACGTGCGCCTGTTCGGCAGAGAGCCCGACCACGCCCACGACGCGGCGGCAGATGTTGCCGCGTGCTCGAAGTGCCTGTTCGAATTGAGACGGCTTGGGATTGTGCCTCTTCCGGGACTGGATGGGACGACGTGCTCGACGTGTCGGGCCGCGCTGAAGCAGTTGGACGTCGTCTGCACGGTCGTCCCTCCTGTGTACTGACGTCCCGGAGGCCAACAATGCACCTTCGTCCGTCCGATTTTCATTCGTATTTGCGGCCCTCAAAATGTGACCTTCGAGTGTACCTGCGGGAGAAGGGTGTTCCCGAAGGAGCGCCGGGGCCTTACGAAGAGGTCCTCAAGCGACTCGGGAGGCGCCATGAGGAGGAGTATCGATCGACCATTTCCGAGTTGGTCGACCTGTCCAAGGTGAGTTGGGCAGAGCGGCTGGCACGGACACAGGCCGAGATCAAGCGCCACGCAATCCCACTCTATCAGCCCGCCTTCGAGGTGAACCTTCGGATGAATGGCTCCACGCATCGGGTGACAGGCGTGCCGGACTTCGTGCTCTTCGACGATGAGGCAGTGGTTGTACAAGACTGCAAGATTGCCCGTCGGGTGAATGAGGACGACCACCCAGAGATTCTCCGCACCATGGAGTTGTACGGGTGGTTGGTTGAACAGACCACGGGCAGACCACCTGGGCGCCTCGAGGTGCTCAACGGCCGTCGCGAGCTGATTCCGGTCGACTACGACAAAGGCCAGCAGGCGAAGACCTGTTTGCAGGAGATCGTTTCGATCAGGAGCCTCAGCGAGCCGCCCTTCCATCCGGTGGGGTGGTCGAGCTGTGGCGACTGTGGCTTCAACGATTTTTGCTGGCAGGCCGCGACCGGGAAACACGACGCGGCGTCGGTGATCGGCGTCGATAAGGGTCTGGCCCGCGCGCTGCACGATGCTGGGATCGACACCTACGAACAGCTTCTCGATGCGTTTGATGAGCGGACGCTGGCGGCACTTCAGCGACCCTGGGGTCACGGCACGCAGAAGGTCGGCAACAAGTCTGGCTCGATCCTCCGCAACGCCCGAGCGCTGGTGGAAGGTCGAGAGATCGTAATGCAGGTGCCCGTAGTCCCTGATCGGCGTCGCTACGTCATGTTCGACCTCGAGGGACTGCCGCCGCAGCTCGACGAGACGGACAGAGTGTATCTGTGGGGCATGGGCGTTTACGAGGACGGCAAGAGCGATTTCAGGCCCGCGGTCTCGGATTTTGGTCCGGACGGTGACGAGAAGGGATGGGATGCTTTCTTGGAAGCCGCAGCGAAGATTTTCGCAACTCAAGGCGACATTCCGTTTGTGCATTGGGCAAGCTACGAGAAGACGAAGGTGCAAGGCTATATCGACCGGTATGGCGACCGAGATAGCATCGGCGCCCGCGTGCTCGCCAACCTGATCGACCTGCTTCCGGTGACCCAGAGGTCTGTCGTCCTCCCGCTCCCAAGCTACAGCTTGAAGGTCATCGAGGGGCACGTGGGGTTCCAACGGACGCAGACGGAATACGGGGGCGACTGGGCGATGGCTGCCTACATCGAGGCGGTGGAGACAGATGACGTTGGCCGGCGCGTAGAGTTGATGGGGCAGATCCTCACCTACAACAAAGAGGATCTTGACGCGATGTGGGCGGTCATGGGATGGCTCCGCACGCGGGTGCCAACAGCATGAACCAACTTCGGCGGGCCTGAACCGAAGCACGTTTCTGGGGGGAGCTAGACGCCGCCACGTTGAGCGTGAGCAGACCTACTGGCTCGAGCACCGTGATTGCCCGGATGCCGTTCGCGCCGAACTGGACGCGGCCGTTCGGATTCTGACGCTCACGGGCGTCGTTCGCCTGATGATCTGCTTCTCCATCGGCAGCGGCCTATGATCGCAACCGGCCGCCGACCGCAAAAAACGTCGAACAAGTCGTCCACGTCGCTTCTTGCGAGTGTTCGCTTCCATGCTGCCTGCCGTTGTTCGCTCCGGGAACTCGTCCCGGGACAGGCGAGGTTCTTGCGTCGCCCGCGCTCGTCCGCCTCGCGGGATGACCAAAGTGGGCGCCGGG
>JBBECO010000174.1:0-18904 GCA_040881785.1 Vicinamibacterales bacterium
GAACGGCCCCGTGACGGCGCGAACGGTCCCGTGACGCCGTCCAGCCCGTCACAGGGCCGTTCGCGAACGGCCCCTACACCGTCTATGATCGAACCGATGGCCGACGTTCCCACCTCCCCGCCGCTGCCCGCCGAGCTCCCCGTCGTTCCGCTTCGAGGCTCGGTCGTCCTGCCAATGACCGTCGCGCCGCTCGGTGTGAGCCGGCCGCTGTCGTCTGAAGCCATCAATCGCGCGCTCGCCGGCGACCGCATGGTCGTCCTGCTGCTGCAGAAGAACGACGCCGACGAACCGGGCGCCGACGATCTGCACCGCGTCGGCACGGTCGCGGTCATCCGGCAGATGGCCAAGGCGCCGAACGGCATGCGCGTGCTGGTCGAAGGCATCTCCCGCGTCCGCGCCGAATTCCTCCAGACCGACAAGGGCTTCATGCGCGCGCTGCTCAAGCCCCTGCCCGAGATGTCCGAGCGCACGGTCGAGATCGACGCGCGGGTCCGGCACCTCCAGGAGCTCGTGGACCGCGCGCTGTCGCTCGCCACCGGTCTCTCGCCCGACGTCAAGGCGCTGGTCGCGACGATGGACGATCCGCTGCGAATCGTGTATTTGCTCGCCAGCCTCCTCGACATGAAGGCGGAAGACAAGCAGATGCTCCTCGAAGAGGACAACGTCATCGTGAAGCTCGACGCCGTCGCGCGCGCGCTCTCGCGCGAGATCGAGGTCCTCGAGCTGAAGGGACAGATCGAATCGCGCGCCGAAAAGGAGATGACGGACGCGCAGCGGCAGTACATGCTGCGCCAGCAGCTCAAGGCGATTCAGGCCGAGCTCGGTGAAGGGGACGGCGAGTCGCAGGAGCTGCGCAAGCGGATCGCGGAGGCGAAGCTGCCCGAGCACGTCGCCACGGTGGCCGACCGGGAAGTCGAACGTCTGGACCGGATGACACCCGCGTCGCCTGAATACCAGATGATCCGCACCTATCTGGACTGGCTGCTCGACGTGCCCTGGGACAAGCCGACCGAGGACCGCCTCGACCCGGTCGAAGCGCGCCGCGTCCTCGACGAGGATCACTACGATCTCGACAAGGTCAAGGAACGCATCGTCGAGTACCTCGCCGTGCGGAAGCTGAAGGGGGACCTGAAGGGTCCGATCCTGTGCTTCGTCGGCCCGCCCGGGGTCGGCAAGACGTCGCTCGGCCAGTCGATCGCGCGCGCGATGAACCGGAAGTTCGTGCGCATCTCGCTCGGCGGTGTCCGCGACGAGGCCGAGATTCGGGGCCACCGGCGCACCTACATCGGCTCGATGCCGGGCCGGCTGGTCCAGGCGTTGAAGAGCGCCGCCTCGTCGAACCCCGTCTTCATGCTCGACGAGATCGACAAGATGTCGGTCGGCATCCAGGGAGATCCCGCGGCGGCGATGCTCGAGGTGCTCGACCCGGCGCAGAACCACACCTTCCGCGATCACTACCTCGAGATCCCCATCGATCTGTCGAAGGTCCTCTTCATCGCGACGGCGAATCAGCTCGGCACGGTCCACCCCGCGCTGCTCGATCGCATGGAGATGATCTCGCTCAGCGGTTATACGGAAGACGACAAGCTGCACATCGCCAAGATGTACCTGGTCCCGCGGCAGCGAGACGAGCACGGGCTGACACCCGAGCACATCGAGTTCACGGACGAAGCCGTGCGACGCGTGATCGCCGAGTACACGCGCGAAGCGGGCGTCCGCACACTGGAGCGGCAGATCGGCACCATTGCGCGCAAGGTGGCGGCAAAAGTCGCGACTGAGTCCACCCACACCGCCAGGGTCGATGCGGCCGACGTCCCGACCTACCTGGGCCCCGTGCGATTCCGCGGCGAGACGGCGTTCCGCACGTCGCGGGCCGGCGTCGCGACGGGCCTCGCCTGGACCGAAACGGGCGGCGACGTCCTGTTCATCGAAGCCGTCCTCATGCCGGGCGGCGGCGGTCAGCTCACGCTCACCGGTCAGCTCGGAAGCGTGATGCAGGAATCGGCGCGCGCCGCGCTCAGCCACGTGCGCCAGCAGGCGCGCGGCCTGCAGCTGTCGCCCGAGTTCCTCAGCAAGCAGGACCTGCACGTCCACGTGCCGGCAGGCGCCATCCCGAAAGACGGCCCGTCTGCCGGCATCACGATGGCGACCGCGATCGTGTCGGCGGCGCGCGGGGTGCCGGTGAACTCCGAGGTCGCGATGACGGGCGAGATCACGCTCTCGGGGCTCGTGCTGCCCGTCGGCGGGATCCGGGAGAAGGCGCTCGCCGCGAGACGCTACGGGATCAAGACGATGATCCTGCCCAAGCTGAACGAACCGGACCTCGACGAGCTGCCGGCCGATGTGCGGCGCGAGATGAAGTTCGTGCCCGTCACCACGCTCGAGGAGGCACTGGCGGTCGCGCTGCCGGGAACGGTCGATGCCGATGCCGTGGCGGCAGAGTCCCCCTTGGGAGGAACGTCGGCTTCGGCCGCGCGCCCCGCGCACGATTAGGGCTCTTTACCATTTGCCATCTCCCATTTCCCATCCAGGCCACTCTTCTTCAGTGGCCTGGTACATCTCCGGGCACGGCCTCGGCCATGCGGCGCGCGAGATCGAAGTCATCAACGCGCTCGGGCCCCGCCTGCCGGAAGGGCTCGAGATCCTGATTCGCACGTCGGCCGCGCGGTGGCTCTTCGAGCGGACCGTCCGGGTGCCCTTTACGTATTGGCCGGGCGTCTGCGATACCGGCGTGGTGCAGATCGACAGTCTGCGTCTCGATGCCCACGCCAGCGTGCGCGAAGCGGCGGCGTTCCATGCCGACTTCGACACGCGTGTCGCCGAGGAAGTCGGGATCCTGCAGGCACGCGGCGCCCGTCTGGTGATCGCCGACGCGCCGCCGCTCGCCTGCGTCGCCGCCGCGATAGCGGGTATCCCCTGCATCGTCCTCAGCAACTTCACGTGGGACTGGATCTACGAAGGCTACGACGCGCTGTTTACGGCGCAGGCGCCCGACGTCCTGCCCAGGATCCGTGACAGCTATGGCGCCGCGTCCGCGGGCTGGCGGCTGCCGATGCACGGCGGGTTCGCCACGATCGATCCCATCGTGGATCTGCCCTTTGTGGCCCGGCACGCGCGTCATGACCGGCAGGAGGTCATCGAGCGGCTCGGGCTGCCCTCCGGCCGTCCGCTGGCGCTCTCGTCGTTCGGCGGGTATGGCGTGCGCGACTTCGATCCCGCGACGCTCGATTGCCTCGACACCTGGACCGTGGTGATCACGGGGCGCGAGCCACCGGCGCGCGAACTGCCGCGCGGCGTGGTCTTCGTCGACGAGGCGCGCCTCTATCACACCGGCGCGCGGTACGAGGATCTCGTGGCCGCCGTGGACGTCGTCGTCACGAAACCGGGCTATGGGATCGTGTCGGAGTGCGTGGCGAACCGGACCGCCATGCTTTATACGTCGCGCGGGCATTTCGTGGAGTACGACGTGATGGTGCGGGACATGCCGAAGGTCCTGCGGTGCCGGTTCCTGGAGCAGGAATCGCTGCTCGCCGGACGCTGGCGCGCGTCGCTCGACGCGCTGCTCGATGCGCCGCTCCCGCCGGACATGCCGCGGACCGACGGCGCCGAGGTCGCGGCGACACGCATTCTGCAGTACTCTCTGTGAACCCTTTCAGGCTGGCGAGAGAGCGGAGATGACGATGGTGACACGACGGACGTTTTTGTGGGGTGCGGGCGCGAGCGCCGCGGTGCTGGGGGCGCCGCGCCTCGAGGCGCAGCCGCAGGCGGATCTGCCGCCGGCGATTCAGGCGCTGACCTCGATGAAGTTGCAGGCGCGGCCGATCACCGCCGACGAGCGACGCGGACGCGTCGAGAAGGCGCGGCGGCTGATGGCCGAGGAGAAGATCGACGCGCTGATGCTGTGCAGCGGCATGTCGCTCATCTACTTCACCAATATCCGGTGGTCGGGCGGGGAGCGGCTGTTCACGTGCGTCATCCCCGCGAAAGGAGACCCCTTCTTCGTCTGCCCGGCGTTCGAAGAGGATCGCGCGCGCGAGCAGATCGCGCTCGGGCCGTTTGCCGGCACGGCGGACGTACGCACCTGGCACGAACACGAGAGCCCGTACGAGCGTGTCGCGCAGGGGCTGGCCGACCGCGGCGTCCGGACCGGACGACTCGGCATCGAAGAGACCGTGGACTTCGTGTTCAGCGACGGCGTGTCGAAGGCCGCGCGCGGCCTCACGCTGACCAGCGGGACGCCGATCACCGCCGGCTGCCGCATGATCAAGGACGCCCACGAGCTCGAGCTGATGCAGCTCGCCTCGAACGTGACACTCAAGGCGTACGAAGCCGCCTATCAGTCACTCAAGGAAGGCATGACGCAGACCGACTTCGCGCGGCTGGTGTCGTCGGCCCACACGCGCCTCGGATTCGAAGGAGGCGCCGGCGTGCAGGTCGGCGAGTTCTCCGCCCTTCCCCACGGCTCGATTACCCCGCAGACCGTGAAGCAAGGCACGATCCTCCTGATCGACGGCGGCTGCAACATCGAGGGTTACCAGTCGGACCTGAGTCGCACGTTCGTGCTCGGCAAGGCCACCGACAAGATGAAGCAGGTGTTCGACATCGAACGCAAGGCGCAGGATGCCGCGCTCGCGGCCGCGAAACCCGGCGTCCCCTGCGAGGCCGTGGACGCCGCCGCCCGCAAGGTGATCGTCGATGCGGGCTACGGTCCCGACTACAAGTACTTCACCCACCGCGTCGGGCACGGCCTCGGCATGGACTGGCACGAGTGGCCGTACCTCGTGCGCGGCAACAAGACACCGCTCCGTCCAGGGATGACATTCAGCGACGAACCGGGCATCTACATCCGCGGAGAGTTCGGCGTCCGGCTCGAAGACGACATGGTGATCACCGGGGACGGCGCGCGGCTCTTCACGCCGCAGTCGAACTCGCTCGAACGGCCCTTCTAACGAGAGGGATCGCGCGAACACAAACGCCAGTTCCGCGAGAAGGCCGACGTCGTACCGGCCGCTCCGGTGCGGCACCGGCACGAACATGGCCAGCCCGCCCAGCGGCCACGTGGAAGAACGTCAGGTATCGACCGCCACATCAATCCCGACTTCCTGCTCAGTTGGGATACCATTCCCGAGGTGACGACGCCGGATCGCCCGACCCGCGGCGGATCGCTCCTATCGACGCCTCCTGGTGAGGCGCTCTTCAGAGCGCAGTGACGGCTGTGCGCCACATCCTCTCGTTCCTTCGCTCGCTGACTCTTGCCCTCGGGCAACCTCCGCGCTCGATGGAGCTTTCTGGCGACCTGCGCACGCGAAGCTCCCTGGACTCGCGCGATCTCTTGAATATTCTGCTGATCGAATGGCAGTCTCTTCGAGACGAGTGCTCCCGAGGGATCGATCGTAGGGTCCATCTATTGTCGTGGAGTTCCGCACTTCTCACGGCACTCCTGTATGCCGCCTCGCAGACGTCCGAACTCCTGGTCTCCTACTGGATCCTTCTTGCCGGCATGCCCGCCACGGCGTGCACAGTCGGCGGGCTATGGCTCGGCGAATCGATGCGCGTCGGTCGAGCGGGACGGTATCTCACCGCGGTTGAAGATGCCATTGAACACGTCTTGTTCTTGGCCTCGGAAGGGGGATCCGACGATTCCACGCGTGCACTTAAGAAGCTGTTGATGATGGACTGGAAGGCGCAAGGGAAGATGAGCGCCAGCCTTTCCTGGGAACGGTCGCTACGTTCGCGCGAGGGTGGAGGGGACACACTCCAGATGCGTCTCCCCTATTACATCCAAGCAGGCTTTTTTGCCGCCGCTGCAATTGTACCGATCGTAGCAGCGGCAGTTTTGGCAGGCCGCGGCCGCTGGACGACCGTCATGGTCGTCACCGTGCCTTGGGCCGTCATAGTGCTCGTGACCGGCTATTTTGGCGTTCTGTTCGCCTACGCACGACGAATCCCCTGACGTTGTCCGCCGTTACAGCTCGCCCGGCAAAGGCCTGATCGCCGTCGGGCGGTTCAGGCCTCACGCTCATCACCAGCGACCAGAGCCGCGGGATGCTTACCTTGTCGATCCAGATGGGCTCGAGGCAGCGAAGCCCGGCGTCGCCTGCGAGGTCGTGGACGCTGCCGCCCGCAAGGTGATCGCCGCCCAATGACAGCGTGCACTCGAGTACGCCACCGGGGTCGAGTCGTACATGAAGTCGGACGATCCGCGGCTCTTCACGCACGCAGTCGAATTCGCTGAACAGCCATCCTGATCGTTTACTTTCGAATCTGATAGAGCAGGGCGGGGGCGCCCTGCCATTCTGACCGAACGACCTGAAGTAATCGAGGATCGGCGTCAAGGTGGCTGATCGTTTTATCGCATTTTGAGCGGTCCATTATCGGTACGCCGAGGTCCCCGAACCTGCCATCGAGCGCACAAATGACGCTGATGTGCGTCACGCCCATCCTCGTGAGGTACGGCACGGTATCGCCACCCGGGAATCCTCTCATGGCCCTGGCCAGCGCGTCGTAGCCTTGGGTCAGGAACCCGCTGTAGCCGTTGACCGTCGGCGTCAAGTGCCAGGTTGAAAAGTACATATACGGAAGATTTTCTCCGAACGCGGCGGGGTCGGGGTTGATCGGGTACTCCATCAGCACGGCCCCGCTGGACGCCCCCAGCGCACCATAGATGGGCGGGGGGGCGCGCCAGACCGGAACCAGCCGGAGCGTCGGCCAGGCATCGATCAGGAGCAGGGCGGTAACGACGGCCCCAGCCAACGGCGTCGAAAATCGGCGCGGTCCCATGCGCAGACGCGCGAGCGCGGCACCTGAGAAAAGCGCGAGCGTCAAGCCGACAAGCATCGCGAACCGCGCGGGCACGCGAATGGACCGGAACGGAAACAGGAACTCGTACAACAACGGATACGAGTAGCCGTTCAGGCCCAGTGAGCCGTCAAACGCGACGATTCCGCTCAGCAGCAGGGCCAGCCGCGTGGGACTCAGGGGCGGCCAAGCGCCCGCCACCGCCAGGGCGATCGGCGCCACTCCGGGAAAGAGCGCACGCTCCCCGTAAGCAGGCTGCGGGTTCATGCCCGCGTAGAGGGCGCTTCTGTCCGTCGGCTGAAGGTAGTCCGCCGGCGTCGCACTCAATTCGTGGATGGCCTCGAGAGGCCGTTCGCCGCGCGCTTTCTGGGATCCTGCGTACGCCGCAGCGAGAGGCAGCGCGAGGCATGCACCGAGCAGCACGGCGCCCGCCACCTGAGCGAGGCGGCGCCAATCCCGCGAGAGCACCGCGAGCACGAGTGCAAAGACCGCCACAAACACACTCAGGAAGAGCGCGTAGTACATGGAGGAATACCACTGTGCGGCGACGGCGACCGCCGTCAGGGCGAGGTACCGCCTGCCTCCAGCGAGCATGAACCGGTGTACCCCGAGCAGCGCCAGCGGCATCCATTGCGCCATCTGCAGCTCGAGATGACTGTAATGATCGAGCCGATACGGCAACACCGCGAAAATGACGGCGCTCGTCCATGCCCCCACGACGCCGAAACCAAGGCTCCTGCCGAACACGTAGGTGGCAAGACCCGACAGGACGAATCCCGACAGCAGCAGCAGATTGTAGGCAAGGACCGGATGCACACCCGCGCGCAGCAGCGGCAGGGCCGTGATCGCCGGAAGGATGATCGAGTCCGAATAGGTGAGGGTGCCACGCGCCGGGTGAAAGATGTTGGCATCGAACAGATGTCCGGGATCGGCGCCGAGTTGGTGCAGCACCCAGGCGATCCGCCACATGGAGAAAAGCGGATCGCCGAGATCCGGCACACTATACGGCGCCCTGACCTGGGCGTGGAGCAGGACGGCCACGACGACGACAAGCCCGGCGCCGGCGAGCAGCACCTCACGCCAGTGCGGCATCGAGCCCACGGCGGGACTACCACCGCGGTCGAGCAGGCCTCGCCCCCAGAAGTACCGCACTCCCCGCGAGATCGGCTCAGCGTAGAGCACCGCTGCACACATGAGAAACGTCGGGAAGGCAAGCACAATCGCAAAACGTGTGAAGACGTTTGCGAGCAGTGCCACCCCAAACAGAAGAAGGACGGCTCCGGCAGCGATCCGGTAGGGGATCCGTCCACGCCCCTGCGGCCACGACGGCCGTGGTCGTAATGCCGCGAGCATGACAAGAAGCAGAAGGGAGACCCATGGCGGCAGGATGGGCTCCACACTCCGGGACCCGGGCACCACGACGAAACCGATGATGCCGTCGGAGTGGCCATGCACGTTCGCCACTTCGAGGTACGTGATCCGCCAACCCGGCCGCGGAGCCGTGAACGTGATCTCGCGGGCTTGCGCCGGCATGGAATCGATCGAGGTGTCGATGCGTACCTCGCGATCCGCGGGTACGAGGAAGTCGGGCAGCGTGCGCCCATCGAGCGCCACGTTCACAGTGATCGGTTCTGACGTTCCGCGCACGCGCAGAATGATGGCGACGGCCTGTCCGCTGAGTCGAGCGACACGATCCGGAAGCCGGATCACCGTTGATGAATCCTCGGCCACCTGTGCTGCGTTCGCGACCACCTGAACGCGGACGCGCTCGAACGACCAGTAGACGCGCGTGCCGAGCACGACGACAGACATGGCGGCCAGGCACAACGAAAAGCCGAGTCGTCGCCACATCACGGGTTCACGGCCCAGTCCCCGGTTGTCAGGCTGGATTCAACGGCGTACGAATAAATGGCCTCGTCGCCGGCGAGGTCCGTCGAGCCGAGGCCAATGAAGAGTGGAACGCCGAACGCGGCCAGGACAAGTCCCAGCCAGAGCCGGTTCAGTCCTTCACGCACGTCACCAGCGACCACAGCCGCGGGATGTTGACCTTTTCGATCGAGATCGGCTCGAGGCTGGCCTGCGCCAGGAATGCGGGCAGGTCGAGGTCGGCTTTGAACCCGATGTGAATCGTGTAGGGCGAAATCAGCCGCTCGAGCCGCGAGAGAATCGGATTCGGGCTGAGGAAGTGATTCAGAAAGATCACACGGCCGCCAGGCCGGCACACACGGCTCATCTCCTGCGCGACCTTGACCGGATCCGGGACGACGCTGATCAGGTACGGCGCGTAGACGATGTCGAAGGAGTCGTCGGCGAACTTGAGGTCGCCGGCGTCCATCTGGAGCAGCCGCATGTTGCGGATCTCCTTGCGGGCCGCGCGCTCGCGCGCCTTCTCCAGCATCGAGCCGGAGAAATCGATCCCCGTCACCGCGCAGTCCTTGGGGTAGAGCGACAGGTTGATGCCCGTCCCGACACCCACCTCGAGCACGCGTTCACCAGGCTGGATATCCATTCGCTGGATGGCCCGCAGGCGGCCCGGATGCAGGGTCGGCCCGAAGATGAGGTCGTACACCTTCGCCAGCTTGTCGTAGACCCCTTCCACGAAGTCGTTTTCGACAGCGGTCACGGATAAGGCGCGCGTGCCTGCGTCCGAGCCCGAGACGACTTCATCCTGAGACGGCGTTTTGCGATCAAATAAGGCCATAAGAGAAGCTGCGACTATATCCCGTTGTCCTACAGAGGGGCAAGCAAGGCCCCGTTACGCTGCCAGGGCTTTCATCACCCCGAGCGCGCTTTCGACGGCCCCGGCCGCGGTCGAAATCTGAATCCCCTGCACGTATGGCCGAACCCCGGCCGCGATTTCGGAGGCGATCGCCAGCCCTTCGGCGGCCGCGCGACCGTCGGCGTCCGCGCGGCGCATGCGCTCCACGACCGCGTCCGGCACGCAGACACCCGGCACTTCGTTGGCCATGAATTCGGTGTGCCGCAGGCTCTCGAGCGGCGTGATCGCCGCCAGCACCGGAATGCCGGCGCCGCTCCGCTTCAGGAACGCCACCAGCGGCGCGACGTCGAAGACCGGCTGGGTGATGGCGAATTCGGCGCCTGCCTCGACCTTGTACTTGAATCGGCGGAACTCGTGATCGAGGTCCAGCGCGCAGGGGTTGACCGCGACGCCGATGTGGAACGCGGTGGGCGCCCCGATCGGCTGACCGCCGATGTCCAGCCCCTGGTTCAACCGCGTCACGACGTTCGTGAGCCCGATGGAGTCGACGTCGAATACCGCGGTCGCATCCGGGTAGTCCCCCGCCGGCGCCGGGTCGCCGGTAATCAGCAGCACGTTGCGGATCCCCATCGAGTGCGCGCCCAGCAGGTCCGACTGCATCCCCAGGAGGTTCCGGTCCCGGCAGGCGTAGTGGAGGATCGTCTCGATCCCCGACTGCTGCTGGATCAGCACGGACGCCGACAGCGCGCTCATGCGGGCGCCGGAGCGCGGTCCGTCGGGGATGTTGACCAGGTCCACACCGTGGATGCGGAGCTGCCGCGCCTGCTCGACGACCACCTGCGCGTCGTAGCCGCGCGGCGGCATGATCTCCACCGCGACGACGAAGCCTCCGCGCTCGAGGGCGTTGGCCATCCGGGATTTCTCCGCGCGCGGAATGACTTGGATCTCGGGTGCGGACGGCGCCGGCACCGCGTGCCGGTCTCGCGCGGGTGTCGCCGGGGCGAGGGCCCGCACGGCCGCCTTGATCTGCCGGATGTGATCCGGGGTCGTGCCGCAGCAGCCCCCGACGAGACGAACGCCGCTGTTGATGAACCGGCGGGCGTACGACGCCATGTACTCCGGCGAGCAGAGGTAGATGTTGCGCCCCTCGACCTCGCGAGGGCTGCCGGCATTCGGCTGCGCGGAGAGCCGCCGGGTCGCGACCTGTGCCATCCGTTCGACGGTGTCGAGCATCGCTGCCGGGCCGACGCTGCAGTTCAACCCGACCACATCCGCCCCCTGCGCTTCCAGTTCGGGAACGAAGCTTTCCGGCGCCACGCCGTCGAGCGTGTTGCCATCCTCCTCGGTCGTCACCTGCGCCACAATCGGCAGCTCGCAGAGGCTGCGAATCGCGCGAATCGCCGCTGTGATCTCGTTCAGGTCGCGGAAGGTCTCGAGGATGAAGAGGTCCACCCCTCCCTCGTGCAGGGCGCGCGCCTGTTCCCGGAAGTACTCCTCCGCCTCGTCGACGCCTGTCTTGCCCCACGGCTCGATGCGGATGCCGAGCGGCCCGATCGCCCCCGCGACATACACCTGTTCACGGGCGGCGTGGCGCGCAATCCGGGCCCCCTGCTGATTGATGCCGGGCACCTTGTCGGCGAGCCCGAACGCGCCGAGCTTGATCCGGTTCGCGCCAAACGTGTTGGTCTCGATGACATCCGCGCCGGCCCGCACGTAGGCCTGATGGACCTCGGCCACGAGGTCCGGCTGAGTCAGGTTGAGCTCATCGAACGAACGATTGAGGAAGATCCCCTTCCCGTACAGCATGGTGCCCATCGCCCCGTCGCAGACGAGCACGCGCTGTTCGATGGCGTCGAGGAAAGGTACACGGGGCAAGCTTCTAGTTTACGGCATCCGCCGGGGCTTCGCCCGCTTGGGGGCAGTGGGAGGGAATCGACGAGGTAGCGCTGCTGGCGAGGGTCGTGGAGAGATGGTACGACAAAAGAAGGCGTGAGGTCGAATCGGGCTGAAACGGCGAGTGTTACCGGACCCCGGTGTCTGCGGTGGTCACCCGCTCGTATTCCAGCGTCGTCGCGTCGATCAGCAGGTAGGACGCCGAGACGAGATCCAGGCAGACCGACCGGATGCCGCTCGGGCGGGCCTCGGCGAATGTGTGGTGATGGCCGAACAGATGCAGCCGGGGTTTCATCGCGCTCAGGATTTCGTTGATCGGCGTCTTGCCGGCATCGATGCCGCGGTGGACCCGGAAGGGGCGCGGGGCTTCATGGGACAGGAAGATGTCGACCTGCGTCATCGCCTTGCAGGCCTCGACCTCCTCGCGTACGAAGTGGCGGCGTTTGTCATCGTTTCTCAATGCGCGTGGGGCCCCACCCCCACGCGCTGCCGCTGCGCCGCTCGAAGACTCGCGGCTCGCGGCGGCCGCAGGCGCTCTCAATGCGCGTGGGGCCCCACCCCCACGCGCTGCCGCTGCGCTGCTCGAAGACTCGCTGCTCGCGGCGGCCGCGGGCGCTCTCGCACTCCGTCCGAGCCGCGGTGTTCTTCCGGGAGGTAGGTCTTCCGCCGGCACGTCATACATCGTCGGCGCGAACGTCCCCCCGAGGCCGGCGATGCGCAGGCCCTCGAGCTCGATCAGTTGCCCGTTGGGAATGTGGTGGAGGTTCTCCGGGAACGCGCCCGCGGCAATCGTGTCGAAGTCTTCGTTGTTGCCCTTGATCCAGTGCAGCGGCGCCGGGAGCGGCTCATAGCGTCCTTCGGCATCGGCCACATCCCCCACACAAAGCCAGAACGGCACCTCGGGGTGCCGTTCCATGATGTTGCGTGCCGCCGCGAAGGCGCCGTGAATGTCTCCTAACGCGCCGAACAACACTCAGTTCTTCGACGTCAGGGCCGGAACGAGCAGCTCGGTCTTGTCCCAGATGAAGTCCTTGTTGCTGTAGACCGCGAGCTCGTAGTCCTTGCCCATGAAGATCGCCGATACGGGGCAGGCCTCTTCACACATGCCGCAGAAGATGCAGCGTGTCTTGTGGATCTGGTAGATCTTCGCGTAGCGCGGGCCGGCCTGGACGGTGCCGTCGTTTTCGGCCGGCTCGAGGTAGATCGCATCCGCCGGGCACGCCACCGAGCACAACCCGCAGGCGACACACTTTTCGAGGCCGTTCTCGTCGCGCATCAGCACCTGTTTGCCGCGGTACTTCGGGAAAACGGGGATCTTCTCGTCGGGATAGTTGACGGTGATCGGCCTTTGGAAAATGTGCTTGAACGTGGTGGCGAAACCCACGAGGAACGGACGAATCATGGAGGAATCATACCAAATTGCTATACTCAACCGTGCTTGACCAGAGGGCCCTGTCGGCCGAGCAGTTCCTGCTCACGACGCTGGTCGTCCAGGTGGCGATCGCGGCCGTCCTCTCGACGATGCTCGTCCGGTTCTGGTGGTTCCGCCGCATCCTCCTCACGGAAAAGCGCGACTGGCCCGAGCGGCTGGTCTTTGCCGCGAGCCTCGGCATCCCGCTCATCGCGGGTGTCGCCATCCGCTGGCTCCTGAATTTCCCCCCCGCCGACCTCACGCTGCCGGGGGCGTTTCTCGCCGGCCTCCTCGCCGGCCCGTATGCCGGCGCGCTCGTGGGGGCCGGCGTCGGCGGGACGGCGGCGATCTGGGGCGAGTGGATCGCCCTGCCGTTCGCGGTCGGGTGCGGATTTGCCGGCGGCGGCCTGCGCGAGATCTGCCCGAAAGAGGCGATCTGGCATTTCTCGCCCCTCTTCTTCACCGATCTGCACCGGCATGTCTGGAAGCTCGTGCGGCGCTTTCAGATCGACTGGATCGTGCTCCTGCTCGCGGCACCGATCGGGCTCGAGATTCTCCGGCAGGCGCTCGGGCATCGGTTCGGCGATGACCGCCTGTTCTATCTGCCACCGCCGAACCTGCTCTTCTCCGTCCTTGTCGTCCTCGCCACCGTGTTGTGCGTCGCGGTGCCGATCAAGATCTGGAACAGCGCGCGCATCGAGCATCGCCTGCAGGAACAGGAAAAGCTCCTGATGGCCGCCCGCGTCGAAGCGCTCGCGAGCCAGATCAACCCGCACTTTCTCTTCAACACCCTGACGTCGATCTCGTCGCTGATCCGCTCGCAGCCCGAGACCGCGCGCGTCCTCATCGTGAAACTCTCGGGCCTGCTCCGCCGGCTGCTCAAGAGCCAGGATCACTTCGTCACGCTGCGCGAGGAGCTCGAGGCGGTGGACGAATACCTCGACATCGAGCACATGCGTTTCGGCCCACGGCTGCGGATCGAGAAGGACATCGACCCGGCGACACTCGATCTCGTCGTGCCGAGCATGTTGCTGCAGCCGCTCGTCGAGAACTCCATCAAGCACGGCATCGAGCCGCGCATCGGGGAAGGGCGCATCACCATCCGCAGCACCCGGAAGAACGGCCACGCCATCATCGACGTGATCGACAATGGCGTGGGCGTGTCCGCCGATCAGGCCGCGCGCGTGCAGGGCACCGGCATCGGCCTCCGCAACGTCAACGAACGGCTCCAGGTCATTTACGGCAGCAACTACCAGCTCCAGCTCGACAGCGTGCCGGGTGAAGGCACGTGCGCCCGGATCGTCCTTCCGGAGCTGAGCGTCACGGCCCGTATCAGCGCATGATGACCGACACCCGCACCTCCACCGCCGGCGCGGACGTCCCGCTGCGGGCCGTCGTCGTGGACGATGAGCAGCTGGCGCGCGAGGAGCTGTGCTACCTGCTCGGCCGGATCGGCGGCGTGGAAGTCGTCGGTCAGGCCACCGACGGAGTCGAAGCGCTCGAGGTGATCGAGCGGACCCATCCGGATCTCGTCATGCTCGACATCCAGATGCCCGGCCTCACCGGCTTCGAGGTCGCCCGGCGGCTGGTGGAAAGCGGCGCCGAATCGCAACTGGTGTTCGTCACCGCCTTCGATCGGCACGCCATCGAGGCCTTTGAAATCAACGCGGTCGATTACCTGCTCAAACCGGTGGAATCCGAGCGCCTCGGGACGGCCGTTGACCGGGTCCGGCGCCGCATCCAGACCCATCGGCCGCCTCCCCCGCTCCAGCCGTCCGGCGATATCGTCGAACTGCTGAAACGGCTGGCCGACCGTCAGGGCCGGCGGCAGCAGCTCGCGATCAAGGTGACCGACCGCTTCCTCCTGGTCCATGCGGACGACGTGGTGCATGCGTCCGTGGAGGACGATCTGATCACCGTCGTAACGAACAGCTTGTCTGGAACGTCTAACTATCGGACACTGGATGAACTGCAGGCGCTGCTCGATCCGGCGATATTCTGGCGGGTGCACCGGTCGCACCTCGTGAATATCAATAAAATCAAGGAAATCGTGCCCTGGTTCAGCCGGAACTACCTGCTGAAGATGAAGGATGCGAAAGGTACGGAGATCCCCGTGAGCCGCTCGCAGACCAGGCGTCTGAGAGAATATCTGAAGCTATGAGCGACCCCAACGATCCCTACAACACGCCGCCGGAGCCGGAACGCTTCGGCCCCTGGCCGGACGCCGTGGAGACACGTCGTCTGCCGGCCGAGGACGCGCCGGAGCCGGCCGCGCTCCCGCGGGAATCGGCGGCGCCGCCTCCCCCTGGGGATGCCTATTCCGGCTACGACGACCCAGGGGGGCGTGGCGAGGCGGCCGTTCCCGCGCTCGAACCGCTGCCCGTCATGGCAGGGGATTTCGGTGCGCCCAGGGCGGATGCCGAGACGGCTTCCCTGTCCACCCGGCTGGTGGACGAATTCGTGGCCTGGCTGAAAACACTGGCCTCCGCGGCCGTCTACGCGACCTTGATCGTGACATTCGGCTTCCAGGTGGCCCGGGTCGAAGGTCAGAGCATGGCGCCGACGCTCCAGGATCAGGATCGCCTGATCGTCAACAAGTTCGCCTATCTCACGCACATCGGCGAGCCGCAGGTCGGCGATATCGTCATGCTGTATTACCCGAACAACCCCGACAAGTCGTTCGTCAAGCGGGTGATCGCGGCCGAGAACCAGACGGTGCGGATCGTCGACGGCAAGGTGTCGGTGGACGATGTGGAGTTGAAGGATTCCTTCGTGCCGCCGGAATACCGCGGTCACGACGACTGGGGTCCGGAGGTGGTGCCGGAAGGCTACTACTTCGTCATGGGCGATCACCGGAACAACAGCTCCGACAGCCGGCACTGGGGATTCGTGCCGAAGAAGTACATCATCGGCCGCGTGCAGCTGCGCTGGTGGCCGGTGCCGGCCGCCCGGACCTTCTAGGGCCACGGGTCAACACTGGTCAACAGCAGCCACGGCTCAACACGGTTCAACACGGCCAAAGGCCTGCCTCGCCGAAGCCCCGCAGTGAACTCGGGGCGAAGGCGGGTTTCAACACGGTTCAACACGGTAGAGACAGGTCAGGGCTTGCCCGGTAATCCGTCCGGCGAACGCGGGTTCAACGATGGCCGCCAGCGCGCGGTGTCGCGGGTTCTCCTCCGCGTCCTCGTCCTCAATCTGGCGGTCGCCGTGGCCAAGCTGGTATTCGGCTACGCCACCGGCGCCGTCAGCATGATCTCGGACGGGTTCCACTCCCTGACCGACTCGGCCGCCAACGTCATGGGGTTGGTCGGCACACGCGCCTCCAGCAAACCTCCGGACGAGGATCATCCGTACGGGCACCGCAAGTTCGAGACGCTGGCCGCAGCCGGCATCTTCGTCTTCCTGCTGCTTGCCGTGATCGAGGTGGCCCGGACGGCGCTGGCCAGCTTCACAACGGGAGGTGCTCCCGACATCAGCGGCTGGAGCTTCGGCGTCATGCTCGTGACGATCGCCGTGAACCTGGTGGTAGTCCGGTACGAGCGGCGGGAAGGACGGCGTCTCGGCAGCGAGCTGCTGCTGGCCGACGCCATGCACACGAAGAGTGATGTCTTCACCTCCTGCGCCGTCCTGCTGTCACTGCTGGCGGTGAGTGTCGGCTATCCCGTGCTGGATCCGGTCGGCGGTCTCGTCATCGCCGTCTTCATCGCCAGGACGGGCTGGCAGGTGGCGCGCGACACGTCGCACATCCTGTCAGACCGCGTCGCGCTCGTCGAGCACGACATCCGGCAGGTCGTGATGGCCATCCCGCAGGTGCAGGGCTGCCACCAGATCCGCTCGCGCGGGTCCGCGGATCACATTTTTCTCGACCTGCATGTCTGGTTCAGCGGCGCCATGCCGCTCCACGAAGCGCACCGGCTGTCACATGTGGTGAAGGACGGCCTGCTCCAGGCCTTTCCGCAGATCAAGGACGCGATCATCCACATCGAGCCGCCGCCGTCGGAGATGTAGGGTTTCACCTGTCCCGCTGCACGGCCAAACGGGCTCTCGCACGAAGAACACCACGACCACTAAGATCACTCAGGAGAACACAAGAAATCTGTTTTTCTTTGTGTTCTTCGTTGTGCCCTTGGAATTTCTTGGTGGTCTTCGTGCCTAAAAAAGCCGGCGGCCCGTGCAGCGCCGCAATTAGCGCTCGGTGTACAGCGCCTGAATGACCTCGCGATACTTTTCCTCGACCACCTTGCGCTTGATCTTGAGCGTCGGCGTCAGTTCCCCCGTCTCGATCGAGAACTCCTTCGCCAGCAGCGCGAAGCGCTTGATGCGCTCGTACTGGGCGAGCTCCTGGTTCAGCCCGGTGATGATCTCGTCGTACAACCCGGTGATGTCCTCTCGCACGATCAGCGTCTCGCGGCTGTCTGACGGCGGGCGCCCGAGGTCCTTGAGCCGGCGCTCGAGCGCCGCGAAATCCGGGATGATGAGCGCCGCCGCATACCGCTGCCGGTCGCCGAGCACCACCGCTTCGGCCACCAGCGGGCTGCGCTTCAGGGTGTTCTCGATCGGCTGTGGCGCGATCTTCTTGCCTCCGGAGGTCACCAGCAGGTCTTTCTTGCGGTCGGTGATCGAGAGATACCCGCTCTCGTCCAGCGCGCCGATGTCACCGGTGTGGAACCACCCGTCGCGCAGGACGTCGCTCGTCGCGTCGGGCTTCCGGTAATACCCCGGCATGATGTTGGCGCCGCGCGCGAGGATCTCGCCGTCCTCGGCGATGCGGATCTCCACATCCCGCACAGCCTTCCCCACGCTCCCGATGCGGAGCGCACCCGGAGGGTTCACGGTGAGGATCGGCGCCGTCTCCGTCAGACCGTAGCCCTCGATGATCGGAAGACCGATCGCCGTGAAGAACTCCATGACGCTGACGGGCAGCGGTGCGCTGCCCGAAACCGCGTAGCGCAGACGGCCGCCGACCCCCGCGCGCACCTTCGAGAACACCAGGCGATCGGCCATGTTCGCCTGCATGGCTGCGAGCGGCCCGATCCGTTCGCCCCGAAGCAGCGCGCGCGCGCGCCGGGTAGACACGCCCAGGCCCCACTTGAACAACGCGGCCTTCACGCCCGACGCGGCCTGGGCTTTTTCCATGATCCTGGCCTGCATCTTTTCGTACACCCGCGGGACGCCCGTCACCATCGTCGGGCGTACCAGCGCGATGTCCCGGCCGATCGTGTCGAACGACTCCGCGAAGATCATCGTCGTGCCGGTGAACAGATACAGGAATGAGGCCATCCGCTCGAACCCGTGACTGAGCGGCAGAAACGACAGCGCCACGTCGTCCGGGGTGAGCGGCAGCACGTCTCGCGCCGCAAACAGATTCGACACGAGGTTGGCGTGCGTCAGCATCACGCCTTTCGGCTCACCGGTTGTGCCCGACGTATAGATGATGGTGGCGAGCTGCCCGGGCTCCACCGCGCGGGCCCGCGCCTTGAACTCCTTGCCCGCTCCCCATTCGCCGGTCATCCGGGCGTGTCCGCGCCCGGCGACCTCGTCGAGCCCCATGACCGACGCACCCGTCGCGGCCCCCGGGTCCATGACGACGACGGCTTCGAGACCGGGCAGCAGGTGCCGGACGTCCTGCACCTTATCGAGCTGCTCCTTCGTGGACACGACCGCGAGACGCGCGCCGGCATCGTCGAGGATGTACCTCGCCTGGGCGGCGGAGAGGGTTGGATAGATCGGCACGACGACGGCGCCCAGACTCAGGAGCGCCATGTCGCAGAGCACCCACTCGGGCCGGCTCTCGGACATCATCGCGACGCGGTCGCCGCTGGTGATGCCGAGCGAGGCAAAGCCCAGCGCGAGATCGCGGATGCGTTCGAAGAGCTCCTGCGTGCCGAACCCGTCGATGGCGCCGCTGCGGCAGCGGCCCATGATCATCGGCTTGGGGAAGCGTCCCATGGTGTGGAACGGAAGGTCCGCAATCGTGCGCACGTCGGGCGGTGGGTCTGTAGGAATCACGGTTCGCGGATTATACGGGCAGTGGCGCGTCGCGGCACCAGCCTAATCTCATCCGAGGGGCTTCGCCCCTCGGA
>JBBECO010000175.1:0-2905 GCA_040881785.1 Vicinamibacterales bacterium
AGCGCGATGCCGCCGAGCACCCCGGCGTCGTTCGACACGAGCCGCATGTTGCGGTCGAGATCGAAGGTCACGCGCCGCGCGTTGCCGCCGCCGATGTAGACGCGGTCGTAGTTCAGCAGCGTGTGGAGGATGTCCATCACGTGCCGCACGCGGCGGTTCCACCGGCGTGCGCCTGTTTTCTTGCGCGCCCGGTCGCCCAGGTAGTCGTTGTACGTCTTCCGGCCGCGCACCGGGTGGTGCGCCAGCTCCAGATGGGGCATCAGCTCCCCGTCACGGAAGAGCGCCGTACCGACGCCGGTGCCCAGTGTGACGACGAGTTCGAGCCCTGTGCCTCTGACCACGGCAAGCCCCTGCATCTCGGCGTCGTTGATCAGCCGGACCGGTTTGCCGAACCGCTTCGCCAGCGCGCCGGCCAGGTCGAATCGGTGCCAGCGCTTCGTGCCGAAATGCGGGGCGGTCAGGACACGCCCGTCGCGCACGACGCCGGGGAATCCAATCGACACGCGCTCGAATGCGCCAAGCGGCGCGACCAGCTCGACGAGCGCGTCGACGAGCACCTTCGGCGGGGCCTCCGCCGGCGTCGGCACCCGCAGCCGCTCGGTGATCCTCACGCCGCGCGCATCGAGCACCGAGGCCTTCAGCCCCGTACCCCCGACATCGATGGCCAGCGTTCTGGGGCGCGCCGTCGCGCGACCTCGACCCGCCGCCGCTCCAGACCTCTTCCGCATCTCCAGCTCCTGTTCTCGTGACGCGCGCGGACCTCACTTTTTTGGCGGCGGCTCGGTGTGGCCGCCGCGCATCAGCCGGCGGGTCATATTGGCGCCCATGCGCCCGAGTCCGATCATCCCCGATCTGCATCAGCTGTCCTTTCTCCCGCGTGTCGGGGCGCCGTCGCGGCGCCGCGTCTCGATGGCGGCGAGCAGTGTCTCGAACGGCTCGGCGAACAGCCGGACCGCGTCGGTGAGCAGCGTGTCGGTGACGTCGGTCATCGAGACGCCGACCGCCTCGAGCGCCGCCATGGTCTCGCGCGCACGGTCGAGATCGGCCGTGAGGGTCGGCCGCACCCGCCCGTGGTCGCGGAACGCGTCGAAGGTGGCGGGCGGCACGGTATTGACGGTGTCCGGCCCGATCAGCTCTTCGACATAGTAGACGTCGGGGTAGGCCGGGTTCTTCGAGCTGGTGCTGGCCCAGAGCAGCCGCTGGGTGCGGGCGCCGGCGGCGGCGAGCGCCTCCCAGCGCGGGCCCTGGTAGATCGCACGGTACTTCTCGTAGGCAAGCTTCGCGTTCGCGATTGCCACCTGGCCGGTGAGCGCCAGAATCCGCTCCCGCTCGGCCTCGGTCGCGGCCGCCGCCGCGCGCTCCTGCAGGCGGGCATCGACCAGCGTGTCGATGCGGCTCACGAAGAAGCTCGCCACGCTGGCGACCGGCGCCACATCGCCGCCGGCCTCCGCGCGCGCTTCGAGGCCCGCCAGGTACGCCTCGGCCACCCCCTCATACGCGTCCTGCGAGAAGAGCAGCGTCACGTTGACGTTGATCCCTTCCGAGATCAGGGTCCGGATCGCGGGGATCCCCTCGGCCGTCGCGGGGATTTTGATCATGACATTGGGGCGGCCGACGGCCTTCCAGAGCCGGCGCCCTTCCTCGATGCTCGCCGGCGTGTCGTGCGCCAGTACCGGCGACACCTCGAGGCTGACGTAGCCATCCCGCCGGCCGGTGCGGTCGTACACGGGCTTCAGCAGGTCCGCGGCCTCCTGGATGTCGCGGATCGCGAGGCGCTCGTAGATCGCCTTGGGGTCGGCGCCGGCCAGACTCTTCTGATCCAGGAGATCGTCGTAGTCGCGGCTCCCCGAAATCGCCTTCTCGAAGATGGCCGGGTTGGACGTGACGCCCCGCAATCCGTCCTCGTCGATCAGGCGCGCCAGTTCGCCGGACGTGATGAGCGAGCGCCGGATGCTGTCGTACCAGAGGCTCTGCCCCTGCTCGATCACCTCCAGCAGGGGTGTCGGCGCTTTCGTGCGTGGCTGTGTCATCTGTTCTCCCGCCCCCGGGCCCTGGCCAGCTGCGCCTTCGCGGCCGCCACGGTGTCGCCCGGGGTGAATCCGAATTTTTTCTGCAGATCCTTGAGCGGCGCCGACGAACCGAACGTCCGCATGCCGATGGCGTGGCCGTTCAGGCCGACGTACCGCTCCCATCCCAGCACGGACGCCTGTTCCACCGAGACGCGGGCCGCGACGTCGGGCGGGAGCACGCTGGCGCGATACTCCGCGCTCTGTTGCTCGAAGATTTCCCACGAGGGCATGCTCACCACGCGGGCCCGGATGCCCTCGGCCGAGAGCTGTTCGTAGGCGGCCACCGCGAGCGCCACCTCGCTGCCGGTCGCGATGAGCAGCACGTCGGGCGTCCGGCCTGCCGCATCGGCCAGCACGTACCCGCCCCGCGCGAGACCCGAGGCGGGCGCGTATGTGCCGCGATCCAGCGTGGGCAGCGCCTGCCGCGACAAGATCAGCGCCGCAGGCTGATGGTTGAGCGCCATGATCGCGCGCCACGCCTCGACGACTTCGTTGGCGTCCGCCGGGCGAAGCGTGATCAGGCCCGGGACGGCCCGGAGCGCGGCCAGCTGCTCCACGGGCTGATGGGTCGGTCCATCCTCCCCGACGCCGATGGAGTCGTGCGTGAAGAGGTGAATGACCGGCAGCTCCATCAGCGCCGACAGGCGGATCGCCGGCCGCGCGTAGTCGCTGAAGATCAGGAACCCGGATCCATACGGCCGCAGCTTCGTCAGCGACAGGCCGTTGAGGATGGCCGCCATCGCGTGCTCCCGCACGCCGAAGTGGACGTTGCGCCCGCCGGGCGTCGCGGCCGTCAGATCGCCGGCGCCCTCGACGGTGATACGCGTCTTCGTGGA
>JBBECO010000176.1:0-2838 GCA_040881785.1 Vicinamibacterales bacterium
CGCGGCACCGCACATTCAGTCACTGGAGGTCATCAGAATGGGTTGCTACAACTCCTGCGTCGTTAACGCCCCGGTGGAGAAGGTTTGGGCCGCGCTGAGGGATTTTCACAATCTGAGCTGGGCGGCCGGCGTCGTGCAGTCGGTGGACCGCCTCGGATCGGCGCCGGGCACCCAGACCGGCGCACGGCGCGTCCTGAACGGCGTCTTCCACGAGACGCTCCTCGGGCTGGACGACGAGCAGCGGACGCTCAAGTACAGCATCGATGACGGGCCGGACGCCGTCTCGAAGGACCGCGTCACGGGATACATCGGCGTCGTCCGGGCCTTCCCGGTGACCGACGGGAACGCCACGTTCGTCGAGTGGTCGTCGTCCTGGCAGGACAGCAAGGGTGGCGTCAAGGAGTTCTGCGATCCCATCTACAAGGCGCTGCTCGCGAGCCTGCAGGGCCACTTCGCGGGCGCAGGTGTCTGAGATCCTCGCGCCCTGCGATCATCGAGACCCCGACCTTCGCGAGTGTGTGCATCGTCGCGCGTGCGTCCTCGAGAGGCTCGATCGCGTTGCGTGAACGCGTCAACTGTGAATCGGCTCACACGCCGACCCAACGGCTCGCCGGGTCAGTCTGGATACGGTACACTTCCGCGAGTATGCACAGACGTGCCCGGCTGCTCGTCAGTTCCATGCCGTTCTTCATTCTGCTTGCTGCGGTCGTGGCATCGGCGGAACCGCCGCAGCGCGGCGGACCACCGGTCGCGGCTGCACCGGATGTGACCCGCCTGGGTCCGCAGGTTGGCGACAAGGTGCCGGATTTCACCCTGCCGGACCAGGACGGACGCCCGCGGAGCCTGGCGTCGCTCATGGGCGACAAGGGGCTCGTCCTCGTCTTCAACCGCTCCGCGGATTGGTGACCCTACTGCAAGACGCAGCTCGTGGAGCTGCAAGGCCGTGTCGACGAGGTCCGGAAGACCGGTATGGGGCTGGCCGTGATCATCTACGATCCCGTGCCGGTTCTGGCGGAGTTCAGCGCCCGCCGTGGCATCTCCTTCCCGCTGCTCTCGGACGAGGGCTCCAACACGATCAAGCGCTACGGCATCCTGAACACCACCGTCCCTGAGACGAACGCAGCGTTTGGCTATCCCTTCCCCGGCACCTTCATCGTCAATCGGGAAGGCATTGTCACGGCCCGGTTCTTCGAGCAGGAATATCAGGAACGGAACACGATCAGCAGCGTGCTGGTCAGACTCGGCGGCAGCGTGCAAGGGCCCACGACAAACATCTCCGCTCCGCAGATCGACATCACGTCCTCGGTGACGGATACGGCGGCAGCTTCGGGCACCCGCTTCTCGCTGGTCCTCGACATCACGCCCGGACCCAGGATCCATGTCTATGCTCCCGGCGTGAAAGGCTACAAGCCAATCGTCCTGACGATCGAGCCGCAACCGGGTGTCGTGGTGCGCGAGGCCCACTATCCGGAATCGGAGCTGTACTATTTCGAGCCCCTCGACGAGCGCGTTCCGGTGTTCCAGCGGCCGTTCCGTATCCTTCAGGACGTCATGCTCGACCCCTCGCGCGCCGGTCAGGCGGCCCTGTCCGGCACGACCAGCCTGACCATCCGCGCGACCTTGAACTATCAGGCTTGCGACGACCGGATATGTTACATGCCGCAGTCGCTGCCCCTCACCTGGACGATCGCCGTCAAGCCGCTCGATCGTGAGCGGGTGAAGCGATAGTTTCCGCGTGCCTGACGCCTTCGATCTCGTGGTGATCGGCAGCGGAACTGCCGGATCGACCGTCGATATGTCCGGCTGGTATTCATCCCGCCGTCTCGGCGAGGAGACGGCCGCGTACAAGACCGTCGTCGAGCGGGGCACCGGCCGGCTCCTCGGCGCGCACCTTCTGGGTCCCCATGCGAGCGAGGTCATCAACGTGTTCGCGCTGGGCATGCGCGTCGGCGTGACAACCGCGCAGCTGAAAGCCGCCTTGTTCGCCTATCCCACCGGTGGCTCCGACCTGCAACACATGCTCTGAACCCGGAAGTCACGGCGGCGACGCGTGAGCCGCAGGCGCGCGATGATCTCGAGCATCCGCGCCGCGGCTCGCGCGCTGCCGACCAGTGAGCCCGAGATCTTCGAGCGTCCGGCCGCCCGCGGGCCGGACGCCACGATCACTTCCAGGACGCGGAGTCCGCGCTCCGCGGCCTTCACCTGCATCTCGATCGTCCAGCCCCATGTCTCGTCGCACATACCGAGCGCTCGCAACGACGAGGCGCGAATCGCGCGGAAGGGCCCAAGGTCCTCATAACCGGTCCGCCAGAGGCGATTGATCAGGCCCACGCACAGCGTCGTCCCGATGCGCGCGTGCCAGGGACGTCCACGTCCGCCGCGCGCGCCGAGCACGAGGTCCGCTTCGCCGCCGGTGATGGGCGCGACGAGACTCGGCATCTCTTCGGGGGCCTCACTGAGATCGGCGTCCAGGAAGACGAACACGTCCGCGTCGGGGTCGGCGCGGATGCCTGCGAGGCACGCGCGGCCGTAGCCGCGTCGCGGCACCAGGACGACCCGGGCGCCCGCCGCCAGGGCGAGCGCGGCCGTCCCATCGGTCGAACCGTTATCGGCAACGATCACCGCGCCTGGCGGATACGGCACGCGCCGGATCACCGCTGCGATCGATTCGGCCTCGTTGAGCGCGGGCACGATCACCGTCACACGCGGGGGGCTGGAAGTCGTCTCACAAATGCCTCCCGCCGGCGTGCGAGCGAGCGGCGCGAGCGAGCCACGCGGCCGGCGCGAGCCGACGAAGCGGCGAGCGAGGGCGCGTGTAGGGGAGTCCGAGGGGCGAAG
>JBBECO010000177.1:0-2828 GCA_040881785.1 Vicinamibacterales bacterium
TAACGCGCCGCTGAGTCGGTCGTGATCTTCTTGGCCGGTTCCGCCTTCTGCGGATTCTTCACGTACTTGTCGAGCCACGCCGCCCAGCGCGCCCACAGGTCGAGGAGCGTTTCACGCGACGCCGGCCCGTGATCCTCGAGCGGATACATGTACAGCGCCGTCGTCTTGCCGAGCCCGTTGAGCGCGTGATACAGCCGGATCGAGTTGTCGGGATCCGTGCCCACGTTCTGGTCGGCGTAGCCGTGATACATGAGCAGCGCGCCTGTCATGTTGTGCGCGTACAGGAACGGTGACATGCCGAGGTACACGTGCGGCGCCTGCCACAGGTCGCGGCGCTCGCTCTGGAAGCCGAGCGGCGTCAGCGTGCGGTTGTAGGCGCCGTCGCCCGCAATGCCGGCCTTGAAGAAAGGCGTGTGCACCATGGCGTTGACCGTCGAGAACGCGCCGTAGCTGTGACCGCCGATGCCGAGGCGATTCCGGTCCGCCAGGCCGCGCCGGTCGAGCTCGTCGATCACGGCCGCCATGTTGTTCCGCAGGTCGTGCACGTAGTTGTCGTTCATCGCGCCGGCGGTTCCCACAATCGGCGCGTCCGGTTCGACCACCGCGTAGCCCAGACGCGTGAAGAACTCCATCGATCGCACGCCGAAATTCTGGAACGAGTTCTTGTTGAACGTGCGGTCCGGACGGTCGTAGGACTCCTGATTCTGGAACTCGCGCGGATAGAACCAGAAGAGCGCCGGCGGCTTCGTGCCGGGCGTGAAGTCCTGCGGCAGGTTCACCGTCACCCGGAACTTGAAGCCGTCCGGGCGCTCCACGGTGAAGCGCTCGACCTTCATGTTCGTGAGATCGGGCGTGACGTCCCGATTCTTCGTCAACTGCACGCGCTGGCCGCCGCGCACCAGGAACTGCTGCGGCACCTCCCTGGGGCTTTCGCGCGTGACGATGAACGCGCCGGCGTCGGGATCGAGGATCGACGTCACACGCTCGTAGACATCGTTGTTGTCGCTCTCGTAGATCCGCGTCTTCGTGCCGGTCTTGATCGCGACCTTGTCGATGAAGGTCTTCGGCCCCTCGTCGTTGGGATTCTTCGTGTAGCTCGTCCCCTGGTAGAAGACGTGCCCGGCATCCGCCGACAGCAGGACCGCGCCGCCGCCGCCACCGCCGCCGCCGCGCCCCCCGCGCCCGCCGCCACCCCCACCGCCGCGGACGCCGACGATGGAGCCGGGATTGGTGTAGATGTCATCACCTCTCGAGCGGGCCAGCGTGTACTTCTTTGCCGTGTCGGCGAAGTACACCGCGCTATCGACCGTATTCTGTCCGACACGTTCGCTGAAGAACAGCACCTGCATGTCGGGCGAGAACCGGTGGCCGGTCATCCGGGTGCTGTTCTCGTAGAGCATCGTCTTGCTGCTGTCGTCGAAGGGCGGCAGCCACTGATACAGGCGGTCCTTGCGATTGGCGGCCGTCTGCGCCCCGCGGCCGCCGCGCTGGCCCGGCGCCGCCGCCGGCGGGTCGTCCGGATCGTCGGGCTGCGCACCGCGGTTGCCGCGCGCGGGCGTCTCGGGCGGCGCTTCCTGCTCGAGGTACGTGAGCCCCTGACCGTCGGCGCGCCACGCGAGCTCGCGCCTGCCCTGCTGGTTCCCGCCGCGCCCGCCGCGACCGGCGGCCGGATCGGGCGGCGTCTGCGGTGTGTCGTCCTGGACGCCGAGGTTGATCGGCCGCTCGTTCAGCTTGACGAACACCTTGCCGGTGGCGTCCCAGATCTCTTCGATCGTGCCGACGCTGCTCACCGGCACGTCGTAGGAGAACGGCTCGACCATCCGCGTCACCCGGGCGAATTTGCCGTCCGGCGAAAAATTCATCGAGCGGATCATGTGCGGCTGCCCGAACGTCCGCAGCTTATGGTTCTGCACGTCGATCAGGGCGATCTGCCCCGTGGCGTGCCACTTGATGAGCTCCTTCTCGTAGGGCGTTGACATGAGGCTCGCGAACGTCCGCAGGCGGTTCTTCTCGTCGCCGGCGAGCTTCACGGTCGGACCAGTCGGCGCCGGGGGCGCCGGCGGCATCACCGCCCGGCCTTCGGGAATGACGACCGCGCCGATCTGCTTGCCGCCGTCGGTAAACTCGATGCCGGTGACCATCGTAGCCAGCACAGGGGTCTTGCTCAGTTGACGGGACTTGCCGGTGGCCACATCCGCGACGTGGATGTGGGTCGCCTCCTCACCATGCACGAAGAACGCGATGACCGCGCCGTCCGGAGACCACGTCGCGCCGGACACCCGGGCCCCCTCGGGCACCTGGATCGGCCTGGTGGACCCATCGACGGCCGAGATCAGCTGGATCCCCACGTTGTTGCGGATGGTGAGCGACCGGGCCCGGTTCGCCCTGTAATCGATGAAGACACCGCCCAGCTCGTGGAACGGTTTGGCGAAGGTCTTCATCGGGACCGGACCGTCACCGATTTCGTCGAGGAACCATTTCTTGTCGGGGCTGAGGCTGGACAGACTGACATTGAGGTGGCGCGGCGCCAGCACGGCGTCGGCCAGCTCCGGAGGCGGCGTGGCGTAGGATTCCTTCTTGATGATCTCGTCAGCCCACGACCCGTTCTGCGACGGACCCTGGGCCGTCAGCGAGAGCTGACAAAGCGCGAGAACGAGCGCGGGCGCCAGGCGCGCCAACCATGTCTTCATGTTGCCTCCGTTGTGTGCCGTACTGCCGAATCGCGGCCGGAAACCGTCAATTGGGGAGACCGGAAAGATACCATACGAACAAACGCCCGGGCCGCTCCGCACGTCTAAACTCAGGTGGGGGGGGGCCCCCCCCCCCCC
>JBBECO010000178.1:0-15963 GCA_040881785.1 Vicinamibacterales bacterium
AAGAGCCGCTCACGGGTGCCGGGCTCCCCCTGACGGCGTCGCGGACGGCGGCCGGGCGTCATAACTAACTAGATAGTTAATTAATTGCCCGAGGATTGTCAACCGGGATGACGTGCACCTGGGAGCCGTCGCGGATCAGCACCCGCTCGACCGGCGCCCGCCGCGGCCGCGCCTCGGAGACCAGTTCGTCGACGGGCTGCACCTCGGCTGCCGCGATCCGCGCCCGGGCCCGAGCCAGCGCTTCGGCAAACCTGGCCTCGTCGAAGGGCTTCAGCAGGTAGTCCACCGCGTGCACGTCGAAGGCGCGCAGGGCATATTGGTCGTACGCGGTCGTAAAGACGACCGGCACGGCGCGGCCCAGCAGCTCGAGGACTTCGAATCCATCGAGCTTCGGCATCTGGATGTCGAGGAACATCAGGTCCGGCGACAGCTCCGTGACGGCCCTGACGGCCTCGAACCCATTGCCGCATTCGGCCACGACCTCGACGCCGGGATGCGCCTTGAGGTACTCGCGCACCACCGCCCGCGCGAGCGGCTCGTCATCCACGATCACGACACGAAAGACATCGTCAGGCATGGTGCAGTCCGGGACGCAGGAGGTCATCCGGCGACGGGGGGGCCGCCGGCTCGGGTCCGCGGATGGCGGGCAGCGCAATCTCAACCCGCCAGTGCCCGTCGTCCTCGACCCAGTGTACAGAAGCCTCCTGGCCGTAGATCGCCCGCAGCCGCGAGCGGACGTTCGGCAGGCCCAGTCCCGTGCCGGTCTTGCGCGGTCGATCGGCATCGGCCGGATTCCGCACGACGATGGTCAGGTGCGCCGGGGAACACGCCGCCGTAATGGTGACCGGCCCGCCGGCGAGCACGTGGGCGACGCCATGGGTCACGGCGTTTTCCACGATCGGCTGCAGCAGGAGCGGCGGCACCAGGCAACGGCCGGCGTCGCCGCGATCGATGGACACCTGCAGCCGGTCGCCGAGGCGCACACGCTCGATCTCGAGATACTTGTCCACCAGGTCGAGCTCGCGCGACAACGGGATCCGCTCCGCGGCACCGAGCGCGAGGCTCTCGCGAAGGAAGTCCCCCAGCAGCACCGTCATCCGGCGCGCCCCGGCGGGGTCGGCGGCCGTCAGCGCGCTGATCGAGTGCAGGCTGTTGAACAGAAAGTGCGGATCGATCTGCGCCCGCAGCGTTCGCAACTCGGCTTCCTTCGACAGCACCTGGGCGCGGAACTCCCGGCGTTCCGCCTCCCGCGCGTGCTCGAACGTGGCGGCGATATAGCCGACGGCGATCGAGAGCAGGTACAGCAGCACGCCGAACCCGAAGATGATCGGCGCGATCTGCTCGAAGGGTGGGTGCACGCCGCGCCAGCGGCCGAGGAGCGCAAACCACGCGCGCGCCAGCAGGAGCCAGGCGGCGCTGCTGAGACAGGCTGCGCCAAGCGCCGTCGCGAGCAGCCGCGCGAGACCGGAGGTGGCAATCGGCGTGCTGCGGGCCACATACCAGGCCGACAGGCAGACGAAGGCGTAGGCAAACGCCAGCGGGAAGGCGACGAGGCCGGCCGACGACATCCGCAGCCCCCCTTCGCCGGCGAGCAGGCTCGCCAGCAGCGCGCCGGCAATGACCCAGAGTGCCAGGTAGAGCGCCAGCCGCTCTCCGCGGACCAGCAGGGGATGCATGTCAGTGGCCCGTCCACGGACCGACCACTAGTTCTTGACCTCGACACCGCCCATGAGGACGACGCCCCGCACGATGAGCCGGTGGTCGGTGGCTTCCTTCGGCGGGCGGGTGGTGTCGTCGAATCCCCCCATCAGCGGCATGACGCGCCCGATGACCGTCCAGTTCTCGGGTACACGGATCTCGATGCCGCCCCACATCGCGAACACATCGATGACCGCTTCGCCGTGAATCGCGGCCTGGCGGAGATCGATCTCGCAACCACCCATGAACGCCGCGAGCTCCCCCCCGCGGAAGCTGGACGTATTGCTGCCGCGATTGACACCACTCATGACCGCGATGGCGCTCACGGTCTGATCGCCGCGGCTGTCCAGCGCCGTCCGCGGACCCTTGAAGCCCTGAACGACGATGACGGCACCGGCGATGATCAGCAGCACCGGCCAGAAAGCGAAGAGGCTGACGTCGATGAGGTCGAGATTGTCGAGCAGCAGCCACCCGCCGGCCGCGATGAACAGGATCCCGCCGACGGGCCGGCCATGGCCGCTCTGGACCTCCCACAACTTCGCCGCGCCGATCAGGATCAGTCCCACGGGCCAGTAATCCAGGAAGCGCCGCGCGGCGACGACGTCGAGGTTGTCGAGGGCGAAGACCACGCCGAGCAGCAGGATCAGCAGCCCGAACATCAGGTGGGGGGTAATGATGGCCGCGGGGTGCCTGCCGGTATCCATAAGCGCTCTCCTGAATCTGCGTGCAGATCAGACCTTACCCCCGCCGGCCCGCACGGCGGGCGGCGCATTCGGTAAACGCCCCCAACGTGCCGGTAAACGGCGGAGTCTGTTAGAATTCGCGGCCAACTCAACCACAGCAAAGGTGACACCCCTGATGAAACGATGGCAGAAAGCCATTCTCTCGACGTTCCTCGTGCTGGGCGCGCTGCTCTCCGCCGGCATCACCTCCACGATCGGCTGGCGGCCGATCGTCGGTCCGAACGCTCGAACGCTGACCGACCGCCGATTCGAGCCGTCGCCCGCCCGGCTGGCCCGCGGTGAATACCTCGTGAGAAATGTGGCGGGGTGCCTGTACTGCCACTCGGAGCTCGACACGTCGCAGGACGGCCTGCCGGTGACGGCCGGGCTCGCCGGGGCCGGACGGCAATGGACGGCCGAAGAGATGCCGTGGCTCACGGCCCCGAACCTGACGCCGGATCCCGGGACCGGCGCCGGTTCGTGGACCGATGACACGCTCGCGCGCGCCATCAGGGAGGGCATCGGGCATGACGGCCGCGCGCTGTTTCCGATCATGCCCTACGCCAACTTCGCACAGATGTCGGACGAGGACCTCGCCTCCGTCATCACGTACATCCGGTCGCTGCCGGCGGTGCGACGCCCGCATCCGAAGACCGAGATCCCGTTTCCCGAGAGCCGCCTGATCTACAGTGCGCCGCAGCCGATCGACGGCACGGTCGCGGCGCCCGACCTGGGCACGCCCGAAAAGCGCGGCCGGTATCTCGTCACGCTGGCCTCCTGCACCGACTGCCACACGCCGATGGTGCAGGGGCAATACCTCGAGGGGATGGCGTTCGCCGGCGGCAACGTCTTCAAGTACGGCGATACGCGGCCCCTGCGCGCCTCGGCGAACCTCACGCCGGCGCCCAACGGGATTCCGTACTACAACGAGGCGCTGTTCCTGGAGACGATCCGGACCGGCCGGGTGCGCGACCGGACGATCAGCGACATCATGCCCTGGGGGCACTATCGAAACATGACCGACGAGGACCTCACGTCGATCTTCGCGTATCTCCAGACGCTGACGCCGGTGGACCACTACGTGGACAACGCGCTGCCGGCCACGCCATGCGCGACATGCACGATCGAACACGGCGGTGGGGAGCGGAACAAGAAGACCGAGTGACCGGTAGTTCGGTCGTTCGGTCGTTCGGTAGTTCGGGGGTTCGGGGGTTCGGATCGATCCACCGATCGACCGGGCTATTTCGGCGGTAGTCCCGCTCTCTTCCGGGCGGCCGCCAATCTGTCGAGCGCGTCGAGGACTTCCTTTCTCGCCGCGCGCTTGGCCCGCTCAGTTTGTGCCTTCTCCAGTTTGTCGAGTGCCTTGCTCAGCAGCCACTGCAGCCCGATCGACGTGGCCGCGATTGTCGCGGCTTCCCCGCCGGTGAACACCCCCATCCCGCGATATTCGGCCGGCGTGACCATGGTGAGGAATTCCTGGTGCGTCATGCCGCCGTACGGCACCGGCCCAATCAGATAGTCCGGTCCAAGGATGTCTTCGATCGTCGGTTTTTTCGCGAAGATCTCCACGCGGAACACCGGGCGGATCCCGGAGGTCTTGATCGCCGCCGGTCGCGAGATCGCCTCCTGGATCTTCTCGAGCGACACGGGCCAGTCGATTTCGTGAGGCTGGGTCTGCGGCGCGGTCTCCCTGGGCGGCTCCGGTTGCGCGGGGGGCACGCCCTGGGGCGGCGCGGCCAGGGCCATCGACAGCGCAAGCGCCTGAAGGCTGATCAGCACCGTACCATTATGACGAGACTTCCCGCGGTCTGGCCTCCACGGGAAGGGCGGAATGGCTATAATTCAGCGCGTCGAGAAACCCGTGGGCCCGGCCGGCCGTCTAAGGAACCACATGTCATTTTTCAAGTCGAGCTCCCCTGCCCCGCTGCCCGAAAAAGGCGATACCGATGCCGCGCTGGCGCCGAATGCGCTGATCGCGCTGCGGAACATCGAGAAGGCCTACGCCCATGGCACGAGCCGCACCTACGTGCTCCGGCGGATCAACGTGGACATCAAGGAAGGGGAGTTCGTATCAATTATGGGGCCCTCGGGGGCCGGCAAGTCGACCCTCCTGCACATCGTCGGCATGCACGACTCGGCCTGGACGGGGGAGTATTACTTTCTCGACCAGCCCGTCCACAAGATGGGCGCGAAGGACCGCGCGAAACTGCACAAGCAGCACATCGGCTTCGTCTTCCAGAGCTATCACCTGCTCGACCACCTCACGGTGTACGAGAATCTCGACATCCCGCTGTCGTACCGCGACATCAAGAAAAGTGAGCGCGAGAGCCTCGTCGGCGACATCCTCGACAAGTTCTCGATCGTGGGCAAGAAAGACCTCTATCCCAACCAGCTCTCAGGCGGACAGCAGCAGCTGGTGGCCGTCGCACGCGCGGTGATCTCGAGCCCGAAGATCATCCTGGCCGACGAGCCGACCGGCAACCTGCACACCAGCCAGGGCCGCGAGATCATGGAGCTGTTCAAGAAACTGAACGAGGGGGGCACGACGATCATCCAGGTGACGCACTCGGAGGCGAACGCGGCCTACGGGAGCCGGGTGATCAACCTGCGCGACGGCTGGATCGTTGATGAATAGCTGGCAATGCCAGTATCACCAGCGCGGTTCTTTGCGCCGGCCGCCTGAGAAGTCCTCGCTCTCGAAGTTGCGTCCGCCGCTGCCGCCCGGGCGGCCACCGCGGTTCCCGCCGCCGCCGCCAAATCCCCCTTCGGGCTTCGGCCGCGCCTCGTTGACGACCAGCGGCCGGCCGTCCATCTGATATTCGTTGAGCTCCGTGATGGCCTTCTGTGCGTCTTCATCGGACGCCATTTCGACGAAGGCAAAACCGCGGGCCCGGCCCGTCGCCATGTCTCGCATGACCCGGATGTTGTCCACCTGCCCTGCCCGGCTGAACAGTTCGGTGAGCTGGTCTTCGGTGGCCGAATACGGAAGGTTCCCGACGTAGAGTCTGCTGCCCATGCTGTCACGTACTCCTGCGGTTAGCGTGGTGAACGCGTTCTAGCTCGACGATCCTGTAGCAGATCGCGTGCCGCGCGACCCGCTCCAGCTTTACCGGACCTCACGGCCGGGCTAAAGTGACAGGGTGCGCCGCCTTCCCACGATTGTCCTGCTGACCGCGCTGATGGTTCCCGGCTGCTCCAAGGGGAAGGAGTATCCGCTCGTCGGCCAGGTCCTCGCCGTCCAGCCCGATCAGCAGGTCATCACGGTGACACATGAAGACATCCCGGGTTTCATGCCGGGCATGACCATGCCGTTCAAGGTGAGGGACGCGGCGGAGCTCGCCGGGCGCAAACCCGGCGACCTGATCACCGCCACCCTGGTCGTGGAAGACAGCGTGGGCTATCTCGCAGACATCCGGAAGACCGGCGAGGCGCCGCTGCCGGTCGGGCCGCGGGAGCCGCCGCGCATGCCGATGATCGAGCCGGGTACCGAGGTTCCCGATGCGGAATTGATCGACCAGGAGGGACGGACTCGCCGGATCTCGGAGTGGCGCGGCCGGACCATCGCCGTCACGTTCGTGTACACCCGCTGTCCGCTGCCTGACTTCTGTCCGCTGATGGACCGGCATTTCAAGGCCGCGCAGACGGCGCTGAAGGCCGACCCCGCGCTCGCCTCGCGCGTGCACCTGCTCTCGGTCAGCTTCGATCCGGACTACGACACGCCGGCGGTCATCACCGCCCACGCGCAGCGCGTCGGCGCCGATCCGGCCGTCTGGTCGTATCTCACGGGGGCCCGCGGCGCGGTGGACGGCTTCGCCGGAGCCTTCGGCGTCAGCGTCATGCGCGAGGAGCAGCCGGCGCAGGAGATCATCCACAATCTGCGGACGGCGGTCATCGACGCCCGGGGACGGCTGGTCAGGGTGCTGAACGGCCGGGACTGGACGCCCGAGGAGCTCGTGACCGAGATGCGCGCCGCGGATGCCCGACGGTAACCCGCCGCCGCTGTCGGCATTCACACCGGCCGAACGGCGCCTCGTCCGGCGGCTCCGGACGCCGATCCTCGTCCAGCGCTATCTCAACGCGCTGCCCTACAACACCGAGCCGCCGCCGGAGCGCGCGAAGCTGCGAAGCTTCCGCGGCGTCGTGCGCCACCACACGGCGCATTGCCTCGAAGCGGCGCTCGCCGCGGCCGTGCTCCTCGAGCAGCACGGGTATCCCCCGCTGCTTCTCAGTTTCGAGTCGATCGACGATCTCGACCACGTGATCTTCGTCTATCGCCACCGCGGCCGCTGGGGCTCGGTCGCCCGCTCGCGCGATCCGGGCCTGCACGGGCGGAAAGCGGTCTTTCGGTCCGCGCGCGATCTGGCCCTGAGCTACGTGGACGGCTACATCGATTTCACCGGCCGCATCACCGGCTTCGCGGTGGTGGACCTGCGGCGCCTCGGCGACTACGACTGGCGGTTGTCGGAAGGGAACGTCTGGAAGGTCGAACGGCTCCTCCTCGACTACCCGCATGCACCGATCCGCTCGTCCGACGCGCGCATCGATCGCCTGCGCGCGCGCTACCGGCGCTTCAAGGCACAGTTCCCGGACCGGAAGCCGCTCTATTACCAGGGCCGCGAGAAGTGGACCGAGCTGCCGGAGGAGTTCACGCGCAAGAAATTGGGAATTGGGAATTGATTGGCACCGTGCCGAAGCCGTCCGTCCGGACGATTTCAGCAATGGCGCACGTCAATTCCAAAGTCAGAATTCAGAATTTCCCCCGTTTCAGTCCAGGTCGAAATCCCTTGTCGGCTTCGTGACCGGCTCGGTGCCGGCCTGGCGGAGCGCCTCCTCGAACCGTTTGGAGAGGTCGTCGTCGCGCGTGCGCTCGGCCTGGACCGACTTGGCGAACAGCGCTTCCCGCCGCGCGGCCTCGTCGGCCAGGATCCGTTCGGCGTGGCTCAACTCCGGGCGGTCGCCGCGTGAGGGTTCTTCGTGTCGCACGATGCGCCGCAGGTTCATGTCGATCACCAGCACCGCCGAACAGCACGGACAGGGAACGTCGAATTCAGAATCGAGCTTCTTCGTCATTGCACCCTTGCACCTTGCACCCTTACTTCAGCATTCAACATTCAACAATCAGCATTGCCCGCATCACTTCTGCTCGTCCCGTCCCCATGACAGGTTCACGTCCGTGCCGTCGGCGCTTTTCGCGGTGACGTCGATCGTCTTGACGCGAGCTCCCTGCGTCCAGCGCTGCCCGTGACCGGTCGTGAGCTGGCTGAGCGGCGCGTTGGCGCGCCCCTCGGACTTCAGCACCGGGACGAACCCCCGGAAGTGATCGTTGACCGTGATGAGGACCTCCGTCCAGTCGTGCCCGGTCTGATTCTCCACCGTGACCATCCCCTCCGACACCGAGAGCGGCGGCGGTGGATCGGAGCAGGCGGCCGCGAACATCAGGCCGCAGAGCGCCAGCACGGCCGCCAGTCGATTCACCATGCGGCTATGATAGCTCCATGCGACCCGGCAGGATCGGCACGGCCGCCGAGCGGCGGCCTCTCGGACTCGACCTCGACGGCACGGCACGTCTCCTCCGCAGTCGCGCGACGCCGGGCCGCTGAATGGACTGGCTCGCGATCGCCGGGGCGCTGTTCCTGTTCTGGCTCGTTGCCGTGTTCCTCTTCACGCCCGGCATCAATTACCACATCGCCCGGCGCACGTCCGTCCACGCCGACGATTTCCTCTACACGCTGCAGTCCACCTGCCAGGCCGCGCTCCACCACGGCAACCGCGTCACGGTGTTCACCAACGGCGTCGAGTTCTACCCGGCGATGCTCGACGTCATACGGTCCGCCACACGCTCGGTGCACGTGGAGTGCTACATCTTTCAGCCGGGGCGCGTCGCGGACCAGTTCGTCGAGGCGCTCTCGGAGCGCGCGCGTCTCGGCGTCACGGTGACCGTGGTCGTGGACGCGCTCGGCAGCTTCAATCTCTGGGGACGCCCCCTCCGCCGCCTGCGCGACGCCGGCTGCCGCGTCGAATCGTACCAGCCGTTCCAATGGCACCGGCTCGCGCGCCTCAACAACCGCACCCACCGGGAACTCTTCATCACCGACGGGCGCGTCGCCTTCATCGGCGGCGCCGGCGTCGCCGACTGGTGGATGTACCCACAGAAGAAGCACCAGCCGTGGCGCGACACGATGGCGCGCGTCGAAGGCCCGATCGTCGCGGCCCTGCAGGGGGTCGCCGCCGAGAACTGGCTGGAGTGCTGCGGCGAGATCATCACGGGGCCCGAGTATTTTCCGGTCCTCGAACCGGTGGGCGACACCACGGCGTTCGTGATCAAGAGCTCGCCGTCCGACCGGGCGACCGCCTCGCGCGTCGCCTTCCAGCTCCTCATGGAAGGGGCCGATCACCACATCCGGATCGCCACGCCCTACTTCCTGCCCGACCGCGCCCTCCGGCGGGCGCTCGTCCAGATCGCGCGCCGTGGCGTGGCCGTGGACGTGATCGTGCCCGGGCCGCACACCGACCAGCGCTGGGTGCGGCTGGCCAGCCGCCGGATGTGGGGGCAGCTGCTCGAGGCGGGCGTGCGCATCCATGAATACCGTCCCGCCATGACGCACATGAAGGTGCTCATCGTCGATGAGCTCTGGGCGGTGCTCGGGACCACGAACATCGACAACCGGTCCTTCGAGCACAACGACGAGATCAACCTGGCGCTGCGGGACCCGGAGGTGGCCGCGCGCCTGCTGAAGGATTACGAGCAGGACCTGCGCGACTGTGTCGAGATCACTCGCGACCGCTGGGAGCGCCGTCCGCTGTGGGAGAAGATCGTGGGTCCCTTCGTCTGGATCCTGGAGCGCCAGCAATGAGCGAGCAGGCCTCGCGCCGGTACGTGGACATTCGCATCGCCACCTATAACATCCACCGCTGCCGCGGCATGGACCGCCGGACGATGCCGTCGCGGGTGGCGGAGGTGATCCGCGACATGAACGCGGACGTCGTGGCGCTGCAGGAGGTCATCGGCGCCGGCCCGAGCGGCGCCGGCCAGGCCGAGGAGCTCGGCGCGGCGCTCGGCATGGGCTGGGTGATGCACTCGGTCCGTCAGCTCCGCAACCATCACTTCGGGAACGTCGTCCTGAGCCGCTTTCCCGTCTCCCACCACGGTCACTACGACCTGTCATGGCGCACGTGCGAGGAGCGCGCGTGTCAGCGCGTGGATCTCGACGTCGGCGAGGACGTGCTGCACATCTACAACGTCCACCTGGGCACGGCCGTCCTGGAGCGCCGGTACCAGGCGGCACGCCTCGCCGCCTTCGTGCACGACCACCGCATCAAGGGTCCGAAGATCATCCTCGGCGACTTCAACGAGTGGATGAAGGGGCTCGCGACCAAGACCCTGTCGGCGCTCTTCGAGAGCATCGACATCGCGCAGCATCTCAAGCGGAAGCGCACGTACCCGGGGTTCTTCCCGATGCTCCACCTCGATCACATCTACTACGAGGGAGACGTCACCGTCCGCAGCATGGAGCTGGTCCGCACGCGCCGGGCCCTGATGGCCTCCGACCACCTGCCGCTGGTCGCGGACTTCCGGATTGGCTTCTGACGCTGTCAGTGAGAGTGTCAATTCCCAACCGTCCAACTTCCAACTCCCAACTGAAGAATCCTTTGGAGGTTGGGAGTTGGAGATTTGGAAGTTGACTGCGACACGCGAGCGCAGCGAGCTAACGATTGAGGCGCATCAGCGCGATCCCCGTGACCTTCACGGCACGCACCATGTTCTGCGGCTCGCGCTCGGTCGTGTTCTCGGGGGTATCGCCGGACGAGTGGTAGTAGAGCGAATAGTCGATCTTCAGCTTCTTCGGATCCGGGGTGCCCTTTGACTCCCAGCCGGGAATCTGATCGAGCTCGGCCAGCCTGTCCCATGCCGCGGTGTAGATCGTCGTGGACGGGATCTCCAGCGTCGTCTGGCCCGTGCCCTTGAACTGCTTCGGAAGGAACGCGTAGGAGTCGGTGCCTCCCTGCGACGGATTGGTCGTGTACTCGGTCCAGAAGCCGGGCCGCCCGGCGTAGTCGCCGGCCACCGCTTCGAGCGTGCGCAGCAGCGTTTCGTTCCAGGGCACGTCGTTCGACTCGAAGTAGATGGCCTCCCGCTCCGCGCCCGTGCCGGTCTCGTCGAAATTCAGGACGCCTTTCAGGTTCTTCAGGCCCTCCCCTTCGCGGTCGATGAAGGCGCGTGCCGATCGGTACTCGGCGCCCCACACGGCAAAGCGCAGCGAGTATTTCGGGCGCGGCACGTTCCCGCTGCGGACCAGCGCCGCGTAGACGCGCGCGATTTCCATCACCGTCGCCACGCCCGATGCGTTGTCGTCGGCGCCGGGACCGCCGGAGTCCGAATCGCCGTGCGCGCCGATGAGGTAATAGCCGGCGGGATCCTGGCCGGGCAGGGTCGCGATCACCGTCTTACCGCGGCCTTCGCGGATCGTCGCCTCCAGCGAGACCTTGACCGTGCGGCCGGCCCGAGCAGCCGAGGCCAGCGTCCTGCCGTCCAGGTACGACACCGAGAAAGCCGGCACCGGGTTGCTCGCACTCGCCGGCAGCGATGAAAGTCGCGACCAGTCGATGTAGCGTGTCGGATCGTTCGGCGCGCTCGTGAGGATCGCGGCCGGCAGATGTCCGCTCTTGACGATGGCGGCGTAGGCGCGACCGACGGCGCCCGGTGTGTAGATCACCCGCCCGGTCCACTCGGCAGACGGCGTGGCCTTGCCCAGGTCGTCGATCAGCAGCAGCCGGCCTTCGCTCGTGCTCGACGCCGAAAAGCCGAACGGCCAGGCGCTCTCGAGGACCGACCCGTCCTCCAGTGCGACACGCCAGGCGCTCTCCCAGTGCGCGAGCGCCGGGGGATCCTCCTGCACCGCGACGTCCAGCCCGTGCTTCTTGAAGAACGCCGAGAGGTACGCGGCGGATTGCTCGTTGGAGGGGGTCCCGCCCATGCGCGGCCCGAAGGCCACGAGCTCCCGGACGTAGCGGCGCAGGTCGGCCTCAGCGACCCCCGCCGCAAAGGCTTCTTCGGCCGGACGCTGAGCGGGAGCGGTTTGAAAAGCCGCCATGGTGAGGGCGGCGAGGAGTGCGGCGCGGATCAGCATGACCAATTCTGGCCCAGAACGCGGCTCCCACAGGGGTGGAACCACCCGGCCAGCCGAACCGTATTGACAGATGAGATTGCAAAGTGATATCACTTTGCAATCGCCTTTAAGGAGGACGACAGTCATGGTTCAGGAACGCCCGGTCCACGCTCTCCCCGGTATCCCCGTCCTGCTGGTGCTGCTGGTCGCGCTGGGCCTCTCGACCTGGGGGCTCGTCGACGCCGCGCGGGACAGCTCGCCGCTGCTGATCATCACGTATCTCGTGCTGGACCTCCTGGCCGTCTTCCTGATGGCCGGCCTCTTCGTGGTCAATCCCAACGAGGGCAAGGTCCTGCAGTTCTTCGGCAAGTACGTCGGCACGGCCAAGAACGCGGGGCTGCGCTGGGCCAACCCCTTCTACACGAAGAAGCGCGTCTCGCAGCGCGTGCGCAATTTCGAGAGCGGGAAGCTGAAGGTCAACGACAACGAGGGCAACCCGATCGAAATCGCGGCGGTGGTCGTCTGGAAAGTGATCGACACGGCCGAGGCGGTCTTTGAGGTGGACGACTACAACAACTACGTCATGGTCCAGAGCGAATCCGCCTTGCGCAACCTGGCGACGAGCTATACCTACGACGCGCACGACGAGCACACCGTGTCGCTCCGGGGCACGACCCAGGTCGTCGCAGATCATCTGAAGAAGGAAATTCAGGACCGTCTCGCCCGCGCCGGCGTCGAGGTGCTCGAGGCGCGGATCAGCCACCTCGCGTACGCGCCCGAGATCGCGCAGGCCATGTTGCAGCGCCAGCAGGCGGGCGCCATCATCGCCGCGCGTCAGCGGATCGTCGAAGGGGCCGTGGGCATGGTCGAAATGGCGCTCGAGATGCTCAGCAAGCGCGAGATCGTCAATCTCGACGACGAGCGCAAGGCGGCGATGGTCAGCAACCTCCTGGTCGTGCTGTGCGGCGACAAGTCCACCCAACCGATCATCAACACCGGCACGATCTATCAGTAGGCACCGTGGCCGACCGGAAACCGTTCCTGCTGCGGATCGACCGCGACATCCTCGACGCCGTTCAGCGCTGGGCCGACGACGACCTGCGCAGCCTGAACGGCCAGATCGAGTTCCTGCTGCGGCGCGGGCTGAAAGACGCGGGACGGGAGTCAGGAGACAGAAGACAGGAGACAGAAGACAGGAGGAAGAATACGGGGAAATCAGGGACCAAAACCTGAATCGAGGCGGCAGCGGACGCTGCGGCGCCATTGACAGGATCGGATGTTGCTCCGAAATTCTGTCTCCTGTCTTCTGCCTTCTGTCTCCTGGTTTCTACGACTCTTCGTAGTCCTCTTCGAGCGGCGGGAGCGAGCGCGTCGGCATGCGCAGCGCTTCGCGGTGATCGAAGAGCGGCAGCTCACGCACGTGCAGCGACAGCGGGCAGCCCGGCCCTTTCAGGTCGACGACGACAGTGACGGGGCTGCCCTCGACGCCTGCGCGGAACCCGATCGTGCATCCGCAGGCAAGGCGCGCGTGTGTGAATCCCTTCAGCATCCTGTCGTTGATTCTACTACAGGAGCGACTTGATCTCTTTCTCGAGCTGCTCCTTCGAGAGCGGTCCGAAGTGGCGTTTGCACACCGAGCCGTCGCGCGCCACGATGATCGACGTGGGCAGCCCGAACACCGGACCGTACGCGTCCTCGGCTTCACCGGTCACCTGCAGCAGCGGATAGTTCGTTTTGTACTTCGCCGCAAAATCGCGCAACTGCGCCGCGTTGTCGTCCGTCGAGATGCCGATGATCTCGAAGCCCTTGTCGTGGTACTCCTCGCGGACCTTGATGAACTCCGGGATCTCGGCCAGGCACGGCGCGCACCACGAGGCCCAGAAGTTCACGAGCACGACCTTCCCTTTCAGGTCCGACAGCTTGTAGTCGGCGTCGTTCATGTCCTTCAGCGTCAGGGAGAGATTCGCCGGCCCCTCCGCCTTGCACGACGCGGCCGAGGGCACACCGTTGCTGGCCGCCAGCTCGTGCGGATCGTCGCCGCCGCCCGTCAGAAACACCGGCAGTGTGAGCACCCCGAGCGCGAGTGCCGCGGCGGCGGCAATGATCCATTTCCCTTTGTTCATGTCGTCCTCAATAGGCAGCGGCGCGCACATGCGCGACCACGCCGTCGAGCGCCGCATCACGCGGGCGCCCTGTCACGATGATATACGTGCGGTCGCTCTGTGACCACATGACCGACTCATGCTGAAAACTGCGGACGTACTGGGCCGCCTCGCCGAGCGTCTGCCTCGGCAGGACGTAGACCGACAGCGGCTCGCCCATCCAGGAGTAGATCAGATGCGCGACGCGGCCGTCGGTGACGGCGCAGCGGCGCACGCCGCGAAGCGTGAGGCCGCCGTCCTCCGCGGAGGCCGGCAACCGAAGCGGCCAGCCGAAGCGCGCCTGCCACTGGCGCGCGGCGGCGGCGGGATCGGCCAGGCCCGGGGGCGTATTGAAGCGCGAGCACTTCATGTGATCGACGGTGGCCTGCACGGCCAGCGCTTCGACCTTGTTCGTGACGCCGAGGGCGAACACGGCCGCCACCGCCAGCAGGACGGTCGCGGCGATGGACACCGGCACCCAGCGGCGGTAGAGGGGCGCGCGTTCGACGGACCGGCCGGACCCCGTGGCCGCGGGAGTGAGCGCCGCGTACGCGGCACACCGCCTCTTGAGACCCTCCGGGGCGTCGTCGCGCAGCGCGCCGCGCCGCGCCCGCAGCGCGTCCCGCGCCGCCTGCTCGCGCCCCAGCCAGTCGCGGCAGCAGCCGCACGCCTCGAGGTGCTTCTCGAGCCGCTCGCAGTCGCACGCCGGCGCCTCCCCGTCCACGTACGACGCCAGCAGCGCCTCGCACGCGCGGCACTCGTGCGTCCGCGGATCGCGTACCGGCTCGCTCATGCGGCCCCCGCCCTGACCTTCGACACACGATCAAACAGCATCCGTCGTCCTCTGGATATCCTCGACATCACCGTGCCGATGGGCACGTCGATCATCCCGGCGATCTCCGCGTACGTGAACTCCTCGACGTCGCGCAGCCAGACGGCCTGGCGGAACGCCCCGGGCAGATCGTCCAGCGCCGCCTGCAGATCGGCGTCGAGCGTCGCGCGCGTCAGCAGCTGCTCGGGATTCTGCTGCTGTCCGCCCGCCGCTTCGGCCTGCTCCACGACGTCACTGTCCACGTCGATCGGGTTGCGCCCGTCGTGCCGCCGCATGTTGCGAAACGTGTTGTGCAGGATGGTGAACAGCCAGGCCTTCAGGTTCGTGCCGCGCTGAAACTGCGACGACGCGCGAAAGGCCTTCAGATACGTCTCCTGCACGAGGTCCTCGGCGTCGGCGGCCCGACGCGTCAGCCGCAGAGCCGTGCCATAGAGGCTGTCCACGTAGGACAGGGCCTCGACGGTAAAGGGGTCGTCTGCGCCCGGAGCAGGCGCCCCTCCGGGCGCGGAGCGTCGTCGGAAAACCATTGAGTAATCGATCACGGTCGGACGCTCACGTGAGAGAACCCCAGAGATGGCGTCCTTTATTCCTTGATTGTAGCCGCCAAGGGACGGCTGGATCCCCGCGAGGGGACAGTCCCAGGGGCTCCGTCCGGCAATCGGGCCGGCGGGGGCGACGTCCAGCCGGGGCACAGGGATTGCTCCGGGCGCGCCTGCCGGGGACCTCTCCATTGCGGCAACCGTCCTAGCTACAGTAACATCGCGGCGATCGTTACCCTTCGCTGCTTTCGAGGTGAATCATGCGCACGCGCAGCACGCGCGGCACCCCCGCGCCCGTCGGCGTCGCTCTCCTGACGCTGGCCCTGATCCTTGGCGCCGGTCTCGAGGCCTACGCCCAGACCTCGTATGTGCCGTACTTCGGAAAGAACCGCATCCGGTACGACGATTTCAAGTGGAAAATCTACACGACCGACCACTACGAGATCTACTACTATCCGGAGCTGGAGACCCACCTCGAGCGCATCGCCAGCTACGCGGAAAGCGCGTACCAGCAGGTCAGCGCCGACCTCAAGCACGATCTGGCCTTCCGGGTGCCGATGGTGCTCTACAAGACCCAGAGCGAATTCCAGCAGCAGAACATCGAGCCGATGGAGCTCCCGGAAGGGGTCCTCGCCTTCGCCGAACCGTATCGCGACCGGATGGTCCTGCCGATCGATGAGCCGTCCGATTCGCTCTACCGGCTGATCACCCACGAGCTCACCCACATCTTCGAGTTCGACATCATCCCGCGCTCGCTGCTGCGGCGCGGCCTGCCGTTGTGGGTGGATGAAGGCCTCTCCGATCACATGACGGGCTACTGGAACCCGTTCGACCTCATGACGGTCCGCGACGCCGCCGTCTCGGACAACATTCCCTCGATGAGCGATTCCCAGATGCAGGCGTTCGTGGACGGCCGGCTCCCGT
>JBBECO010000178.1:16063-17201 GCA_040881785.1 Vicinamibacterales bacterium
CGTCGCCGTCGGGGGAAATGATGGCGGTCTTCGCCGGCAACCGCAAGGATCAGGAGTTCGACATCATTCTGATGTCGACCAAGGACAGCAAGGTGCTCGGCAACCTGACCAGCGGCTTCAACAAGGACCGCGGCTACGAGTACCTCGTCACGCCAGGCGGGTTCCGCAACAATGCCGTGTCCTGGATGTCGTGGGCCCCGAGCGGCGACCGGATTGCGTACTTCGTCCGGACCGAAAAGCACAAGACGCTGATCCTGCACAACGCGGTCACGAAGAAGATCGAGAAGCGCATCCAGCTGCGGTCGGTGGACATGCCCGAGTCGCCGGACATCAGCCCCGACGGCCGCCATGTGGCCTTCTCGGCGCTCAGCAACGCCATCGGCGACATCTTCATCGTCGACGTCGAAACGGGCGACGTGAAGAACGTCACCAATGACCAGTTCGGCAGCTACGCGCCGACCTACGCGCCCGATGGCAAGTCGCTCATCTACCTCGCCCGCATCAGCGGCAACGACAAGCTGTTCTCGCTCGACCTCGCGACCGGCGCCAAGAAGCAGATCACGTTCGGCACCCATGACGACGGCGGCGCGCAGTTCATCGATGACGACACCATTGTGTTTTCGTCAACCGCGACGAACCCGAACGAACCGCTCGATCCCGAGATGGCGCGCAACGGCAACATCTACAACATCTGGACGCTGAGCCTGAAGACCGGCGAGCTGCGCCAGTTCACCGACACGCTGACCGCGAACGTCTCGCCCGTCGTGCTGCGCGACCAGAAAGAGCCGCGCATCGCGTTCGTGACCTACTACAAGGGGGAGTACGGCATTCACACCCTGACGCGCACCGAGCCGCTGCACACCGTGGCCAGCGCCGACTTCGGGTCGCCCGGCCCGGTGATCGACTTCCAGCCGCCGCTGACGCACACGCTGATCCAGAGCAACGTGCGCACCAAGGGCACCTTCGAGAAGATGTTCCTGGAGGGGCGGCCGCCCGTGAACCTCGGCGTCACGAGCGGCGGCGACCTGTTCGGCGGCACGCAGGTGACCTTCACCGACGTCCTCGGCGACAAGCAGTTCAACTTCTTCGCCGCCTCGGTGTCGCAGTACCGCACGCTCTCAGGGTCGTACATCAACCT
>JBBECO010000178.1:17301-18375 GCA_040881785.1 Vicinamibacterales bacterium
AGGACCTGCAGGACGTCGCCAACCAGTTCCAGGAGGAGCGCTACGGCCGGCGGCTCTTCAGCAGCGGCAACTTCATGCCGCTCGGCATCGAGTACATCCAGGAAACGACGGTCTTCCGGGAATACGGGCCGCTGGCCGGCAATACCGTGCGGCTGGCGTACGAATTCGCCCCCTCCACGGGCCGGCTGCTGGGCCGGCAGACGGCCGAAGTGGACGCCCGCTACTACAAGCGCATCGCCAGCAACGGCGTGCTCGCCTTCCGGGCGCGGGGCTTCCAGAGCTGGGGGGACTTCCCCGGCTACATGTACTTCGGCGGCAATTCCGAATTGCGCGGCTACGACTACCTGGAGTTCCTCGGCAACAAAGCGTTCTTCACCAACGCCGAGCTGCGATTCCCGATCATCGAGGCGGCGCTGACCCCCTTCGGCGTTGTCGGCGGTCTGCGCGGCGTGTTCTTCGCCAACCTCGGTGCGGCCGGCTACGATGGCCGGCCGATGAAGGTGTGGACCAATGACGACGTCATTCACGCGCCGCTGCTCGGCGTCGAGCAGGACCCGAATGCGCTGCCGGGCGTCGCGCGGCCCGTCTTCGGCCAGGCGTTCGCGATCCCCGGATTCAAGCTCGTGGACGGCCGGGCGTCGTACGGGATCGGTCTCGAGACGTTCGCGCTCGGCTTCCCGATTCATTTCGACTGGTCCTGGCGCACCCTGTTCAACAAGGACTACGAGAACTTCGTGTTCAGCTACCAGGGCCTCGTCAACGGCACGAGCGGCAGCGAGTGGTTCCGCAAGCCCCGGTTCGCCATGTGGATCGGGTATGACTTCTGACGCGTGCAATGCTGAAGGCTGAATGCTGAAGTAAGGGGACAATGAAGAAGTGCCGGGAGCTGGTGGGGCTGCTCGCCGATTTCGTCGAGCATCAGCTGCCGCCAGGTGTTCACGCCTCGCTCGAGCGTCACCTGGCGGCATGTCCCCGCTGCGTCGCGCAGCTCAAGACCTATGAATCGACCGTCTCGCTGCTGCGCACGATCAAGGACGAGGAGCTGCCGGCCGAACTGCGCTGCACGCTGAAATC
>JBBECO010000179.1:0-2824 GCA_040881785.1 Vicinamibacterales bacterium
CTCGTCCTCGCCGGCGCGGTCACCGTCGCGACGGCGCAGGTGCCGCTCCCGTTCCCGAAGCCGGGTTCACCGGCCACACCGGTGTCGCCGCTGCCGCCGCGCACCGCCCCCCCGGCGGACGCGCCACCGGCCGTCGCTCCACCACAGGACGCCGGCGAACCGCCGGAAGGGTCGCTCGGCGTCATGATGTACCCGGCCGCGCAGTTCATCACGTCCTACGACGCCGGCAAGGGGCAGCGGTATTACCTGTACGGCACCATGACGCCGTACGCCGAGATCGTGCAGTATTTCCGGAATACGCTTCGGCAACGGGGTGACGAAGTTTTCGAGCAGCCGCCGGTCCACCAGTTCGATCTCGGCCGTTTTCGTGAAGAGACCATGGCGTTTCAGCCGAGCGTGACGGTGAAGGACTACACGTGGGGCGGGACGGGCGGCTATCTGAATCCGAAGCGCGGCGCGGAACCGGCACGGTTCCCGACCATCATCCAGGTCGTGCCGAACCCGCCGGGGGCCGGCCGCTGATCGTGGGCATCTAGAGGCACAAAAAAAGCGCAACAGGTCGGAATCCCGACCCATTGCGCCTTCCGACATGGGTGCCTTATTTCTTGTCGGTCTTCGGCATTTCGATCTTCGAGACCACGATCGCGTCGTCTTTGATCTCGCCGGTGACGATCACTTCGTGGGCCGCGTGCGCGGCGAGCCCCTCGAACGTCTGGTTCGCGATCTTCATCGCCTTGCCGTCCGCGGTCAGGAGGACGTACTCGCCTCCGCCCTTGATGCACTTCTCGACACAGACGCGGTGATCCGACGCCTTGTCGCCGTGCTTGTCGGCCGAGTGCTTCACGCCGCACATCGAGTCGCCGATGGTGCCCTTCCAGGTCTCTTCGGCCGCAGCCTGCAGGCCTCCGACCGTCACGAACGCCAACGCCGCCGCAAGCAGAAACAACTTCTTCATCTGAACTCCTCCCAAACTGAAAACCATCCGCGGGACTATACCAGCTTCAATCCGCCTTGAGGTAGATCGCGCTGCCCTTCTCCCTGAACTCCCGGGCCTTCTCTTCCATTCCCTCGGCCGCCATTTTTCTCACCTGCTGAGTCAGCTCCATCGAGCAGAACTTGGGGCCGCACATCGAGCAGAAATGCGCCACCTTGGCGCCGTCGGCCGGCAGGGTCGCGTCGTGGTAGGCGCGCGCGGTGACCGGATCGAGCGCCAGGTTGAACTGGTCCTCCCAGCGGAACTCGAACCGCGCCTTCGACAGCGCGTCGTCCCAGGCCTGCGCCCGGGGGTGACCCTTGGCGAGGTCGGCGGCGTGCGCGGCAATCTTGTAAGCGATGACGCCGGCCTTGACGTCGTCGCGATTCGGCAGGCCGAGGTGTTCTTTCGGCGTCACGTAGCAGAGCATCGCCGTCCCGTACCAGCCGATCTGCGCGGCGCCGATCGCCGACGTGATGTGGTCGTAGCCCGGCGCGATATCGGTGGTGAGCGGCCCCAGGGTGTAGAACGGCGCTTCATCGCACCACTCGAGCTGCTTCTCCATGTTCTCCTTGATGAGGTGCATGGGGATGTGGCCGGGCCCTTCGTTCATCACCTGGACGCCGAACTCCCAGGCGATCCGGTTCAGCTCCCCCTGTGTCTTCAGCTCCGCGAACTGCGCCTCGTCGTTGGCGTCGGCGATGGATCCCGGGCGCAGGCCGTCCCCGAGCGAGAACGAGACATCGTAGGCCCGCATGATCTCGCAGATCTCGCGGAAGTGCGTGTAGGTGAAGTTCTCCTGGTGGTGGGCGAGGCACCACTTGGCCATGATCGAGCCGCCGCGCGAGACGATGCCGGTCATGCGGCGCGCGGTCATCGGGATGTAGCGGAGCAGCACCCCGGCGTGCACGGTGAAGTAATCGACCCCCTGCTCGGCCTGTTCGATCAGCGTGTCGCGGTAGACCTCCCACGTCAGGTCCTCGGGCCGTCCGCCGACTTTCTCCAGCGCCTGGTAGATCGGCACGGTCCCGATGGGCACCGCGGCGTTCCTGAGGATCCACTCACGGGTCTCGTGGATGTCCTTCCCGGTCGAGAGGTCCATCACGGTGTCGGCGCCCCACAGCGTCGCCCACCGGAGCTTGTCCACTTCCTCGTCGATGGACGAGGTGACGGCGGAGTTGCCGATGTTCGCGTTGATCTTCACCGCGAAGTTGCGGCCGATGATCATCGGCTCGAGCTCCATGTGGTTCACGTTGGCCGGGATGATCGCGCGACCGCGCGCCACCTCGGCGCGGACGAACTCCGGGTCGAACCCCTCGCGGACGGCGACGAATGCCATCTCGGGCGTGACGGTGCCCTTGCGCGCGTGCTCGAGCTGTGTGACGGTATCGCTGCCGATGCGCGAGGCCACCCAGGGCGCGCGCAGCTTCGGCAGTCCGGCATGGACGTCGTGGCCCTGCGGTCCGCTGGAGTCGTAGACCCGCAGCGTCTCCCCGTTCGTGAGAACGATCTCCCGCACCGGCACGGAGACCCCGTGTCCTTCCACGAAGACTTTGCGGGAGCCCGGGAAGGCCGACGCGAAGTCCGATGGCAAAAGCGGAGCGAATGTGTTGGGTGTGGTCATATCGGATTCCCGGAGATCGGTCGTTCGAATGCCGGTCACGGCAGCCTCTGACTATAGCAGGTGCGTTGCGGCCCCAGCGCCCGTTCGGCCATGGAACGGAAATTCGCGGAACCGGACAGGCGAGGACGGGCCGGCCTGAGACCGCTCGCCGCAAAGTCCTTTCCCGCCGCACCTTAGGGAACAGCCCTGGTGGCACGGTCCTGGCTTCCCTCGCGCGCGTCAACCCG
>JBBECO010000180.1:0-2813 GCA_040881785.1 Vicinamibacterales bacterium
TTCATCGCTATCCGCCGCCTCTCTTCCCCCGCGTCCTCGATCCTCACCTCGATCGCATCGTCGGGCCGGCCGCGCCAGCGCTCGGCCCACTCGATGGCGACGACGCCGTCGCCGAGGACGAGCTCTTCGAGGCCGAGATCATCGACCTCGCGTTCCTCGAGGCGGTAGAGATCCACGTGAAAGAGCGTCACGCGGCCGGGATATTCCTGGACGATCGTGAAGGTGGGACTGGTGACGTCATCGGCAGCTGCGCCCAGTCCCTGCGCAAGCCCGCGGACGAAGGCGGTCTTCCCAGCGCCGAGGTCGCCGTACAGCAGGACGACATCGCCCGCCTGAAGCGACTCACCGAGGCGAGCGCCGGCGGCGGAGGTTTCCTCTTCGCTGGTGGTCAGGGTCTCGGCGGTCACGACTGTTCGGTGCGGCGGACCTTCTTCTGCGCCGTGAGCTCGATGATGGCGTCGCCGATGTTCGAGACGAGGTCGGTCGCGAGGAGCGAGACCTCCCCTTCATCCGCGGCCGCGTGATCCCCCGCCAGGCCGTGCAGGTAGACGGCGATCTGGCACGCCGGCTCCGGATCGAGGAGCTGGCCGAACCACGAGGCGATCATCCCGGTAAGGACATCGCCGGTGCCGCCGGTCGCCATGCCGGCGTTGCCGGTGAGATTGATGAAGGCGCGGTTCTCGGGGCCGGCGATGATCGTCCGGTGCCCCTTGAGCACGACGTGGACCTTGTGCGCCGCGGCAAAGTCGCGCGCCACGTTCAGGCGGTCCTTCTGCACGGCCTCCACGGCCTGGCCCACCAGCCGCGCCATCTCGCCGGGATGCGGCGTGACGACGATCTCCTGGCCGTCGCGCGCGATCAGGCGATCCGGATCGCCGGAGAAAGCGTTGAGGGCGTCGGCGTCGAGCACGAGCGGCACGCCGGAGCGCTCGACGAGTCCCAGGACGAAGGCGGCGGTTGACGGATCGGTGCCGAGGCCCGGACCGACCGCGATGACGTCGGCCTCGAACTCGAGCACGCGATCGAGCGCCGCGAAATCGATGGTGCCGTTCGGCGTCTCCTCGAGCGGCAGCGTCATGTATTCGGCGGCCATCGAGGCGAGGATCGGGACGCAGGACCTCGGCGTCCCGACGGTGACGAGGCCGGCGCCCGACCGCAGCGCGCCGAGCGCCGCCAGGTGCGCCGCGCCGGTCTTCCCCATCGATCCACCAATGATCAGCACCCGGCCGAAGTCCCCTTTGTGCGATTCGGCGGCGCGTACCGGGACGATCTCACGCATGCGCTCGCGGGTCAGCAGCTCGACGTACGGTCCCTCGATCTCGTCGATCAGCGGCAGCGGGATCCCGATATCCGCGATCACGAGGTCGCCGCAGTGCTGGTCGGCCGGCGGAAAGACCAGTGGGATCTTCGGCGCGGCAAGCGTGACCGTCATCGCCGCTTCGATCGCATCCCCCTTGACCTCGTGCGAGTCGGCCGACAGGCCGGTCGGCAGGTCGATCGCGACAACCGGAACCGCGAGATCGTTGACGTCCGCCACCACCGTCTCGAGCAGCCCGGTCAGCGAACCGTTGAACCCCGTGCCGAGCATCGCATCCACGAGCAGGTCGCATTCCGACACTTCGGTAAAATGCAGCTCCCACTCCTGGGCGGTGGTGACTTCCACGACCGTGAGACCGATCTTCCCCAGCACCTCCAGGTTGACGCGCGCGTCGCCGCGGATCTCACTCACGCTCCCGAACAGGAACACGATCGTGTCCACCCCCCGCTGCACCAGGGTGCGCGCGACGACGAAGCCGTCGCCGCCGTTGTTGCCGCGGCCGCAGAGCACGCCGACGCGGCTGTGCGGCAGGCCGTCGAACGCCGCCTCCATCGCGGCCACCGCCTGGCGCCCGGCGTTTTCCATGAGCACGATAGACGGAATGCCGATCTCGTCGATCGTCCGGCGATCGGCTTCGCGCATCTGCTGAGTGTTGAGCACACGCATCGGGCTGAGCGTATCCGCTGTGCTATGCTGCGTCAATTCAGGAGACAGAATAGTCGATGGCTCTTCGCGGCGCTGTGTACGTCAACGGAACGATCAAGCCGGCCAACGAAGCGGTAGTGCCGGTGTACGACCATGGATTTCTCTACGGCGAGGGGGTCTACGAGACGCTCCGCACGTACAACCGCGTGCCCTTCCTGTACGACCGCCACCTGGCGCGGCTGCGCGCCTCCTCCGCCAGGATCCATCTCGACGTGCCGTTCAGCGACGCGGACCTGGCGTCCTGGATCGACGACACCGTGGCGGCGGCCGGCGCGCTGAAGGAGGCGTACATCAGGATCCTCTTCACGCGCGGCGTCGGCGAGCTGAATTACGACCCGAAGTCCACGCCGAAACCCACCACGGTCATCATCGTCAAGCCGCTCGAAGAGCCGCCGGCGCGCGTGTTCGAGCAGGGGATCGCCATCAACCTGGTCGAGATCCTGCGAAACCATCCCCACTCGGTCAATCCGCTGATCAAGGCGAACAACCTCCTCAACAACGCGCTCGCGATGCAGGAGGCCTACCGCCGCGGCGGCGAAGAAGGGCTGATGTGCAATTACCGCGGCGAGCTGTCGGAGTGCTCGCAGGCGAACTTCTTCATGGTCCGCGGCGGCGTGGTGCTGACCCCCAAGTCGGAGGCGGGACTGCTCGAGGGCATCACCCGCGCATACCTGTTCGAGGTCGGCAAGGACATCGGGATCGACGTGCAGGAGGCGACGCTGTTTCCGAGGGACCTCGAGACGGCGGACGAGGCGTTCATCACCAGCACCACGCGCGAGCTGAGTCCCGT
>JBBECO010000181.1:0-18312 GCA_040881785.1 Vicinamibacterales bacterium
CGGAGGCGGGCCTTTTCTGTTTCTACTTCTTCCGCTCGACGGCGAAGGGGCGCGTGAAGCGGGCGGGCTCGGCGCCCGGCAAGGCGACGGTCACGACGGCCAGGCGTGCCCCCTCCGGCAGGTCATCGAGCGGCCATCGCGCGGTGACGGTCCAGCGCCCAGGACCCGCGCGCTGCACGACGGCGGGAATCCGCACCGGGGGTACCCCCTCTTCGCCGGCCTCGACCTCCACCCTGACGGCATCGGAGCCCGGCGACCAGTCGTCGGCGGCATAGAGCTCGAGATAGGTGACGAGCTGATCGCCGCGCAGCGACACGACCACCGGCTGGAGCGCGGCGCTGCCATCGGTGGCCGGCTCGGCGAGCATCAGATCGCCGACCCGCACGCCACCGGCGCTGGCGAGCCGCGCGTCGAAGTGCCGTTCCACGCTGCCGCTGCGCCCGTCGCGGCCGATCACCGCGGCCTTGAGCATGTACCGGCCGCCGGGGATCGACTTCGTCGCCACGTAGCGTCCCTCGGGAGCCATCCCTGCGTCGCTGGCCGCGATCACACCGCTTCCATTCACGAGGATGAATCCGACCGTCACCTCTTCCCGCACGGAGCTCTCCGCCGCCACGATGATCTTCAAGCCCTCACTGTCAGGCTGCCGGTAGACGTACGTCGAGACGCGCAGCGGAAGGCCGGTCGCCGGCCGCGGATCGCGCAACAGCCGTACGAGCTCCGCTTCGGTCGTGTCACGGGCGAGGACGCCGGGGTTGCGGAAACTGGGTCGCGCGCGGACGACGGCCTTGCGGGCGCGCACCTTCACCTCCATGAGATGCGTGGCGCCGTCGCGGTCGCGCCCCTCCGGCTCGAAGGCGAGCAGGTAGTACCCGGACAGCTCCGAGAGGATCCGGCGGAACGGCTGGGGATCGGAACCGACGAGCCTGAAGAGCGCGCCGCGCGCGCTGCCCGCCAGGCGGGCCAGCCCGTCGCCGCGCACGTGCACGTCGGCAGACGCCGTCGGTGATATCAGCGTGTCGGAGGCGTCCAGCATCGGCGTCTCGAGCTGCAGCACGTAGATCGTGACGCGCGCGGCGTACGCCGCCGCCCCCAGCGCACTGAGGTCGAAGTACTGCGGCTCGGCCACGAGGCCTTCAGAGACGAGGACGATGGTCTTCGGTCCCTCGATGTCGGCCAGCCTGGTAATGAGCCGCTCGAGCGCGTTGAGCGACATGCGGGTGTCGTTGCGCGCCTGCTGGGCGATCGTCCGCCCCTCCAGCTCCACCTGTGCCGGACAGGGGTCTTTCATCCCTGTCGCCTCCGCGAGCCTGCGGTTATCGAATCCTTCGAGCGAACCGCCGCATTCGCGTCGCGCCACCTGGTCGATCGCGATCCGGCTGCCCTCGCTCATGGCGAGCGCCTCCGTCAGACCGATGTTGTAGAACGCGTGAGGCGGCAAGGCGGTCCCGGTGAGCGCCGCCAGGTGCCGTTTCACGACGACGTGCTCGGTCGTGAAGTTGATCTCCCCGGCGTGCGTCAGCGGCACGGCGGCCACCTTGTCGTCGCGGTCGAGCGTGTCGATGAAGGCCGCGGCCGCCTGAAGCGCGGCCCGCCCTTCCAAACGGCGGATGTGCATCTGATCCACCGCGACGAGCATCAGGCGTCCGGGGATCACGTGCTCGTTCGTCGTGACATGCTCGGATCGGACCGGCGGCGCTTCCTCGGTACGGCCGGTCCTTATGAACTGCGCCGACACGACCCGGCGGCGTGCGCCGTCCACTTCGAGTTCGAAATCCTGCGGGCCGAGACCCTGAATCGGTTTGCCCGCGCCGTCCACGACCGACACGTCGAGCGTGACCAGTTCGACGCCTGAGCGGAAAACGGGCCGTTGCGGGGTGGCGGTCTGCGGCGAGGCAGCCCTGAAGGACTGCGCTACACCGTCGGCCGCGGCAGCCCCGAAGGGCTGCACGACACCCGGGGCGCCAGGAAGGAACGCGGCAGCGAGGAGCGCGACGATGAAAGCGTGTCGGTGCTGCGGCATGGCTTAGGGCCCCTTCGTTGACGGCGGCGATTGCCCCTAATTTTACCCTCACCGCGTCCTCGCCCGACATAAAGGTCGGGCCTACAGCACCTGGAGGCTCAGCCGACTTCGAGGCCAGCTGGACAGGTGACGCCCGTGCCGCCCAGGCCGCAGTAGCCGCCGGGGTTCTTCGACAGGTACTGCTGGTGGTAATCCTCGGCGTAGTAGAACTCCGGCGCGGGGAGGATCTCGGTCGTGATCCGCCCGTGCCCTGCGGCGGTGAGCTGCCGCTGATAGACGTCCCGCGAACGTTCCGCCGCGGTCTTCTGGGCCTCGTCGTAGCAATAGATGCCGGACCGATACTGCGTGCCGACATCCCCGCCCTGGCGCATCCCCTGCGTGGGATCGTGGCTTTCCCAGAACATCCTCAGCAGCTCGGCATAAGGGATCTGTCTCGGATCGAAGACGACCAGCACGACTTCGGCGTGTCCCGTCATGCCGCTGCACACCTCGCGGTAGGTCGGGTTCGGCGTGTGTCCGGCGGCGTAGCCGGCGGCCGTCGTGTACACGCCTGGCTGCTGCCAGAACTTCTTCTCGGCGCCCCAGAAGCAGCCGAGCGCGAACATCGCGCGCTCGAGGCCGTCAGGAAACGGCGCCTCCAGCCTCGCGCCGCTGACGTGATGCGACGCCGGCACGGGCATGCGTTCGGCGCGCCCCGGCAGGGCCTCTTCCTTCGACGGGATCTGCGTCGGCTTCCCAAACATGTCACTTACTCCTGACCGAAGATGATGACGATCGCGGCCACGATCACGATAACCACGATCAGCAGGACGATCTTCCACGGGCTCAGCGGATAGTCGCCCGCGATCGTTCCAGAATACCCGTTGACGAGCACCTGGTACACCTTCGCCCGGTAATTGAAGGCCAGGACCCACACGGGCACCAGGACGTGCTTGAACGTGCGGCTCGAAAAACCCGGGTGGATCTGCAGGTTCCGCTGGGTATCGCCGGGGACCTGCCCGGCGCACATCTGCCGCAGTGTCACGGTCATCGCGCTCTGCGACCGCTCCGCCGCATCCAGCAGCACGACCTGGTAATGCTCGACAACGAACCCGGACAGATAGGCGGTGTCGTAATCGACGAGCTCGGCTGTGGTAAACGGCTCGATCTTCGTGAGCAGATCGTGCCGGATGCCGTGCGTCCCAGGCACGGGCTCGTCATCGAAGAAGTGTTCCACGACGCCGGAGGCCGGTTCCCAGCGGACGTGCCTGACCTGCCGTGTCTGGCTGCGTCCCTGGCTGTCCCGATAGCGCTCGGTCGTGTAGTAGTAGTGCCCGGCCTCGGCCTCCCAGGGGCACACCGCCTGCGCGTCGAACGTCCAGTAGGGAATGTAGACGCCATGAATGCGATCGACGAGCGCCTTGGCGCCAAGGTTCGACGGCGCAAACCAGCGCCCCTTGAACCACGTCCGCATCTGCTCGCGGACGGTGCCGGCGTCCACCTTGAACGGCAGCACACCCTGGGGCCGGATCGGCGCCTTGATCTCCTGGTAATCGAGCAGCGAGGGAGACCCGCAGAAGTCGCAGTTCTGGCCGGCGCGGCCGGCGTCGAAGACCGAGACGGCCTTGCAGCTCTGGCACTGGACGGTGCGCGTTTCCGTCAGCCAGCCGCGGGCCTCTTCGGGAAGCTCGCGGAGCGCTGTGACGAGATCGTGCTCGACGAGCGCGCCGGTCGCGGCATCCACGGTGAACGGCGCCGCCGTGCCGCAGAACGCGCAGACCAGCATCTGGCGTGCCGGGTTCCATTCGGCCTGCGCACCGCAGGCGGCGCACGGATACTTCTCGAGCGCAGCGACGGTCCGTGTGTCCACTTACCGGGCCAGATACTCGTCCAGGGCCGAGCGCTTGATGCGGTACGAGGACCCGATCTTCTTCGCGGCGAGCTCGCCCGACTCGATGATCGTCATCACGTCGGCCTCCGGCACACCCAGCGCCTGCGCGACGTCGGAAGGTGCCAGCAGGTCCGGCAGTACGACCGCAGACGCGGCGGCGGCTTTCGTCGCGCCGGCCGGCATCCCCTGCTGCTGCATGATCTGCTGTGCGATCGAGAGCCCCACGGCCAGCTCCGTCGCCATCCCGCCCGAGCTTCCACCCTTTTCCATCCCCTGGGCCATCTGGAACTTGATGAAGTCGTTGAGATTGCCGACGGCCGCCATGCTCGAGCGCTTGTCGATCGCCTGCTCCACCTCCGGCGGCACCGACACGTTCTCGATGATGAAGCTCGCGAGCGCGATCCCGTACTTCGCCTCGACCACCGGGTTGATCAGCGGCAGCAAGGCCTCCCCGAGCTCGCCGTAGCGGCTGGCCACGTCGAACACCGGCACCTTCGCCGAGGCGAGCGCGTCGGCGAACACACTCACGATCCGCGAGCGCATCGTGTCGGCGAACTCGTCGAGGCGGAAGTTGTGGTCCGACCCGGCGACCTCCTTGAGAAACAGCTGCGGGTCGACGATGCGGAAGTCGTACGTCCCGAAGGCGCGCGCGCGGACGATCCCGAGGTCCTCGTCGCGCATCATGATGGGGTTGGCCGTGCCCCACTTGTTGCCCGTGAACAGGCGGGTCGTGACGTAGTAGACGTCTGCCTTGAACGGGATGTTGAAGCCGTACTTCCACGACTTCAGCTTCGTGAGGATCGGGATGTTGTCGGTCGTCAGCGTGTGTTTGCCGGGCCCGAACGTGTCGCCGAACTCGCCCAGGTACACGAACTGCACCTGCTGCGACTCGCGGACGATCAGCTGTGCCCCGTTCTTGATCGCCTTGTCATCGTCCGGAAAGCGGTACGAGAGGGTGTCGCGGGAATCGTCGGTCCACTCGATGACCTCGATCAGTTCGCCTTTGAGGAAATCCATCAGTCCCATGGCATAGGATTGTAATGCTCATGGACGCCAAATCACTGCGCTGCCCGCAGTGCGGTGCAGCGGCGCGGTCGGGCGCCCCGCGCTGCGCCTACTGCCGGGCCCGGCTGGCCACCGTCGCCTGCCCGCAGTGCTTTTCGCTGGTGCTGGCGGACGCCGCGTTCTGCCAGCAGTGCGGCGCCAGGCGGGACCGGCAGGAGGCGCCGTCTGACGCGCGGTGCCCCGGATGCCGGAGTGGGATGCAGGCACTCACGCTGGGCGGAGTCACGGTGCTGGAGTGCGCGGCCTGTGACGGTCTCTGGATCGATGCGGAGGCGTTCGAGCGAATCTGCGCAGACCGGGCGTCCCAGGCGGCCGTCCTGCACAGGGACGAGGCGCGCCATGGCGTCAAGGAACAGCGCGTCAGCTACCGCCCCTGCGTGCGGTGCGGCACGATGATGCACCGCGTGAACTTCGCGCGGATCTCCGGCGCGATCATCGACGTCTGCAAACCGCACGGCACCTTCCTGGACGCCGGTGAGCTTCAGGACGTGGTTCGCTTCATCCAGAACGGCGGCCTGGAGCGGGCGCGCCAGCGACAGCTCGACGACCTGAAGGAACAGGAACGCAGCCTGCGGGCGCAGGAAATACGCCTTCGAGGTGAGCAGCGGCGCTCGGGCCGATGGACGGATTGGGGGGACAAGGCCGGCGGCGGCTTCGTGGACCTGCTGTCGCTCTTCGGCGGCGACTGAGTCCAGCGGGCCGTCACACGCTAAGCCAGTATGGCCCCCCCCCGGTTACATGATATGGACCGGTATATACTCTTGTACATGAAGTCCATGTTGATCGAGCTGGATGACGAGACGGCGGAGCGCATCGAGCGCGTGGCTCCGGGCCGCAACCGGCAACGGTCCGAATTCGTCCGAGCGGCGATCCGTCGGGCGTTGTGGGATCTGGAAGAGCGCGAGACCGCCGAAGCCTATGGGCGCCAGCCCGATATCGGCGAGCCGTACTTCGAACCGGCCGTCTGGACGCCGCTCGCCAAGCCGCGACGTCGAAGAGCGAAGCGGTGAGGCAGTACGAGCTCTGGTGGGCCAACCTGCCGCAGCCGGTCGGACGCCGGCCCGTGCTGCTGCTGACACGAACCCCCGCGTACGCTTATCTGAACAAGGTCATCGTGGCGGAGGTGACCACCACGATCCGCGGCATTCCCCAGGAGATCGCGGTGGGGACACGCGAGGGGCTCCGCCAGCGGTCCGTCGTCAACCTGGACAACATCCATGTCGTGCCAGTGGCGCGACTTTCGGAGCGGATCGGGGTGCTCACACCGGGTCGTGAACGGGACGTCAAGCGCGCCCTCGGCTACGCGCTCGACTGGCCAGAGCTCAAAGCCCAAAGTTAGCCGGGGTTAGCCTCGGGCTGCCCGACTAAAGATCCCCGGCCGCGGGCTCGAACTCGAGCGCGACGCCGTTGATGCAGTAGCGCAGGCCCGTCGGCGGCGGACCGTCGGGGAACACGTGACCGAGATGGCCACCGCACTGGCTGCAGTGCACTTCAGTGCGCACCGTGAAGTGACTGCGGTCCTCGGTCGTGCCGACGGCCCCGTCGAGCGGCGCGAAGAAGCTGGGCCAGCCGGTGCCGCTCTCGAACTTTCCGGTCGCGACAAACAGTCGATTGCCGCAGCCGGCGCAAGTGAACGTCCCGGCGCGCTTCTCCTGCAGCAGCGCGCAGGATCCCGGGCGCTCGGTCGCATGCTGCCGCAGCACCTGGTACTGCTCAGGGGTCAGCGACGCCCGCCATTCCTCGTCGGTCTTCGTGACCGGAAACTCTCCAGTCGTCACTTCTTCTCCTCCGTCGCCTGTGCGGCGATCTCGCGGACGTCGGCCGCCGGAAGCACGACGGCAATGACACCCGCCCCTTCCGTGCCGCCCATCATGCTGAACATGCTCATGCGGCCGGGATCGATCTGCCGGATCGTCAGCAGGCCGACGATCTTGCCGTTGGCCTGAAAGGCCGGCATGCCGGTCCCGGCCGGACCGTTCAGCACAAAGAACGTCCGCGGCTTCTCCATGATCGCGGCCACGCTGTAGACGAGCGCCGAGGGGGCCCACCCGCCGACGCGGCCCAGCCGTCCGAGAACGACGAGCTCTTCCAGCGTGGACGGCGTGCCGGCGTCCTGCAGGTTGATCGCGGTGAGCGGTTCCGCCGGCTTTGCCGTGGGACGGATGAACGCCAGGTCCAGGTCCTGGTCGCGAAGCACGATCGACGCCGGCAGCTCCTTGCCGTTCGACAATCGGATCCGCACGTCCGTGGGCTCGGAGACGATGGACATCTTTTCGGGGCCCTGCGCCGCCGCCCCCATGATGCGGCTCATCATCGCGCCCGGGTCGAGCGAGCTCAACGACATCACCGTCAGACCGGACGGATCGATCACCGTCGCGACCGCCTCGACGGTGTCGTCCATCGACTGGACCTCGCGGCCGCCCATCGACATCCGGACCTTCAGCGACACGCGGACGTTGACGATCGCGTCCTGCCACTTCTTCGCCACGCCGCGCATGGCGTCACGGTGATCCTGCGCCTCGGCGGGGAGACCCGCACCCAGCAGCGCCACACACAATCCGACGGCAATCCCGTGTCTCACGGCAGCTCCTCCCATCCGGTCTGCATTTCGACGAAGAACGTCCGGAACCCGCGCCGCACGTGCATGACGACCGAGTCGGGTTTCGCGGCGGCGATCGCTTCCATTTTCTTCTGCAGTGCGGCCACGTCGCCGATGACCTCCCCGTCGACGGCGAGAATCACGTCGCCATCGGCCAGATGCGCCAGCGCGGCCCAGCCCCCTTCGCGCACGGCCTCGACAAGGACACCCTTTTCGCCGGACGGCACAGCCAGCTCGATGCGGTCCATGTCGGCGACGTCACGCGCGCGGAACTCGAAGTTCGGGTCCTCGTACTTCCTCATTTCGCGAGGGAGCCGCGGCGAGCTCTCCAGCTTGACCGTGACGGCACGCTCGTCTTGGCCCCTCACCGTCGTCAAGGTGACCGACGAACCGATCTTGCGCTGACGGATCATCGCGTCGAACACGTCCGCATCCGAGGGCTGAGAGGCTTCGACGGGATCGCCGTCCACCTCGAGGACGAGGTCGCCGACCTGCAGGCCGGCGGCCGCGGCCGATCCGCCGAGCACCCGGGTGACGCGCACGCCGGCGCGGCCCTTCACACCGAGCTTCTCCGCCAGCTCCGGCGTAATCGCCTGCACGGCGACCGGGATCCAGGCTTTCCGCGCTTCCATCCCCGGGTCTTGCAGACCGGGGCGCGCGAGCTCCACGACCGTCAGCATCCGCTGGCCACGCCGATCGAAGGCGACAAGTACCGGCAGCGGCTCGGTGCGGTCGCGCACCACGCGCTCCGCGAGCGCAATGAGCGCATCGGCGTCCTTCACCGCCTCGCCGTCCACTGAGAGAATCACGTCGTCGGGCTGCAGCGAGGGCTTCGCGTGATCGGAAGCGCCACCCGGGCGGATCCCTCGCACGTGGGCGCCGGTCGTGCCTTCGCGACGCAGCTCCCTCGCGGACCATGACGTCAGGTTCGACGCGGTGATGCCGAGCTGCGTGACTTCCCTGACCGTGGACGCCGCGCTCTCGCGATCGTCAGGCGTAACGCGCAGCGTCCGCTCCTTCCCGTCACGGAAAACGACGGCGTCAACGGGCTTTCCGGGCGCCAGACGCATCACCATCTGGTTGAAGGGAGGAATCTCCTCGGCGAAGCGTACGGACACGTCGCTGCCGGCGAGCTTCAGGAGCACATCACCCGACTGGAAGCCGGCCTTCGCTGCCGGCGACGCGTCGATCGTGCCGCCGACCAGCGCCCCGCGCGTCCCGTTGGAGGACTTCAGAAGAGGCTGAATCTCCAGGCCAATCCATCCGCGCCGCACGCGCCCGTCCTTGATCAGCGCGGTGGCCACTTCCTTCGCCAGCTCCGCAGGGATCGCACCCGCCAGACCCATGCTGATTTCGTTCACGCCGACGATCTCCCCCTGCATGTTGACCAGGGGGCCGCCGGAGTTGCCGCCGAAGATTGCGGCGTCGTGACCGATCCAGCGCACGATGGAGCCGACGTCCTCGCCGTCCAGGGTCATGCGGTTGAAGGGCCAGAACATGCCCGGCATGATCATCTGCGTGTTGCTCACGATGCCCATCGTCACCGACTGCGAGAGCGCCAGTGGACTGCCGAGGGCGAGCACGCGGTCGCCGACCTTCAGTGTCGCGGAACTGCCCCAGCTGGCGACGGGGAACGTTCGGGGCCTGGCCGGCCGCAGCTTGAGGACGGCGATGTCGGAAAGCGGGTCCGTGCCCACGAGGTCCGCCGGCACTTCTTCCTTCGTCGGCAGCGTGCAGATGATCGCCCGCGTCTTGCCGGCCACGTGGTGGTTCGTGACCACATGCCCTTCGGGGGTGATGATCGTGCCGCTCCCGGAGGCTTCCCGCTTGATCTCGCGTCCATCGTTGTGACTGACGGTCACGACGTGGATCCGGACGAGGCTCGGGGCCACCCGAGAGAGCGCCGCCTCGACGGCCGCCGACTGACCGGTTCCGGAGTCCTGCGCGGCCGCCGGACCGGCGATGACCATCCCGATGACTGCCACACCCGCAATGAATCGCATCATGAAAGAAAACCTTCGAGAAGATTGCCGGCAACACGCTGCCGGTACGCAGCCGTCGACCGCATGTCATCGATCGGTGCAATGTCGTTGATGAGCGCGGCCCGGGCGGCCCGTATCGTGGCCGGCCCAAGCGGCTGGCCTCGCAGCGCCGCCTCGGTGGCCAGCGCGCGAACGACAGTTGGGGCGACGCTCCCGAGCGCGATCCGGACGTCGCGGACGATCCCCTCATGGAGATCCGCCGCCGCCGCAAAACAGATCTTCGAGATGGCCTGCGCGCGGCGTGTGCCAACTTTCCGATAGCTCTGGCGCCAGCCGGCGCGCCCCCGAGGGAGGATGACGCTCACGATGAGCTCGTCGGCCGCAAGGTCCATCTGCTTGTAGCCGCGATGGAAGCTGGAGTAGTCCACGCGGCGGCGTCCCCGGACGGAGGCGATCTCGATGACGGCGTCGTACACGAGCAGGGCCGGCGGAAGATCCGCAGCCGGCGAGGCGTTCGCGATGTTTCCACCGACCGTCCCGCGGTTCTGGATCGCGACAGCGCCGGTTTCGCGGGCCGCCGCACGAACCAGGGGGAACTCGGCCGCCAGGATTTCATCGCGCAGGAGATCGGTATACGTGGCCAGCGCGCCGATCACAACGGTGTCGGCCGTCAAGGTGATCTGCCGGAGCTCGGGCACGGACCAGATGCTGAGCAACCGGCGGTGCGCGAGCGTGCCCGCCTCGAGCAGGACCATCAGATCGGTGCCGCCGGCGAACGGAGTCCACTCACCGGGCTCCCGCGCAAGCAGCGAGAGCGCCTCATCGAGGGTGGAGGCCGATCGCATGTCGTATTGAGTCAGCCAGCTCCTCACTGCGCGGGCCCCCGCATCGATGCGACGACGGATTCGAAGATGCGCATGTAACCGGTGCAGCGGCACAGGTTCCCCGCGAGACCGGTGCGCATGTCGTCGAGTGTCGGGTTCGGCGTGCGCTCGAGCAACGCGGAGGCGGCGAGCACCATCCCCGGGGTACAGATACCGCACTGCGCGCCGCCGTGGTCGATGAACGCCTGCTGAATCGCGTGAAGTTCGCGGTCGCCGGCAACCCCTTCGATGGTAACGATCGCGCGCCCCTCGGCGTGCAGCACGGGCACCAGGCAGCTGTTCACCAGCTCTCCGTCGATCAGCACCGCGCACGCGCCGCACTCCCCTTCCCCGCATCCTTCTTTTGCCCCGGTGAGATGCAACTGAGTGCGGAGCACGTCGAGCAGCCGCGCCATCGGGTGCGCGTCGACTTCGACCGGGCGGCCGTTCACGTGGAACCGCAACGGCGCCTGCCGCTCAGGCATACGCGACCTCGGCGAGCTCGGCGAGCCGTTCCGGCGTGACGGGGATCTGCCGGATATCGACGCCCAGCGCATGCGCGATGGCGTTGGCGATCGCCGGCGCCGGGCCGTCCATGGGCAGCTCTCCGATCCCTTTCGCCCCGCCGGGGCCGTGAGCGTAGGGAACCTCTTCGAAGAAGACCCGGATAGGCGGCAGATCGGCGGAGGTCGGCATGATGTAATTCGTCATCTGCGCGTTGGCCATGCGCCCTTCACGCCAGACGACGTCCTCGTACAGCGCCCAGCCGATCGCCTGGGCGACGCCTCCCTCGATCTGTCCGGTCGCCAGCACCGGATGGATCACGCGCCCGATCTCCTGCACCGCCACGAAGTCCTCGACCCGAACCTCGAACGTCTGCATGTCCACCGAGACCTCAGCCACGTAGGCCGCCCACGCATACGCGCCGTACGCATCCCCCTCGTACTTCTCGTCGTCCCAGCGCATGCCTTCGGTCGGCTGGTACTGGGCCGATGCACGCAGCGACCCGTGCGCGCGCAGGTAGGCGCGGCAGGCCTCGGCGACGTCCGGCGCTTGTTCGGAGAGGAAGCCCGCCTCTTCGAGGACCTTCTTCAGGCTGTCGCACGCGTTCTCGAGCAGCCGGCCAACGACCATGCAGGTGCGGGACGCCACGGTGGGACCGCTGTTCGGAACGACGGACGTGTCGGGCTGCGCGACCTCGATCGACTCGACCGGGAGGCCGAGCGCGTCGGCGGCGATCTGCGAGAAGATCGTGATCGTCCCCTGACCGATCTCGGTGCTCGCCGACAGGACGCGCACGTGCCCCTCGGGCGTCGCTTCGACGGTGACGATCGACGCCAGGTGATCTTCACCGGAGCCGGTGAAGCCGGCCCCATGCATGAAGGTCGCGAGGCCGATGCCTCGGCGGACATGTCCCGAGGCGTTCTCAGCGGCAAAGCGCGCGCGCTTCTCGCGGAACCCGGAGAGCTCGAGCGCGCGGGACAGGATCCCGTCCATGTCCACCGGCTCGCGTATGACCTGCCCGACGGCGCTCGTCTGACCTTGCCGGATGAAATTGCGTCGACGGAGCTCCTCCGGCGCAAGGCCCGCGGCCTCGGCGACCCGATCGAGGTGACGCTCGAGGGCGAAGATGCTCTGCGGCGCCCCGAACCCGCGGAACGCGCCATGGGGCGGCACGTTGGTCGCGACGGCACGCCCGCGGATCCGGACGTTGGGCGTGTAGTAGGGCCCCGCCGCATGAATGGTGCCGCGCGAGAGGACGACCGGCGAGAGCGTGCAGTACGCGCCGCCGTCGATCACGAAATCGATGTCCATCGCGAGGATCCTGCCGTCGCTCGACACCGCCGTCCGATGCCTGGTGCGCGAGGGATGGCGTTTGGTGGTCGCCGCCATGTCTTCCGCGCGGTCGTAGATGATCTTCACGGGGCGGCCGGCCTTCCACGCGAGCAGCGCCGCATGGCCGGCAATGATCGACGGATATTCTTCCTTCCCGCCGAAGCCGCCGCCGGTCTCCATCTGGACGACGCGGATCTTCTCGGGATTGACGCCGAACAGACCCGAGAGCGCCTTGTGGACGTAGTAAGGGCACTGCATCGATCCCCAGACCGTGATCCCCGCGACCGGATCGGCCACCGCCAGCATCCCGTTCGGCTCGATGTAGAGCTGCTCCTGGGCTCCGGTCTCGTAGTCGCCGTCAACCACCAGCGCCGCGTCGGCAAACGCCGCGTCCACGTCGCCGCGGCCGACGAGGTAGGTCTTGAAGATGTTGTCGGGACCCCAGATGACCTGCTCGCCACCCAGGGCATCGTCGAGATTCAGGACCGCCGGGAGGGGTTCGATGTCGAACGTGACGAGGCGCCGTGCCTCTTCCAGCAGATGCCTGTCGTGATGCGCCAGGAGAACGATCGGTTCTTCGGCGTGATTGACCTGGTCGACGGCGAGATACGGCTGGTCATCGAGGATGAGCGCGACGACGTTGCGCCCCGGAATATCGTCGGCGGTGACGACCGTGATCTCGTCCCAGGGGACGCCCGTGCCGTAGCGGATGTCGCGGATAATGCCGCGCGGAACGGGACTGCGCACGGTGACGCCGTGGAGCATGCCCGGGAGCGTCAGGTCGTCGATGTAGCGCGCCTGGCCGGTGACTTTCGCGCGGCCTTCGCGCCGCGGAATTGCGCGGCCGATGGCCGGAATCCTGCCCATCCGGACAGGATCGTACCACGGAGTGCTGAGTGCCGGTGCGCCGTGCGCGGTGCTGTGCCCGTGCGAAGTGTCCGCGCTGGTTGCCTTTACCCGCACGCCGCACCGGCACTCAGCACTCGGCACGGCGCACCGCGGTACGATCCCGCGCCTGACGGAATGGCCTCGCCGATCCTCGATGTGCCCGCGGTCACCAGGTGTCCATCTCATCTTGACGCCCCCGGCCGGGCACCGCCGCAAGCCGCCCGCCATCCGGGCCGGCAGGATGCTGAACCATGAATCCTGCCGGATGGGCCATCTACCATTTGCCATCAGGGCCGTCATCGTCCACGGCCCTGCTAGTCCACCGCGATGTGGCGCCAGCGGCCCTGCTGGAACCTGGCGACCGACAGCGCGGCCCGGCAGAAATGTCCGACCAGAATGGCGCTCCAGACGGTCGTGGATTGCAGCGTAAAGAATGCCTGCGCGGTGAACAGGATACCGAGCGGCACCATCACCTGCGACACGAGCGTAATGAACAGCGGGCTCCGGGTATCGCCCGTGCCCTGCAGGCCGCCGGTGTAGGTCAGCGCGACAGTGATGAACAGTCCCGACACGCTCAGGAACTGGAGCAGCTCCGTGCCCAGCCTCACCACGATCGGATCGGTCAGGCCGAAGGCCGCCAGGAGCAGGTCGGGAATCAGCAGGAAGAGCGCTCCCACCAACGCCGCCACGGCCAGCCCGACCCGCGCCGCGAGATGCACCGCGCGCGCACTCCGATCAGGATGTCCCGCGCCCAGATTCTGCCCGGCCACGGTCGCCGCCGCGCCCATCAGGCCCACCGACGTCCAGGTGATCAGCGAAAACAGCTCCGCGTAGCCCACGGCGTACGCGGCCTGCGCCTCGGCGCTGTGTTCGAGCGACCCGATGAACCGCAGCAGCAGCACACCGGCGACGTTCATGGCGACGCCCTGCAGGCCGGTCGGCAGGCCGAACTTGAACAGCTGGCGGATGATCTTCCAGTCGGGCGCAAACGACATGCTCCGCGGAAAGTGAACGACGAGCCGGTCGGTCAGGAGCAGCCACAGCGCAACGGACGACACGACGCCGCTCGCGATCACCGTGCCCAGCGCCGCGCCCTGCGTGCCGAACGCGGGCACCGGTCCGGCGCCCCTGATCAGGATGACGTTCAGCGTGATGTTCAACACCGTCATCGCCGCGCCGATGTAGAGCCCCGTGCGCGCGTCCCCTGCCGCACGCAGCGCTCCAGTGAGCATGAAGAACATCAGCATCCCGATGCTGAACAGGAACATCGTCCGCAGATACGGCAGCGCCTCGGCCCGCACCGCGGGCGTCGCGTTGACCATCTCGATCAGCCACGGCGCCGCGAAGTAGCCGATGGGCGCAAGGATAAAGACGGAGAGACCGAAGGCCGTGAGGAAGGCCTGATAGACGGTCCGGTTCACCTTGTCGTGATCGTTGGCGCCGGCAGCGCGTGCGACGAGCACACCCATCCCGGTGAAGAGCGACGTGATGAAGACGATGACGACGAGGAAGATCTGCCAGCTAACGCCGATGGCCGCGTTGCCGGTGAAACCGACGAAGTGCCCCACCATCGCGTGGTCGATGATGCCCTGCAGGCCGCCAATCGCATTCTGGAGCACCGTGGGCCACGCGATCTTCCAGACCGCGGCCCCGATGGGACCTTCGACAATGGAGCGATCGAGCCGGCGCCGGGGGCGAGGGGGCTGGGAAGACGGGACGCCGGGCGTCATGTCGGCCGGCGAGCCGGTCGAGGCCTGCGCCGCCGATGTCGCGTCTGTGGTCCTGGGGTCAACGGGCACAAAGGCCGAATGATAGCATCCGGGCCCGGCTCAGTCGCGGCGCGCCTTCAGCGTGCGCCGCACGCCGGCATGCGCGAGCACGACCGCGGGCTGCCGCTGAAGCGCGTCGAAATACCGGCGCGAGAACCCATCTCCGGACTCCGAAGCCGTCAGAAGCTTTTCGACCGCCTCGAAGAGCGTGGTGGCGTCCGCTTCGGTGCTCGGAGCATCCTTGCCGAGCAGCTCGTCGATCCGCACGATGAGCTCCGAGAGCGAGTGAAGCCATGCGAACCAGGGATCGTGGATCACGAGCTGCAGCAGGTTGGCCGTCGTGCCGACGCGTCCGCGATCCAGCTCGTACGCGACGCGAGAGTCTTCGAGAAGCACCTTGTGGAGATCCAGCAGGTGCGTCCGCAGCTCGCGCAGGCGTTCCCGGCTGGCCGCGCTCAGCGCGTTGGCCGGCGCGGGCGCCGTCGCTTCGGCGAGGAGCGCCTCCACGTCCAGCGGCGCGGAGCCCATCATCAGCGATCCGTCCGCCGCCCGCGGCCACTCCTCCCGCGGACGATCACGATACAGCTCGACGCCGTGGCCGTCCGGATCCCGAAGGTAGAGCGCCTCGCTCACGCCATGATCGCTCGCGCCGTCGAGGGGAATCCGCGCCTCGCGCACGCGCCGCAGGGCCTCGCCGAGGTTCGCCCGGTCGGGATACAGGATGGCCAGGTGGTACAGGCCGGTGGTCCCCGGCGCCGGCGCCTGGCCGCCGAAACTTTCCCACGTGTTCAACCCGATGTGGTGGTGGTAATCGCCCGAGCTGATGAACGCCGCCGACGTGCCCCAGCGCTGCATGACCTCGAACCCGAGGACGCCGGCGTAGAAGCCGAGGGAGCGTTCGAGATCCGCAACTTTGAGGTGCACGTGGCCAATGCTGACGCGCCGATCGATGCGCTTGCCCATGCCGTTCATGATCGCATAGGCTCACGGCATGATTCGCACCCTGCTTCTGCTCGCCTCGGCCGCGGTTGTGCTGGCCACCGGCCAGGCCGGCCCACCCAGGCTCGATGACCTGGCCAAGGCAGCCTTGTCACAGGTCGATGGCACGGTGGTGGCCCCTGGCCTCAAGGCGCCGGTGACGGTCATCCGGGACCGGTGGGGTGTGCCCCATATCTCCGCGCAGTCAACAGAAGATCTCTATTTCGCGCAGGGCTTCGTCATGGCGCAGGATCGCCTGTGGCAGATGGAGATGTGGCGCCGCGGCGCCGAAGGACGGCTGGCCGAGGTCCTCGGCCCCGAGGCCGTCGCCCGCGACCGCCAGGCGCGGCTTCTCAAGTACCGGGGACCCGTGGACGATGCGGAGCTCAGCGTCTATCACCCCGATGCCCGGCGCATCATGACCGCGTATGTGGCCGGCGTGAATGCGTTCATCGACAAGGCGACGGCTGCCGGCGCGCTGCCGGTGGAGTTCGTGCTCACGGGCATCCGTCCGGAGCCGTGGACGATCGCCTCGCTCATCCTGCGGCAGAACTCCTTCGGTGACGCCAACGCCGAGCTGACGCTCGCGCGCAGCGTCGCGCAGCTTGGCGCCGCCGACGCCAACCGACGCCGTAATCCGGATCCCTTCGAGGAACTGACCGTCCCCGACGGTCTCGATGTGGCCATCATCGGCGACGAGGTGCAGGCCGCCACGCGGGCCGGCGGAGGCACGCCGCGGCCGGCCGTCCTGCCGCAGTATGCGGGCATCACCGGTGCGTCGCCCGGCCTGCAGCCGGACGGCAGCGTGGCCGAGCCGGGCAGCAACAACTGGGTCCTGAGCGGCGCGCTGTCGGCGACCGGGAAGCCGGTCGTCGCCAACGACCCGCACCGTACGGTCGCGCTCCCTTCGCTGCGCTACATCGTTCACCTGACAGCGCCGGGCTGGGACGTCGCCGGCTCCGTCGAGCCGCCGTTCCTCGGGGTCGCCATCGGGCACAACGACCGGATCGGATGGGGCCTCACGATCGTCGGCACCGATCAGCACGACGTGTACGTCGAGGAACTCAATCCCGCCAATGAGAACGAGGTGAAGTTCAACGGACAGTGGGAGCCGCTCCGGATCGTCCGGGAGGAGATCGCGGTCAAGGGAGCGGCGCCGGAGACGGTGGAATTGAGATTCAGCCGGCATGGACCGATCTTCCACGTCGATCGCGCCAGCCAACGCGCGTACGCGCTGAAGTCCGCGCTGCACGAGCGCGGCACCGCGCCCTATCTCGCGGGCCTGCGGCTCTCACAGGTCCGCGACTGCAAGGCGTTTCTCGATGCGGCGGACTACTGGAACTCGCCGTCGGAGAATCTGGTCTGCGGCGATGTGGACGGCAATATCTCGTGGCAGGCCGCGGCCCTCACGCCGTCGCGCAAGGGCTGGTCGGGGCGGCTTCCGGTTCCCGGAACCGGGAAGTACGAGTGGCAGGGCTTCCGCAAGGACCTGCCGCGGGAGTTGAATCCGCCGCGGGGGTTCATCGCGACCGCCAACAACAACGTTCAGCCGAAGGGCTACACGCCGCCGCTGATGTTCAAGAACGCACCCACGCCGTACGACAGGATCAACCGGCTGCTGCAGTTGATCCAGCCGGGCGGGACGTACACGCTGGAGGACCACGCGCGCTGGCAGCATGACGCGCACTCGCTACGCGCCGCCGCGGATCTGCCGCAGTTCCGCGGATGGACGTCGAAGGACCCCGAGGTCGAGCAGGCGCGGGCGGAGATCGCCGCGTGGGATGCCGTCTACACGCGCGAGAGCCGCGCCGCCGCGCTGTACGAGTCCTGGCGGTCGGCCGGGACGGGCGGTGGGCGCGGACGCGGGAGGGGCGAAGGCGGCGGACGCGGCCAGGCCGGCGGACGCGAGGGGGCCGAACCGGCGTCCGGGCAGGTGGAGGCGCGGCTGAAGGCCGCCGTCGAGGCGCTGAAAAAGTCTCAGGGATCCGACCGGGCCCAGTGGCGCTGGGGCCGCATGCACACGCGCGCGTTCTCGCACGCGTTCGTCCCGGCGTTCAACCTCCCCACCGTCGAGCGCAGCGGCGGCACCGGCACGGTGGCGGCCGATGGCGCCAGCTATCGCGAGATCTTCGACGTCGCCAACTGGGACCGGTCGCTGGTGATCAACACTCCAGGTCAGTCGGGCCAGCCAGGCAGCCGGTTCTACGGCAACCTGCTGCAGGCCTGGGCCGACAACAAGTACTTCAACCTCGCGTTCTCGAAGGAGGCCGTCGAGAAGGCCGCGGCGCATCGGCTCACGCTCACACCGAAGTAGGCGTGCCGGCACGGAGAGGCAGCCCATAAAGGGCTGCGCTACACGTCACAGAGGCGGTCCAACACCGCGTATGTGTAGCGCAGCCCTTTATGGGCTGCCTCAGCGTACACCGATGTGTAGCGCAG
>JBBECO010000182.1:0-2812 GCA_040881785.1 Vicinamibacterales bacterium
TCTCGGAGTTGCCGGTGCCCTTGAACTCTTCGAAGATGACTTCGTCCATGCGCGACCCGGTGTCGATCAGCGCGGTCGCGATGATCGTCAGCGATCCGCCTTCCTCGATGTTGCGTGCGGCGCCGAAGAAGCGCTTCGGACGCTGGAGCGCGTTGCTGTCCACGCCGCCTGACAGGACCTTGCCGGACGGCGGCACGATCGTGTTGTAGGCGCGCGCGAGACGCGTGACCGAGTCGAGCAGAATGACGACGTCCTTCTTGTGCTCGACGAGGCGCTTGGCCTTCTCGATGACCATCTCGGCCACCTGGACGTGGCGGGTCGCCGGCTCGTCGAACGTGGACGAGATGACTTCACCCTTCACCGAGCGCTGCATGTCGGTGACCTCTTCCGGCCGCTCGTCGATGAGCAGCACGATCAGGTACACCTCCGGGTGATTCGCCGTAATGCTGTTCGCAATGCTCTGGAGGAGCATCGTCTTGCCGGTGCGCGGCGGCGCGACGATGAGGCCGCGCTGGCCCTTGCCGAGCGGTGTCATGAGATCCATGACGCGGCCGGAGAGATTGTCGGTGATCCCCGTCTCGAGATTGATGCGCTCCTGCGGATAGAGCGGCGTCAGGTTCTCGAAGAAGATCTTCTCGCGGACCTTTTCCGGCGGCTCGAAGTTGACCGCCTCGACCTTGATCAGCGCGAAATAGCGCTCGCCGTCCTTGGGGGGACGGATCTGGCCGGAAACCGTGTCACCGGTATGGAGGTCGAACTTCCGCACCTGCGACGGCGACACGTAGATGTCGTCGGGGCCGGGGAGGTAGTTGTAATCGGGAGCGCGGAGGAAGCCGAAGCCGTCAGGCAGGGTTTCGAGGACGCCTTCGGAGAAGAGCAGGCCGCTCTTCTCGGCGCGCGAGCGGAGGATCTCGAAGATCAGCTCCTGCTTGCGGAGGCCCGAGGCGCCCGGCACGTCGAGCTGCTTGGCGACCTTCGTCAGCTCCGTGACGCTCATTTCCTTGAGCGTCGAGAGCTCGACGACCGGCATGTCGCTCTTCTCGGTCTTGACGGCCGCGGCGGTCCCGCCGCCCTTGTCGGGGCGCTCGGCGCTCACGTCGTTGTTCCCTCGTCCGCCGCCTTGATTCGGGCGGCCCTGCCCGTTCTTGCTATCGTTGTCCACAGCTGTTCCAATCCTTCGCCGCGCTCGGCTGATACCGGCAGCGCGGGTTTTCCAAAGATCCGTTGGAGTTCCCGGAGGTTCCGCGTGCGCTCGGCACGCGAGAGTTTATCTATCTTCGTGGCGACGATCAGGGGATCGACGCCGAGTGTCGTGAGCCACAGGTACGCCTGAAGATCCGATTCGAGGCCCGGGTGCCGGGAATCGACCAGCAGAAACGTCTGGGGGGCCGCTTCCCGGAAATACGCCTCGGCGACCGCCGCCAGTTCCTTCGCGGCGTCCGCCCCACCCCTCGCATAGCCATACCCGGGAAGATCCACCAGATACAGGCTCCAGCGGCCCGGTCCGCCCCCTTCGACGGTGATCCGGAACACGTTGGCGAGCCGCGTCTTGCCCGGCGCCGCACTCGTCCGTGCCACCGGGCGGCGCAGCAGCTTGTTGATCAGCGTCGACTTCCCGACGTTCGACCGCCCGGCCATCGCCACCTGCGGTAACCCATCGCGCGGGATCCCGAGGTCCGTGCCTCCCGCCGCGGCACTGGTCACAAAGTCGGCCGAGATGATCTTCAACTACCGGGGTCCCTGGACGACCTGTTGTGTCTGCATTTTTCAGGGCTCGCGGGGCCCCACCCCCGCTCGCTCTCGCTCGGCGGCCCGCCTGCGGCGGGCTTCCCTCCGGCGCCTCGCTCGGGCCGCAGGCGCTAGTGCGTAATCGTGTCGTCCGCAATGGGCTGGACGGCGGTCTCGGCGGGCGGATTGATCCGTGTGGGCTGCTCCGCGAGCGCGACCTTCAGCACTTCGTCCATGTGATCGACCAGGTACAGGTCGAGCGTGTCCAGCACGTTCTTCGGGATGTCCGCCAGGTCCTTCTCGTTGTCTTTCGGAAGGATGATCGTCTTGAGCCCCGCGCGGTGCGCGGCCAGCACCTTTTCCTTCACCCCTCCGATCGGCAGCACCTTGCCGCGCAGCGTGATCTCGCCCGTCATCGCAACGTCCCTGCGGACCGGCAGCTTCGCCAGCGCCGAGATCAGCGTCGTCGCCAGCGTGATGCCGGCCGACGGACCGTCCTTCGGGATCGCCCCTTCGGGGATGTGCACGTGGACGTCGGTCGTACGGTTGAAGTTCTTCGGGATGCCGTACTCGTCGGTCTTCGCGCGGACGTAGCTCATGGCCGCCTGCGCGGATTCCTGCATGACGTCGCCGAGCTTGCCGGTCAGCGTCAGCTTGCCCTTGCCCTGCATGACGGTCGCTTCGATGACGAGGATCTCGCCGCCGACCTCCGTCCATGCCAGCCCTGTGGCCACGCCGATCTCGTTCTGCTCCTCGGCGAGCGTCGGCCGGAAGCGCGGGACGCCGAGATATTCGGTGACCTTGGCCGCGGTGATCTCTTCCTTGAACGCCGCGCCCTGCACGACGACCTGGCGCGCGACCTTGCGGCAGATGGAGTTGATCTCGCGCTCGAGGTTGCGCACGCCCGCCTCGCGCGTGTAGCGCTGGATGATCGTCTGGTACGCCTCGTCCAGGATCGTCACGTTCTCGGGGGCCAGGCCGTTGCCTTCGATCGCCTTCTTGCCGAGGAAGCGCTTGGCGATCTCGACCTTCTCCTGCTCGGTGTAGCCGGCGAGCTGGAGCACCTCCATGCGGTCGCGCAGCG
>JBBECO010000183.1:0-2802 GCA_040881785.1 Vicinamibacterales bacterium
GGCAACATCGATCGCAGCGGCAGCCTGTCGCTGGCGTTCGACCGGATCGTGATCAACGGTCGCGAGTATCCGCTGCGCGCCATGGCGACGCAGATCTTCGAGAGCCGCGGCGTGCTCGATGAGGGCAAGACCGTCGGGACGGCGGGCGCCGTCGGCGCCGTCGTCGGCGGCATCATCGGCGGGCTGAAGGGCGCGCTGATCGGCGCCATCGTGGGCAGCGGCGGCGTGATCGCGGCGACCGAAGGCAAGGACATCGAGCTGCCGGCCGGCACGATCGTCCGCGTGCGGTTCGATTCGCCGCTCACCGTGCGCTAGGGGGCCGGGGTCGGACCGGGGCATCCCCGGTCTGACCCCTGGCCGGTTAGAATGCCGGCCATGCGCCATACACTCGCCGCTTTTGTTCTCCTGCTCCTCGCGCCCGTCCTCCGCGCCCAGGATGCGCGCGTCCCGACCTTCGATCAGATCATCGAGCTGAAGCGCCCCGGCGCCATCGACCTGTCGCCGGACGGCCGGCACGTCGCCTTCACCGTCCGAGAGACCAACTGGGACGACAACGCGTACGAAACGGAAATCTTCGTCGCGGCGACCGACGGCGGCGAACCGCGGCAGCTGACGCGCGCGAAAAAATCGAGTGTCTCACCCGCGTGGTCGCCCGACAGCCGGTGGCTCGCGTTCATCTCCGACCGGGGCGACAAACGTCAGCTCTATCTGATCGACCCGGGCGGCGGCGAAGCGCTCGCGCTGACCGATACCGAGGAGGCGGTCGGCGGCTTCCGCTGGTCGCCCGACGGGAAGCGGATCGCGTTGACGATGACCGAGCCGAAATCCGACGCGGCCAAAGAACGGGACAAGAAGTACGGGGAGTTCGAGATCGTGGACGCCGACTACCGGATGACCCATCTGCACGTCATCGACGTCGATCCGTCGGCGAGCGCCCCGGCACAGCCGAAACGTCTGACGAGCGGCGCGTTCACCGTCGGGTCCTTCAGCTGGTCGCCCGACGGCACCGCCATCGCCTTCGACCATCGGATCGACCCCAACATCGCCAACGGTCACACGGCCGACATCTCCATCGTGTCGGTGGCCGACGGCCGCGTGCGCCAAGTTGTGACCGCTGACGGCCCCGACACCGGCCCGGTCTGGTCGCCGGACGGCCGGCAGCTCGCCTTCCGGTCGGCGATGTCGAATCCCGATTTCTACTACGCGAACGCCCTCATCGCCGTCGTGCCGGCCGGCGGGGACATGCCGAAGGCCGTCAGCCGCAATTTCGACGAGAACCCGGATCTGCTCGCGTGGTCTCCGGCGGGCATCCTGTTCGGTGGCCTCGAAGGCATCAGCTCCAGGCTGTATCGTCTCGATCCCGGCACGGGGGACTTCCGCGCGCTGACACCGGCCGCGGGCGCATCGCCAGGGGGCTTCAGCTTCAGCCGCGATTTCGCGCGCGTCGCGTACATCAGCAGCGATGCCAAGACATTCCCCGAGGTGTACGTGGCCCCGCTGGCGACGCCCGCCGCCGCGCGGAAGCTGACGAGCCTCGGCGACCAGATCCAGGGCTGGACGGTCGGCAACCGCGACATGATCTCGTGGACGAGCACGGACGGCGCCACGATCGAAGGCGTCCTTCACAAGCCGGCGAACTTCGTAGCCGGCCGGAAATATCCCCTGCTGGTCATCATTCATGGCGGCCCGACCGGCATTTCGCGTCCCGTGCGCGTGGCGGGCGCCGGGCCGTATCCCATGGAACAGTGGCTGGCGAAGGGGGCGCTGATCCTCGAGCCCAACTACCGCGGGAGCGCCGGTTACGGCGGAAAGTTCCGCGCGCTCAACGTCCGCAACCTGGGTGTCGGCGACGCGTGGGACGTCTTGTCGGGCGTCGATCACCTGATCGCCCAGGGGCTGGTGGATCCCGCGCGGATGGGGGTCATGGGCTGGAGCCAGGGGGGCTACATCTCGGCGTTCCTCGCGACGCACGAACGCCAGCCCTTCAAAGCCATCTCGGTGGGCGCCGGCATCTCGAACTGGATGACGTACTACGTCAACACCGACATCCATCCCTTCACGCGCCAGTATCTGAAGGCGACGCCCTGGGACGATCCGGCCATCTATGCGCTCACGTCGCCGATGACCGGCATCAAGCGCGCGAAGACGCCGACCCTGATCCAGCACGGCGAGTTCGATACGCGCGTGCCGACGCCGAACGCGTACGAGCTGTACCAAGGCCTGCAGGACGTCGGCGTGCCCGTGAAGCTGATCATCTACAAGGGCTTTGGCCACGGCCTGAACAAGCCGAAGGCCGTCCGCGGCGCCATGGAACACAACTGGGACTGGTTCAACCAATACGTGTTCGGCGAGGGCCCGGCGACGACGTCTGCGAGGTGACGCGCGGCGGGGGCTGTCGATGTCACTTCCGGAACACCGCGCCGGTCTAATTCCCTCAGAAGCCTTGTCCCGGTAAGGTAACAAGACGAGACGCGGCAGCTATGGAGTGTCGTCCCATGAGAATGCTCACGAGAGTGGCCATCGCCGTTGCGGCCCTCGCGCTGTTTCCATCCATCGGCGCCGCGCAGCAGCCGGCGCGTCAGCGCCCGCAGGCCGCTGCGGGGCAGGCGCAGCAGCGCGTCGAGCGGCTGACGGAGCGGTTGTCGACCCTGAGGGCTAGGCAGCAGGAGCTTCGGGCCACTCGCGGCCAGATGTCCGACCCCGGCCAGCGTCGTGCCGCGGTTCGCGCGCACCGGCGCGGGCAGCTCCAGGTCCAGCGGATCCAGCGGCAGCTCCGGCATCTGCGCCGCCAGATCCGGTAGG
>JBBECO010000184.1:0-18182 GCA_040881785.1 Vicinamibacterales bacterium
AGGATCCGCGAAGTCCGCCACGTCCGCCCCGCGGCCGTCTCGACGATCCACTAGCGAGGCTCCGCCTCAGACGCCCTACCGCAGCAAGTCGATCATCCGGCTGTATTTGATCGTCAGGCTCCGCCCGGTCACCACCGCCGGGGACCGGAGATCCTCATCGAACGCCTGGGTGTCGTTGTACACGATGAAGAGGCCGGTGTTGGCCTGCTGAAGCCAGCCCAGACGGAGGTTGGTCGACCACAGGTCCGAGGTGTCGTTGTACTGCAGGAGCCCCTGCAGAAACGTGCGCGGCGTGAAGGAATACGAGACGCGCGCGCGGGCGAGGTGCGTCGTGAAATCTCCCGTCGGGAGCGTCACGTCGTTGCGCGCCAGCGCCAGTTCGGCGTTGAACGCGTCGCTGAACCGCACCGTGAGCGTCGGCGACAGCGCGACTCGACGCCCGCCGAAAAATCCGCCGACGGTCGCCCGCAGGCGGAGGGCGACCGGCTCCGCCTCGTTCATCATCCCGACCAACTGCAGCTCGCGATGGTCGTAGGTGCCGGCCGGCACCTGCACGCCGGCGATGGTGAACGGCACGGCCACCCCCTCACGGGTGAAGTTGACGCCCGTGTGCACCTCGTGCCCGCTCTTGAATTCCCAGTGGTTGTCCACGTGGAGGTGGCCGCTTTCCTGGAAGCCGTCCGGCTTCCAGTAGCCGCGATACGACATGTGGGGACGCAGCTCCTGCAGCCGGAGGAAATTGCGCGGACGATAGCGGTGAAAGATCAGGAACTCCGGCTTGCGGAAGCCGCCGGACCGTGTGAGGAACCCCACCTCCGGACGGAAATTCCGGCCGACCTCCGTGAAGCCCGCGCTCAGCTCCCACGCCGGCGTGTCGCGCCGGGCGACCACCTGGTACGCGTGCTCGTCGCCGCTCGCGCCGGGAGCCGTGGTCATCGCGGCAAAGCCCGAGACCATGCCGGTGCGGCCGATGCCCACGCGCGCGTCGGCCGCGAAGCTCCGGTTGTAGTCGCGGCCGAGCCGCTGCCCGCCCGTCGTCTGACGATTCACCGCGATGAGGCCGAGGCTGGACCGGTTCGGGAGGTCCTGCCGCAGCCGGGCCACGGTGAAGTTGTGGGCCGGCACGACGCCGGCGACCTCCTCGGTCTGCATGCTGAGCAGCCCGACGTTCAATCCGCGCGCGGCCTGCCCCGAGAGCCGCGCGCCGCCGAGGATCGGGATCGCCCGACCATCGGGTGAGATCCCGATGCGGCGGGTGAAGAACACCTCCGCCTCGCCTGGAGATCCCACCGCGAACAGGCCCGCGTTCTCGAGGAAGAACGGGCGCTTCTCGGGGAAGAACAGGTTGAACCGGTCGAGATTCACCTGCTGCTCGTCGACTTCCACCTGCGCGAAATCGGTGTTGTAGGTGGCATCGAGCGTCAGGCTGGGTGTCACGCTGTACTTGAGATCGACGCCCGGCTCGCCGTGCAGCCGCGTACGGCTGCGCGGAGACTCGTCGCGGGCTTCGCCGAGCGCGTAGGGGATGATCTTCAGGTTGCGCTGTGGCGGCACCTGCAGATCGGGCATGGATCCGGCGCGCGAGACCCGCGCGATGTCGTACTGGCGGGTCAGCGGCGCCCAGTACGCCGTCTCGTTGTGACGCCGGATGCGCCGTTCGACGTTCAGCCCCCAGGTCTGGACCGGCGAGTCGGGATAGCGCAGGGTACGGAACGGGATCTCGAACTCCGCGCTCCATCCGAGATCGTGCATCCGCGTACGCACCCGCCACGAGCCGTCCCAGTTGAGATTGAACCCTCCGCCGGATCCGCCCTGCTGGCCGGAGAATCCCCCGCCGCCCTGGCCCTCGTTGATCACCTGCGCGTCGTACTCGAGACCTGCGGGATTGGTGCCGAAGACGAAGCCGTTCTGGCCGTCGCGGTACGTGTCGAGAATGAGCCGGACGCTGTCGGTATTGTCGAGCGAGGAATCGCGGCGCGCGTCGGAGATGATGATCCCCGAGGGATCGTCGTCGAAGCAGATGATCCCGACGTACAGCGCGGTGCTCGTGTAGAGGATCCGGACCTCGGTGCGCTGGCTCGCCGGCGCCCCTTCGGTCGGGTTCTTCTGGACGAACCCTCCGGCCGCCGGCGCGCGCCGCCACAACTCCTCGTTCAGGATGTCGCCGTCGAGCACCGGCGACGCCGTGACCTTCACAGCCGCGGCCACCGGGGCGCCGGGGACGGCGGCGGTCTGCGCATGGGCCGCGCCCGGACCGCACAGCACGCCGAGCACCAGAAGACAGCCGACACGGTCCGTACGCATGCAGGGATTCTCCCACAGCCGCCGGACCGGCCTCGAGAGATGGGGCAGCGCTCCCTTCAGCGGCGCCCGAGCAACAGCCTACGTGCCGCGTGCCGCGTGCCGCGTCGCACGTCGCGAAGGTCCTCTCAGACGAGGACCTGCTGGCCGCGGGGCGCTGGCCCCGGCAGGCCGCGCGGATACCGCCGGCCGTTCAGCAGCACGCCCACCACGGTCGGCCGTACCAGGTAGTTGTACGTGACGGTCGTGACGAGGGTCGTGGCGGCCAGCACGACGGCGAACTTCGCGGCGGCGGGCAGGGGACTCCGTGCCAGGAGGCCGGGGATCCAGACCGTCAGCGGCAGGTGGACGAGGTACATCCAGTACGCGGCGTCGGAGAAGTAGCGGACGATCGGTCGCGGCGTCCGCATGTGGCGCACGAACAAGCCCGTGATGGCGAACACGAGCGGCCAGGTCGCCAGGGCGCACAGTGCCATGGACGCGACGGTCCACAGCCTCGGGTCGTCGATCGGCTGCGCGGCGAGCACGTACAAATAGAGTCCGCTGGCCACGGCCGCCGCGACCGCCGTGGCTTTCCAGCGCGCGGCGTACACATCGAGCGCCTCGCGATGGGCGTGCAGCAGCCACCCGAAGGCGAAGAAGACGCCGTAGGCGGCGAGCACGTGCAGGCGCGGAATCAGTGATGCGGACAGCCCGATGCCGGGCTCACTTCCGGGCAGGATCGACAGCAGGGTCGCCCCGGCCAGGGCGACCGTTCCCCACGCGCTCGTCGCGATCGACCGGAAGGCGGTGTGCGCCCGGGCACGCACGGACGCCGACAGCCGCGAAGCGATCGGCACGACCATGACGGCCGCCGCGTAGTAGAAGAGCAGGTTGTACAGGAACCAGAGATGGCCGAGAATCGGCTCGCGCAGGATCGATCCCTGCGGCAGCCCGACGAGTCCCGTATCGCCGGCCGCCTGCCCCACGGCGAAGAGGAAGCCGAGCGCCACGAGGGGAATGACGAGCGCCCAGAACAGGACGAGCGGCAGCAGCACGCGGCGCGCCCGGTTGTGCACGAAGCCCCACGCGCCGTCGCGGCGGTAGAGCAACGCGCCGAAGAATCCGGCCATGACGAAGAAGACCGGCATCCGGAACACGTGGATCCCGAAGATGAGGAGGTCGAAGCCGATGTGCGCCTGCGCATCCCGGAAGGGCCACACCTCGCGCAGCGGGTTGACCGTGTAGCTGGCGGCGGAGTGCAGCACCAGGCCGAGCAGCATCATCGCCGCGCGCAGCGCGTCGAGCGAATGGTCGCGCGCGCTCGCCACCTACTTTACGACGCCGAGGTGGGTGTCGAGCCAGTCGAGCACTTCGCGGAACAGGCCGCGCATGTCCTGCGGCACGTGCCCGCCGTCGAGCACGACGTGCTTCTTGCGATCGGGCGGCGTGCCGAGGATCTCGAAGAACCGCTCTTGCGCGGCGACCGGGACACTGAAGTCATCCTTCCCGTTCACGAGCAGCACCGGCACGGTGACGTGCGGCGCGAAGTTCGCCGGCTGCACCTCCGGGGGCAGGCCGTATTGCGGGCCGCCCGACGCGAAGACGGCCACCTTCACCCGCGGCTCGAGGGCGACCGGGATCGGTCCGAAATGCGCGCCCATGCTCAGGCTGTAATACGCGAGTCGGTCGATGTCGAGCTCCGGCCGCGTCGCGAGGTAATCGACCGATCGGAAGACATCCTTCGCCCAGTGCACCTTCATGTCGCGGGCCCCGCTGGCGCCCGGCTGCACGTTCCCGCGCCGTTCGTACGTGCCCTGATAGATCGGATAGAGCAGCGCCCGCCCGCTACGGATGATGAACTGGAACGTGCCCAGGTCGAGCGTGCCGCTCGAGGGAACGACGCGCGCGTACATCGTCGGAAAGAAGATGACGGTCTGGTACGGCGGTTTGGCGTTCTTCGGCACGAAGAGATACGCCGGCACGCGCTCGTTGCCGTAGGCCGCGTTGAAGCTGACCTGCTCCTTGCGCCAGTGCGGGGAGCTGTCGTCCACGACCTCGACTCTCGCCTCGAGAGGCGTTCGGTCATATTCGTAAAAGCGCTTGTACACGGCCACCAGATCGTCCGACGCCGGGATCAGGGTGGAGGGGTCCGGCGTCACGCGGCCAACGTCCGCGGCCGCGCCGGCCGCGTCCCCGAGGTTCTTTACAAGGCGGACGCCGAAGGTGTCGCGACGCTCCCATGGATCCTGGCCGTCCGTCTCGACGAAGCGGTAACTCGGCTCGTTCCAGCCTCCGCCGAGGATGTACCGCAGACCGCGGCTCGCCACGCCATTGAGGCACCATTCCTTCACGTTGCCCGCCATGTCGAGCGTGCCCCACGGGCCCACACCGGCGCGCGCGCCCGCCTTCGAGGGACCCTTGCCGTCGAAGTTGCTCAACTGCAGGATGTCGGAGAAGATCTCGTCGGTTCCGGCCGCCTTGAACCAGTGATAGATCGTCGGCAGATTCTTGCCGGTGTACTGCGCATAGGCGGCCGCCTCGAACCAGCTGATGCCAGCGACGGGAAACTCCCCCTGCCCTTCAGGGAAGGTGCCGAGCTCCCACGTCGCGGGTCCGGGACGTCCCGTCGTGTCGCGGAAGCGGGCCATCGCGTCATCGAAGGGCAGGATGCGATCGCCGTCGCGGAACGGGTGCGTCCAGTAGCGCGCGTCGCGGTATCCGCCGGCGTCGACGAACTGTTGGAATGCCGCGTTGGTGACCTCGAGCTGATCGATCCAGAAGTCGGGGAGTGTGACCGGCGGTGCCACGCCCATGCGATACGGGCCGCCCGGCACGAACACCATGCCGGGCGCCGCATCCGCCTCGGGGGTGAGCTTCACCGGCATCCGCCCCTGCGCGGCGCTCACTTCCAGCACCTTGTAGCCTGGCTTAACGATGCGCACGCGATAGTAGCCGTAGGGCAGTCGGACGTCCCTGACCGGCGATGTCCCGAGCGCCTCCCACGGCCCGGTCATGTCGGCGTAGTTGCGGATGGCGACGTCCGCGCCGGCCGGTTCGGTGACCAGCTGGAAGGGGAACCAGCTCTGGCGAATGCGGGCAACCTCCTCCGGGAGATACCGTTCCGCCTCACGCGCGAGGCGCACGGCCGTCATCGTCTGTGAGCTCAATTGCAGCCGCTCGATTTCGGGCATCAGTTCGAGCCGCGCGCGGCGAACGCCCCGCGCCTGGTTCATCTGCCACACGCCGGCACCGGCGGCGGCGATCAGCAGCAGCGCTACAGGTACCACGACGGCCCGCCGCCAGGGCGCATCGGGCGCGCGCGTCATCCGCGCGTGCGCGGCCGCGAGGTCCGCGCGCAGCTCCGTGGCGGACTGATAGCGCGCGGCAGGATCCTTCCGTAACAGCCGCTCGACGATCGACGCGACGTCGGCTGGCACCTCGGGCCGCTCGGTCGGCAGCGGCGCAGGATCGTCACGCAGGATCGCCGTGATCACCTGCAGGTCCGACGTGCCGGTGAACGGCCGGCGGCCGGCGAGCATCTCGTACAGCACGGCGCCGAACGAGAAGAGGTCGGCCCGGGCGTCCACGAGGCGTCCTTGCGCCTGCTCCGGCGCCATGTAGGACACCGTGCCGACGATCGTGCCCGGCCGCGTGTTCGCCGAGACGGTCGCCTCCGTGGCCGGCCGCTCGATCAGTTTCGCGAGGCCGAAGTCGAGCACCTTCACCCGGCCGTCGGGGGTGATCACCAGGTTCGCGGGCTTGATGTCGCGGTGGATGATCCCGGCGCCGTGCGCCGCTTCGAGCGCCGACGCGATCTGCATCGCGTACGCCAGCGCCTCCTCGATCGGGAGCGGTCCCGCCGCGAGCGTCCGGTCGAGCGGCGTGCCGTCCACGAGCTCCATCCCGATGAAGGTGGTGCCGTCGTGCTCGTCCACCTCGTAGATCGTGACGATGTGGGGATGATTCAAGGACGAGGCGGCCCGGGCCTCCTGGATGAAGCGCCGTCGTCGCCCGGGATCGGTCGTCGCTTCGGGCGGAAGGAGCTTGACCGCCACCCGGCGTCCGAGACGGATGTCAACCGCACGGTAGACGACGCCCATGCCGCCGCGCCCGATTTCATCCTCGAGGCGATAGTGCGAAAGGTCCTGGGGCATTGCCGGGTGGCGGCATTATAGCCGCGCCCCATCCAGGCCCTTCAGGCCACGTCCGGCGACTTTGGGCCACGGTCGGACGATAATCCCCACGTGGGCGAAACGCGCGTCGACCTCCAGCACCTGCTCGAAGACCTGCGTGACGCCTACACGGGCGCGCTCGAAGAGACGATCCTCACCGAGATCGCCGCCAACGCGCTCGACTCCGGCGCGACGCGCATCCGCCTGCAGCCCGATCCGCACACCGCCACGCTCACGGTGGTGGACGACGGGCGGGGCATGCAGCGGAAGGACCTGCGGCGGTACCACAACGTCGCCGCGAGCACGAAGGCCCGCGGCGAGGGGATCGGGTTCGCGGGCGTCGGGATCAAGCTCGCGCTCCTCGTCGCCGGCGACGTGGTGACCGAGACACGGCGCGGCGCCACGCATATCGCGACCGTCTGGCACCTGGCGTCCCGCTATCGCGCGCCCTGGAAATGGATTACGCCACCGGGTCTCACCGGCCCGCGCGGGACCGCCGTCCGCATCAAGCTCGCCAACCCGCTTTCACCGCTGCTCGACGCCGGCTATCTCGAGGAAGCGCTCCGCGCGCACTTCGACCCGCTGCTCGATCCCGCCTTCGACGACCTGCTGCGCCGGCACTATCCCCACGGGATCGTCTTCGACGTGGACGGCCAGCCGCTCGCACGTAAAGCCGTGCCCGTTCGGGAGCGCGTGACGGTGCCGATCCGGCTCGGACGCAAGCGGCTGCCGTCGGCCGTCGCGGTGCTCGAGCGGCACAGTGTCGCGCTGCCCGACGACCGGCACGGGATTGCGATCAGCACGTACGGCAAAGTGATCCGCCGCGGATGGGACTGGCTCGGGCTGTCGCCCGCCGCGCCGTTCCGGATCACCGGCCTCGTCGAGGCGCCGGACCTCGCCGCGTGCCTGACGCTCAGCAAGAACGACTTCATCAGATCCGGTCCGCGCGGCGCGGCGTATCTCGCGTATCGGAAGGCGATCCAGGAAGTGGTGTCGCGGCAGTTGACCGTCTGGGGGGACACGCCGGAGTCGGATGCGCGTCCCCGCACGGTGCGTCTCGAGCGCGACCTCGAACGCGTGCTCGAGGACCTCGCGGACGACTTCCCGCTGCTGCGCTCGCTCGTGGACCGCCGCGCCGGCGGCCAGAAGCGCCTCCCGCTCCCCGGCCGCGGCGATGAGCTCGTGCCGGGGACGCTGTTCGCAGATTTCACGCCCGCACCCGCCTTCGCTGAAGCTACGGCGGGCAAGCCCCCATCGTCAGAACCCGCACCCGCCTCCGCTGAAGCTCCGGCGGACAAGCCCCCATCGTCAGAACCCATACCCGCCTCCGCTGAAGCTCCGGCGGGCAAGCCCTCAGCGTCAGCGCCCGAATCGTCAGTTCCGGGGCGAAGACGTCCCGTCCGTTACGGCCTGCTCGTGCAGTTCGAGTCGCGCCCCGGTGATACCGAGCTCGGACGGCTGGTGGACAGCACGATCTGGATCAACGAGGCGCATCCCGCGTTCGTGCGCGCCGCGGCGTCGCGCTCGACTGGCTATCACACGGCGCTGACCGTCGCGCTCGCCCTCGCGCCGCTGGCCGTCGCCGCGAGCGAGGAGCATGCCTTCGTGACGCAGTTCCTCGCACACTGGGGAGGCGCCGACCGTGCGAAGCCGGCCAGGCGTGCGAAAGGCAGGAAGAAACGCTTTAATCGCTAATCCCTAATCCGGCCAACGATTAGCATGATTCGTGATCCGTGATTAGGGATTAGGGATTAGGGATTAGGGATTAACCGTAGGACAGTGTGAGCATGCGGCGGATCTTGAGAGTCGTTCTGGTGCTTGCGGCGATCGGGCTGATCGCGCTGCTCGCGCTCCGTCAGGTGCTGCGCGGCGCGGACGTGCGCGAGGCGGCCGAGGCGCGGCTGTCGGCGACTCTGGGGCAGCCGGTGTCGATCGGCACGCTCGGCGTCAGCCTCTTCCCGCGCCTCGCGGTCTCGGGCACCGGCGTCCGGCTCGGTGACGCGGCCGCCGCCGCGCCGGCGCTGGCCGTCGAGCGCGTGCTGATCCTCCCTCGTCTCGCGTCCCTCCTGCGGGGTACGGTCATCATCGAGACGATCGATCTGGACGGCTTCACGGTGTCGCTGCTCCGTGATGCGGACGGCCGCTGGCACGTGCCGTCCGTCATGCCGGCGCCGACCGCCGGCGAAGGCGGATCCCCGGTGATCGAGCGCGTGCGCATCTCCGGCGGACGCCTGCGCGTCTTCGACGGACCCGTTGGCGGCGAGCTTCGAGAGACCGCCACGATCCAGGATCTCGACGCCGACGTCACGGTCGAGGCGTCGGGCCTGCGCTTCTCGCCCCTGACCGGGCGGATCGGCGCGGCGCCCATCACGGGCGATGCGCGCGCGGATGCACGCGCGGTTCGCCTCGAGTTCGCCGCCGAGACGCTCGCCGACGACGACGTGCCGGTGCTGCTCGGACTGCTGGGCAGCGAACGGCCGGACTTTCTGCGGCTCGAAGAGTCCGCCTCGCTGGCCGGCGTCGTCCAGGTGGACCGCGGGTCGCGGCATCTGTCGGGAAAGGGCACGCTGCATGCGCCGGCGGTGCGGTTCGATGCGTTGCGGCTTCGGCAGGTGGAGGCGCCGTTTACGATCGACGGCTCCCGGCTCCGATTTGCGCCCATGACGTTCGAGATGTCCGGCGGCGCGCATCAGGGGACGGTGACGTTCGAGGTCGGCGAGGGTCGTGCTCCGGCGACCTGGGCCATCGACAGCCGCGTGAGCGGCCTGGATGTCGGCGACTTTCTCGCGACCCTGAACGGCAGCGACCAGCGGCTCGACGGCACCGCGGCGGTGAACGCCGCCCTGCACGGACGCGTGAACGAGCCGCTCGAGCAGACCGTGTCGGGGCGGCTCGGGATGGTGGTCACCGACGGTGTGATCAGAAGGTTTCCCCTGCTCGAGTCGATCAATCGGGTGCTCCGGCTCGCGGAGACGGAAGGCGGCGACACGCGGTTCGAACGGCTGACGGCCACGTTCGCGATTGCCGCCGGCCGGGCGACGACCGACGATCTCGAGATGACGGCCGGGCACGTGCGTGTGCGCGCCGCCGGGCGCATCGGCGCCGACCGGTCCCTGGCGATGCGCGGCGTGGCCGCCGTGTCGGCGGAGCGATCCGCGCGAGGGATCGCCAGCGTCCGCGAGCTCTCGGGCCTGCGCAACAGCCGCGGCGAAATCGAGCTGCCGCTGACGATCGCCGGCACGCTCGACGAGCCGTCCTTCGCCCTGGACGTGAAGGGGGCCGTCGGCAAGGGGGTGCTCGACGAGCTTCAGCGGCGGCTGCGGGGCATCATCCGGCGAAAGTGACGCGGGGATGGACAAGGCGCCACCAAAAGGTCTATCATCATGACCATGATCATGGTCAACATTTTTGAAATAAAGGCCAAGCTGTCGGAGTATCTCGAGGCCGTCGGCCGGGGCGAGCGGGTCCTGATCTGCAAGCGGAACCGGCCGGTGGCGGAGCTGCGGGCGATCGCCGCGCAGCCGGCTGCCCGGCGGCTGGGAGCCGCCGCGGGGGCCGTGACGATCCCTCCGTCGTTCTTCGAGCCGCTGCCGGATGATCTGCTCGACGCGTTCGAGGGCGGTCCCGTGAGCACCGGACACGTGTCGAAGGTCGCGGGACGTCGCGCGACATGCGACGCGAAACCACGGCGGCGCAAGTGAGGCTCCTGCTCGACACGTGCACGTTTCTGTGGGCGGTCTCGGATCCGGACCGCCTTCCGGCCCGCGTGGCTGACCTGATGCTCGCGCCCGACAACGACGTCTTCGTGAGCGCGGCCTCGGCCTGGGAGCTCGTGATCAAAGCCGGAACCGGCCGGCTGTCGCTTCGCGGCGCCGCCGACCGGTTCGTCCGCGAGCAGCGCGAGATCGCCGGCTTCGCGGCGCTGCCGATCGACGAGGAATCGGCGCTCCACGTGTCGCGACTGCCCGCCCTGCATCGGGATCCGTTCGACAGGATCCTCGTCAGCCAGGCGATCGTCCACGGCCTGACCATCCTCACGCCTGATCCCCTCGTCACGCAGTACCCCGCCCGCACCACCTGGTAGAAACAGGGGAGGCAGCGGCCGTCGCCACAGTCGCACGTACGCCGGTCTTGTGGCACACTCTACCGGGTTCAGCGGAGAAACCATGGCCAGCGGGCGCGAACAGGAACTCGATCATCTCTTCCGGCGCGCCGGCTTTGGGGCCTCGCAGCAGGACGTCGCGGAGTACGCGCGTCTCGGCTTCCTCGGCTTCTCCAGCGCCGCCGCGCGCCTTCTCGACTACGCACGCATCCCCGACGATGTGGATGAGTTCATCGGGCGGCCGGGCTACGTCGGGGTCACGGCGCGGGGCGCGTTTGTGCCGGGCACGAACATCACGGACGCCCGCCAGCGCTGGCTCTTCCGCATGGTCCACAGCCGTCGTCCGCTCCAGGAGAAGATGGCGCTCTTCTGGCACAACCACTTCGCCACGGCGTACTCGAAGATCGCCGGAGAAGTCGGGACGACCGAGGCGGTCCGGATGCTCGCGGCGAAGCCGGCCGAGGATCCGGGTGGCGTCAAGGGACAGCTGGAGCTGCTGCGCGAGCACGCCCTCGGCAACTTCAAGGACCTCCTGATCGCGATCGCACAGGACCCGGCGATGCTGGTGTGGCTCGATGGACGGACAAACGTCCGCGCGCGCCCGCAGGAAAATTTCGCGCGCGAGCTGATGGAGCTCTTCACGATGGGCGTCGGCACGTTCGCCGAGACCGACGTGTATGCGGGGGCGCGCGTCTTCACCGGCTGGAACCTGTCACGCCCCGGCACCGGGGACGCCCGCCGCTACACCTTCAATTACAACGCCGCGCAGCACGACACCGGCGAGAAGACCTTCACGTTCCCGATCTATGCGAACGGCGGCACCACGATCCCGGCGCGCGCGGCGGCCGCGGGCCTGCAGGACGGCCTCGATCTGATCCACGCCGTCGCGGCGCATCCACTGACCGGCCCCCGTCTGGCCCGGAAGCTGTACGAATTCTTCATCAACGACGTCGATCCGCCCGACACGGCGCTCATCGCCGAGGTGGCCCAGCTCTACTACGCGCGCGGTTTCGCCATCGAGCCGATGGTCCGGCGCCTCCTGCTGTCGCCGCAGTTCCGCGACGAGCGGAACTACCACCGGCGCTACGCCTGGCCGGTCGAGTTCGTCGTGCGGTCGCTCAAGGAAGTGGGGCCTGTCGGCTTCTCGGTGAACGACGCGCTGTCGCCGCTCTCAAACATGGGCCAGCAGCTCTTCGAGCCGCCGGACGTCAACGGCTGGGCGCTCGGCCCCGGCTGGTTCTCGACCGGCAGCATGCTCGCCCGCATGAATTTCGCCGCGCAGCTCTCGTTGAACCAGAAGTTCAACCTGCGCGACGCCGCGCGCGCCCACGTGCAGACGCCCGACGCGCTCGTCGATTACGTGCTGGACCGTCTCACCCCGCCGGCGTACAGCCCCTCGTCGTACAACGCGCTGCTCGATTACGCGCGAACCGGCGCCGCGTGGCCCGTCTCGGACGCGCTGCTGGCCACGAAGGTCGCCGGGCTCGTCCATCTCGTCATCGGTTCGGGCGATTACCAGTTCATCTGAGGACCTTGGGGCATGGCGATCACACGACGGGAATTCGTGAAAGGCGGCGTGGCGGCGTTCACCGTCGGCTTCGCGGCGCCGCAGTTCCTGTCGGAGCTGGCGGTGGCGCAGGGGCAGACGCGGCGGAACCTGGTCGTGCTGTATCTCAGCGGCGGCAACGACGCGCTCAGCACGCTGATCCCCTATACGGACCCGCAGTACTACGCGCGGCGCCCCGTCCTGGCGATCCCGGCCGGCAGCGTGCTCCAGATCGGGACCGACGGCGCGGGCCGTCCGCTGGGACTCAACCCGCGACTGACAGGACTTCGTTCGATCTTCAACGCGGGGCGGCTCGCCATCATCCAGCGGACCGGCTATCCCAATTCCAGCCGGTCGCATTTCCAGGGGACCGACATCTGGTCCACGGCCGATCCTGCCTCGCCGCAGGGGGCCGGCTGGCTCGGACGGTATCTCGATACGCTGCCGTCGCCGGTGGATCCGCTGACCGCGTGGTCCACCGTCCGCGAGACGCCGCGGACGCTCCTCGCCCGGACCGTCGGCGTGCCGTCGATCCCGAATCCACTGCAGTACGCCTTTGCGAGTCCGAACGGCGGCGCCGACGCGCAGCTCGGGCGCCAGACCGCCACGCGCATCGCGTCGCACGTGCCGGTCGATCAGCCCCATCTCGCGTTCGTCAACGCCACGGCGCAGGCGGCATTCGCCACGCTCGATCGCGTGGCGCTGGTCGCCACCTACACACCGTCCACCGCGTATCCCAACAACGGTCTCGGCCAGGCGCTGCGGGCGGTGGCGGGGGCGATGGTCCGCGGGATCGGCACGCGGGTGTTCTGGGTCCAGACCGGCGGATTCGACACCCACGCGGGGCAGAACACGAACATCGCCAACGGCGCCTACAACAACCTGATGAACACCGTGAACGGCGCATTGACAGCCTTCTATACCGACCTGCTGAACCACGGGCTGCTCGACGACACGCTGCTGCTTCAGTTCTCGGAGTTCGGCCGGCGGATCAGCGAGAACGGCAGCGCGGGAACCGATCACGGGGCCGCCGGGCTGATGCTGGCGATGGGCGGCGGTGTCCGGGGCGGCCTCTACGGAACGGCCGCCGACCTGCGCGACGCCTCCGACAACCCGACGCTCGAGAACAGCGGCAGGGATGTCCGGCACGAAACCGACTTCCGCTCCGTCTACGCCACGGTCATCGATCGATGGCTGGGCGCCGACTCACGCGCGGTGCTCGGCCAGGACTTCCGGGGCGGGCCCGGTTTCCTGGGCTGATGCCGATTCGGGATTCGGGATTCGGGATTCGGGACTCGGGATTCGGGATTGAGCGATTAGCGATTAGGGATTAGCGATTAGCGATTGACGATGCGCCTTACTGTGCTCGCACTGCTGCTCACCCTGGCCGGCGTCGCGCCCGCCGCCGCGCAGATCTCATACGGGGCCAAAGTCGGCGTCAATTTCGCGGACGTCTCGTTCGACGCCGATGAGGACGTGCCGACGAGCGGGCGCACGGGCCTGCTCGCCGGCGTGTTCGTCACGATCCCGCTGGGATGGCTGACCGTCCAGCCCGAAGCGATCTACACGGTGAAGGGGACGTCGCTCGACATCGGCGGCGTCACCTCCGATTACATCGTGGACTACGTCGAAGTGCCGGTGCTCGCACGGCTGCGGCTCCTGCGAAACGCGTACGTCGTGGCCGGACCCTCGATGGCCTTTCGCCTGCGCGCCAGAAACCGGATCGCCTTCGGCGGATCGACCGAGGAGTTCGATCTCGAAGACGACGTCGAGTCGTTCGACATGGGGATCGTCGGCGGCGTCGGGCTCGAGGCCGGCCGGTGGGTCGTCGATGCCCGCTACACGCACGGCCTGAGCGATCTCGACACGGACTCGAGCGACGACGTGCGCATGCGGAACCGCGTGTTCTCGGTCTCGGCGGGGATCCGGTTCTGACGCCCATGGGCGGCCGCGCCATCCTGGTCGCGCTGGCCGTCGCGGCCGGCGCCTGCGGCGGCGGCCACACCCCGCCGACCGGCCCCACGCCGCCGGTGAACGTGTATCGCGTCACCATCGGGAGCAACGGCGCCGTCAGCCCGGTCGAACTGGTCGTCCCGCCGGGCACGCGCGTGCTGTTCACCAACAACCACAACGTCCCGCACGAGATGGGTTCCGACCCGCATCCCGACCACACCGCCTGTCCCGAGATCAACCAGGTGGGGCTGCTGCGTCCCGGTGAGACGCGCGAGACCGGCAACCTGGTGCTCGTCCGCACCTGCGGCTACCACGACCACAACGACTTCGACAACAAGTCGCTCCAGGGGCGCATCGTCATTCGGTAAAGTACGCCGATGCGCGCGCTGGTGCTGGGCGACGACGGCGTCCGGCTGGAGACTGACCGGCCGGAGCCTGAGCCGAAGGCCGGAGAAGTGCTCGTCCGGGTGCTGCGCGCCGGGATCTGCGAGACCGATCTGCAGCTCATACGCGGGTATCACGGATTTCGCGGTGTGCTCGGGCACGAGTTCGTCGGGATCGCGCTGGGGGGAGCCTTCGAGGGGCAGCGCGTCGCCGGGGAGATCAACTGCAGCTGCTGGACCTGTGAGACATGCCTCGCCGGCCGCACGCACCACTGCCCGCACCGGACCGTCCTTGGCATCCTGAAGCACGACGGGGCGTTTGCGGACCGCGTCGCCGTCCCCGAGCGCAACCTGCACGCCGTTCCGGACGCGATCGATTCCGACGCGGCGGTCTTCATCGAGCCGCTGGCCGCCGCCTTCCAGATTCCCGCGCAGCTCGCCATCGGCCGTGAGGACCGCGTCATCGTCCTCGGCGACGGACGGCTCGGCAACCTCTGCGCGCAGGTGCTGTCCGGCCTCAGCGATCACGTGCTCGTGATCGGCAAGCACCGGCAGAAGCTCGATCGGCTGAACGCCCTCGGCATCGACACCGCGCTCCTCGACGATCGCGCCGCTCACGCCGGCGCCGACATCGTCGTGGAGTGCACCGGGTCCGAGACCGGCATGCCGACGGCGCTCGAACTGGTGCGTCCGCGCGGGACGATCGTGTTGAAGACGACGATCGCCGGGACCCAGGCGCTGTCGCTGGCGCCGGTGGTGGTGGACGAGATCACGATTGTCGGCTCGCGCTGCGGTCCGTTCGACGTGGCGATCGATGCCCTCGCGAACGGCCTCGTGGAGGTGGCGCCGCTCATCTCGGACACGTTCGATCTCTCCGACGGCCTCCGGGCCCTGGCGCGCGCGGCGGAGCCGGGTGTGATGAAAGTGCTGCTGCGGATGTGAGAGCGCGGGCTGGCGCGGCTACCTGGACGCGAACTTGCCCTTCAACGCCTCGAACCAGTTGAGGACGACGTGGATCGACGGCGCGGGGGCTTTGGGATCCCGCAGCATCAGGAGCAGGCGGCCGCCTGGCGCGGTGTCGTAGTCCAGGAAGCGTCCCTCGTACACCACCACGGGTTTTCCGGAGGAGATCGAACCGCCCGTGCCGAATGCGAGCGGCACGGCCATGAGGCGCTCCGGCTCGCCGGTCGCGTAGAACAACTCCTTCCCGTCCCGTCCCCACCGGAGCCCGACGGCGCCGTTCGTCGAGACCTGCCAGCGTTCCGCCGGCTCCGGGAACGCCTGGATGTACGCCTCGGGACGGCCGGACTCATCAGAGGTATACGCGATCCACGTGCCGTCGGGCGAGAGCGCCGCGTCCGCCTCGTCGTACTTCGACGCGAGGAGCGCCCTGGCCTTGCCCTGGCCGTCCAACGGTCGGATCCACACGTCCGTCTGCATCGACGGGTTGGACATGGTGTGGACGAGGTACTTGCCGTCCGGGGACACGGCCATTGGCACCGTATCGACGTTCTCGGTCACGACGGGCTCGTCAGGCGCCGTCCCGATCGGCGGTTTCATGAAAATCTGGAACACCGGGCGCTCGGAGGCGAACAGAAGCCGGAGCCCGTCGGGCATCCACCGGGGGTTGAACTCGCTCGCGGGACCGGCCGTCACCCGCCCGAAGATGCCGCGCGCGAACTCGTAGACCCAGACGTCCCGGTTCTCGTTGTCGATCGTCAGCGCGACGCGCCGGCCGTCCGGGGAGAGCTTCATGTCGGTGATCCGCCGCTCCGCGGGGATGGCGGGGGTCATCGTCCCCTTACGGTCGAGCCACACGACTTCCGAGTTCACCCGCCCTTCCTTCTCGGGCACGAAGGCCATCGTCCCGTTGTCCGCCACGGCCAGCTGCGCCAGGCCGTTGGTGAAGTACGTGGACACACCGTCGAGGACCGGCGTTTCCGGCCCGGTGATCTCCGCCCGGCCGAGGTCGAACGGCACGCCCGCAATGCCGTTCGCGCGCGCGTAGAGCAGGTGGCCCGACGCCAGGACGCGGGGGAAGTTCGCCCCTTCGACCAGGACGCGCTGCGTGCCGGTCGCCATCGCATACACCATCACGCGCGACTTCTCGACCGGCGTGGAGAAACTCGTGAACACCACGTGCTTCCCGTCGGGCAGGAACTGCGGCCACCAGTGCCCCAGTTCGCCCGCCGCCGTGTCGGGGTCCGTCAGTTTCTCCGGCTTCCCGCCGGCGGCGGCCGGCACTTTCCACAACCCGCTCGTATAGTGCTTCGTATAGACGATGGTGCCGTCAGGGCCCCACGTGCCGCCGCCCCAGTCCGCGTCGGTCAGGATCTGAGGCTGACCACCGGTCACCGGCAGCATCTTCAGTTTCTGATCCGCGGTGAAGGCCATCCACTTCCCGTCCGTCGAAAAAAACGGGTTGAATCCCCCCTTCGTGCCGTCGATGACCTTCATCTCCACGCTGTCCAGGGGGCGCAGGTAGATGTGGTCCTGCCCCGCGCTGTTCGCGGCGGTGATCAGCAAACGCGAGCCGTCCGGGGAGAGCACCACGACCGGCCAGTCCGACAGCTGCAGGTCGAGGCCGGCCGGCGGCTGAACGGCGAAGCGGACGGACGATGCGGCGGCGTTAGGGCCCGACTGGCGCCAGGCGAGATAACCGCTCAGGAGCACGAGGATCGCCGAGATCGCGGCCAGCGCGATGACGGCCGCCTGTCGTCGCGGCGCGGGCACGTCGTGACCCGCCTCACGCGACGCGGGATCGGCTCCCACGTCATCGAGCTCCAGGCGCGCATCCCCGATCGCGCTCAGCCGCTTGCGCGGATCCTTCTCCAGGCACCGGCGCAGCAGCCGTCGTACCGACGGTGGCGTGCCGGCCGGGAGCGCCGTCCAGTCCGGCTCGGTCTTGAGGACCGCCGCGAGCACGTCGGAGATGTCGTCCCCTTTGAACGCCCGCCCGCCTGTGAGCATTTCGTAGAGGACGACGCCGAAGGCCCAGATGTCGGCGCGCCGATCGACCGCCCGTCCCTTGGCCTGCTCGGGCGCCATGTAGGCGGCCGTGCCGATGATCATCCCCATCTGCGTGGCCGGCGACGTGATTGTCGGGCTGTTTTCGATGTAGGGGCGGTTCGTGAACCGCCCAGTCACAGGGTCGTTCGCGAACGACCCCTCCGGTGACAGCGCCTTGGCGAGACCGAAGTCGAGGACCTTCACCGTGCCGTCCGGACGCACCTTCACGTTCGCCGGCTTGAGATCGCGATGGATGATGCCCTGCTCGTGCGCGGCTTCGAGGGCGTCGGCGATCTGCCGCGCGATGGGCAGCGCGTCGGCGAGCGGCATCGGTCCGCGCGCGATGAGGACGGAGAGGTCGTCGCCTTCGACCAGCTCCATCACGAGCGCCCCCTCGGCCAATCCAAAGATCTGCGCGATATGCGGATGATTCAGCGACGCGAGGGTCTGCGCCTCGCGCGTGAAGCGGGCGAGACGCTCGGCGTCCTGTGCGAAGAGCTCGGGCAGGACCTTGATCGCGACGTCGCGATTGAGCTGCGTATCGCGCGCGCGATACACCTCGCCCATGCCACCGGCGCCGATCGAGGCGGTGATCTGGTAGGGACCGAGCGACGTTCCCGGGGTCAGCGGCAAGGGGAGGAGGATTATATGCGGAAGGCGCGCAGTCGTGCGTCGACCCTCCCCATTCCCGCGTATAATCGCGCACCCCCATGGAGATCACCCCCGGCACGCGT
>JBBECO010000185.1:0-2791 GCA_040881785.1 Vicinamibacterales bacterium
AGAAGGGCGACGAGATCGGGATCGAGTTCGACGGGCACAGCTCCCATAGCGGCCTTTCAGTCCATGGATCGACGCGTGGACGTCAGCACCCTGATTGTGCCGGTAAATGACGGCATCGTCCAGCTTGGCGGCCCGACCCCCTCACTCCTGTCGCAGCGCACTCACCGGATCGATCCGGGACGCGCGCAGCGCGGGCACGCTGGCCGCCAGGGCGCCCACGGCGATGATCGCCAGGCCGCTGGCGATGAATGTCAGGGCATCCAGCGGCGGTACGCCGAACAGCAGGTTCTGCAGCGACCGTCCGGCGGCCGCCGCGCCGGCGAGGCCCAGCACGACACCGATCAGGATCACCTTCATCGCGGCAAAGACGACGAGCTTGAACGTGGTTCCGGCATCGGCGCCGAGCGCCATGCGGACGCCGATCTCCGGCGTTCGCCGCGCGACGGAGTACGCCACCACGCCATAGACGCCGACCGCGGCGAGCAGCGCCGCGCACAGCGCGAGCGCCGTGAGCAGCGTCATGTTGAACCGCCGCTGCGCGATGGACGCCGAGACCAGGTCCTCGATGGCCGACACCTTCGCGATCGGCAGCGCCGGATCGAGTGCCGCCATCTGGGTCTTGATGGCGCGCGCCATCGTCCCGGCGTCACGGTCGGTCGCGACGACGATCTGCATCTCCGACAGCGGGAACTGGAAGTACGGCACGAACACCTCCGCCTCGGCGGACGCCTCGAGACCATCGTGCCGGATATCCGAGACGACGCCGACGATCGTGAGGTCGCCGGCCATGGGCATCCGGACCAGCTTGCCGATCGGATCCACGCTGCCGAAGTAGCGCCGCACGGTCGACTCGTTCACGATCGTGACCTTCGCGCCGCCCTCCCGTCCGTCGAACGAGTCGAACACCCGGCCCTTCTTCATCTGAATCCCCATCGTCCGGAAGTAATCGGGCATCACGGCGCGGTAACGCGCGCGCGGACGCTCTGACGGGGAGGTCGCGGCGAGACCGTCGATCGTGAACGGGAGGTCGAACTCCACACCGACCGGGCTCATCGGCAGCACCGAGACCGCCGATGCGCGCGTAACGCCGGGCAGTGTCTTCACGCGGGCGACGAGATCGTCGATGAACTGGCGCTTGAGCGCCGGCGGCTGATACCGCGCCCTCGGCAGCACGACGTGCGTCGCCACGATTCCGGACGTCTTGTAACCGGGATCGATCGCGGTCAGCCGTACGAAGCTGCGGACCAGCAGGCCGGCGCTGACGAGCAGCATCAGCGCGAGCGCGACCTCGGCGACGACCATCACGTCCGAGAGCCGGCGCGTCGCGCGGCTCGGCGTCGAGCCGCGGTTGCCTTCCTGCAGGACGTCCATCACGTTGGGCCGCATCGCGCGCAGCGCCGGCACGAGACCGAACATCACGCCCGAGGCGATGGTCACGGCCGCGGTGAAGAGGAGGACCGACACGTCGAGGCCGATGTCCTCGGCACGCGGGACGTTGGCCGGGATCAGCGGACGCAGTGCGCGGATGCCCCACCAGGCGGCGAGCAGGCCGAGCGCACCACCGCTCAACGTCAGGATCGCGCTTTCGACGAGCGAACGCCGCACCAGCGTCCAGCGGCCGGCGCCGAACGCCGCGCGGACGGCGAAGTCCTTCGACGCACGCGCGGAGCGGGCCAGCAGGATGTTCGCGATGTTGGCGCACGCGATCATGAGCACGAGCACCACGGCACCGAACAGCACCCACAGTGTGTCGCCGATGTCGCCGACGACCTGCTCGTGCGCCGGGATGATCGTCACCCCCCAGCCCTCCTGGCTGTCGGGGTTCTCGCGCGCGATGCCGGCGGCGACGGCCGTCATGTCCTGCCGCGCCTGCTCGAGCGTCGCGCCAGGCGACAGGCGCCCGAGCGCTTGATACATCCGGTGCGGACGCGAGGCGAGCGCCCCCATGTTCATCGTCAGCGGCGACCACATCTCGACATCGGGATCGGTGGCCGGCAGCCGGAAGTCCCTCGGCATCACGCCGACGACCACGTGCGTCGCCTCATCGAGTTGCAGGCTCTTGCCGACGACGTTCGGATCCCCGCCGAAGCGGCGCATCCAGGTCGCATAGCTCAGCACGATCTGTCGTTCGTGGCCGGGCCGCTCGTCTTCGTCCTTGAACGTCTGACCGACGTGCGCCGGTACCCCGAGCAGCTGGAAGAGGGCGGGGGAGACGTCCACGCTCGAGACCCGCTCGGCATCCTGCCCGTTCGTCAGCGTGAAGCCGCGGTACCGGAAGATCCCGATGCGCTCGAACGCGCGCGTTCGCTCGCGCCAGTCGATGTAGGTCGCGGCCGAGACCTCCGAGCGGTCCAGACCCTGCGCGGTGTTGCTCTCCCACAACCCGACGAGCCGATCCGGCTCCGCGTACGCCAGCGGCCGCAGCAGCACGCCGTTGACGACGCTGAAGATGGTGGAGTTGACGCCGATCGCCAGTCCCAGGGTCAGGACGACGACGGCGGCAAAGCCGGGGTTGGCGGTAAGGAACCTGAACGCTTCGCGGATGTCCTGTCTCACACAGGGACTGTAGCAGACGTTCCGCGCCGGTGGACCGGTAGATCGGTGGATCGGTCGGCGTCGGCCCGTGTATTGCCCGGCGCGCGAGGCCTGTGGTACCATTACGTCTTCTGAGACAACGGATCAGCGCTGCCCGAGCGACGGTCCTGCGGCCAGGTGAGCGGGAATAACTCAGTGGTAGAGTGCGACCTTGCCAAGGTCGAAGTCGCGGGTTCGAATCCCGTTTCCCGCTCCA
>JBBECO010000186.1:0-2777 GCA_040881785.1 Vicinamibacterales bacterium
GGGGTGGGGGGCGGCCCCCCACTTATTTGATGATCTCCTTCAGCTTTTTCCCCAGGCCTGAGAAGAAGCCTTCGACGCCGCGGCGGACGCGCTGCTTGATGGATCCCTGGTGCAGCGTGCACAGCCGGCCGGGGGCATCGTCGCCTTCCTTCAGGTACTCGGAATACACCGGGCATCCCTCGACCGGGCGCTGGTACGACACCGAGCAGAGCTGGACGTCATGGAGGCCGGCCGCCGGCTCGAAGCGCTGCGGCGGACGGGTCTTCGCCGCGCGGCGCATGAAATCCGACCAGATCGGCAGCGCGTAACGCGAGCCGTACGCGTCGCGCCCGATGGTCTTCGGCTGGTCGAAGCCCACCCACACGCCCACGACAATGGACGAGGAGAAGCCCACGAACCAGGCGTCCTTGAACTCGTTCGTCGTGCCGGTTTTGCCGCCCGCCGGGAAGCGGACGCCCCAGCGCCGGGCCGCCGACGCCGTGCCCCGATCGAGCACGTCGGTGAGCATCGAGACCATCTGGTACGCCGACTGCTCCGAGATGACGCGGTCGCGGACGACATCGTTGGCCAGCGCCTCGTCGCCGTCGCCGTTGAGGACGGACTTGATCGCGCGCGGGCGCACGGCGTAGCCGCCGTTCGGAAACACCGCGAAGGCCGTCGTCAGCGCGAGCGGCGTGACGACGCCAGAACCGAGCGACAGCGACGGGACGTCGGGAAGGTCCCGCATGCCGGCGCCGGAAGCCAGCCGGAGGACGGGCCGGGAGCCCATGCGCTGCTGAAGCGCTGTCGCGGCACGATTGTTCGATTCGACGATGGCCGCGCGGATCGTCAGCGAGTCCGGCGTGTCGCCGCTCGCGTTGCGCGGCGCCCACTCGTCGGGCCCCTGCGGTGCGATCGTCGCCAGCCCGTTCAGCACCGACACGGGCGAGTACCCGTTCTCGAGGGCCGCGGCGAACAGGAACGGCTTGAACGCGGACCCCGGCTGGCGGCGGCTGCGGACGGCGCGGTTGAACTGCGACTGACGGAAGTCGCGTCCGCCGACGAGCGCGAGGATGTCGCCGGTCTCGGGATCGACGGCCACGAGCGCCGCCTGGAGCGCCGACTGCGGGAACCGGCGCAGGCCCTCCCCCACCGCGCGCTCCGCGGCCTCCTGGAGTTCCGGCACGAAGGTGGTCTGGACCTGCCAGTCAGGCGGATGGTCGCCGCCGAAATGATCGCGGAACTGCTGCCGAAGGTGTTCCTTGGCATACCCGGCCCGCGGATCCCTCGCGCCGGGATACGGCCGGATCCTGATGCGCGCGCGACGCGCGGCGCGCTCCTGGGCTTCCGTGATGAAGCCCTCCTCGCGCATCCGCGTGAGCGCGACATGGCTGCGCGCGATCGCGCCGTCCAGATTCGACCACGGCGACAGTGCCGACGGCGCGCGCGCAAGTCCGGCGAGCAGCGCCGCTTCGGCGAGTGACAGGGATTTCGCCGGCCGCTCGAACAGGTGCCGCGACATCGTCTCGACGCCGTAGACACCGGCGCTGAGGTAGATGCGGTTCAGATAGAGCTCGAGGATCTGGTCCTTTGTCAGCTGCGCGTCGATGTTCAGTGCCAGGATCGCCTCGCGGATCTTGCGCCCGTAGCTCTTCTGATTCGAGAGGAACAGGGTCCGCGCCAGCTGCTGCGTCAGCGTGCTGCCCCCCTGCACGGATCCAGTGGAGAAATTGCGGACGACCGCGCGGCCGAGCGCAATCGGGTCCACTCCCAGGTGCCGGTAGAAGCGATGGTCCTCAACCGCCACGAACGCATCACGCACGTGCTTCGGAATGTCGTCAAGCGGGACGTCGCGGCGGTGTTCGTCCAGCCGGAACCAGGGCTGGCCGTTCGCGGCCAGGAACCAGGTGTCCCCCACGCCACGGCGCAGCTTGTAGACGACGTACGTCTGCCGGATCAGCCAGGTCAGGCCGACGGTCGTGCCCACCACGAGGAGGATGAAGATGCCGGCCGCGATCCGGTCGCGCAGACGCCTCATGGGGTCGCCGGACGGTGGGCGTGGAGCCAGAAAGAGAGCACGGTGTAATAGACGGGGAAAAAGAGCGATCCGATGAGGAGGGCGCGCGGGACGTCAGGCAGCAGCCAGACGACCGCCAGCATGATCGCCGCCCACAGCGCCCCGAGCAGGTTCGTGGCGCCCCGGAGGACCGGCGTGCGCGACGGGTAGACATAGCCGATTCGGACGAACACCATCACGACCAATGCAAGAAGGAGGACGGCGTTGACCACCGGCGGCGTGCCCGCCGCATGGAGGTAGAGCGCGACAATGTTCCAGTAGGAGGGGAAACCCGTGAAGAAGTAGTCCGACGTCTTGGCGTCGAGCGAGGCGAACCCGTAGCCGCTGCTGAGCAGGACGGCCGCCACGACCAAAAAGCCCCAGGTTTCCGGAAGATCCCCCGCCAGGTAGAGGATGAGCATGGGCACGAAGACGAACGTCAGGTAGTCCACGATGTCGTCCAGCCGGGCGCCATCGAATCCGGGGGTGGCCGCCGGGATGCCCGCGCGCCTCGCCAGCATGCCGTCAGTGGCATCCACCAGCGTCGAGGCGATAAGAAAGAGAAAGGCGTCGCGGAACCGGCCATTTATGGCCGCCAGCGTGGCGGCAAACGCCAGAACCGCGCCGGAGGCCGTATAGAAATGGACGAGCCATGCCAACGGCTGAGCTCTTGTTTTTCGCTCCAGATCCTTCACTTGTGTGCCTCGCCGTTGTAGAATCGCAGCACATTCCAATCCCTAGC
>JBBECO010000187.1:0-17894 GCA_040881785.1 Vicinamibacterales bacterium
GCGGCGGCCGGCGGGAAGACCCCGAGCCCTATTTCCGGCACACCAAACAGGGCATCGTCTGCGGCAAAGACCATGTCGCAGGCGAGCACCAGCTCGAAACCGCCCCCGAGACAGCGTCCGCGCACGACCGCGAGCGTCGGCGCCGGCGCGCGCAGCAGGTCGAGGACGGCGGCGTTCAGCTCCGGCAGCACCTCGGCGATCCGATCGGCGACATGTTCCTCGACGCTGGCGCCGTAGCTGAAATGCGGTCCGGCGGCTTCGAGCGTGATGAGCTTCAGACCGGTGCCGGCGCGGACCGTCGCCAGCGCCTCGCGCAGCTCGCCGATCATCCCGGCGGTGACGATGTTGCCTTTGGGCCGATCGAGGATGAGCCGCAGGTGCGCGCCCTCGCGATCGCGTTCGACGCGGAGGGCGTTCATCGTCCGGGCCCCCCGACTTCCGCGTGCACCGGATGGATGGCGGCGAACAGCTCGTCGTCCCACGTATCGCCTCGTGACAGACGCCGCCGCAGCTCGATGAAGTCCACCTCGCGGTGCCCGGGAGGGCCTTCGTTGAACGCGCGGAATCCGGCGCGCGCCTCGGTCATCATGTTGAGCGCCAGCCACGCGCGATTCGTCTCGGCGTTCCGCTGCCAGTGCTCCAGCTTCTTCTTCCGGACGCTCTCGATCGTCTTCGTGAGGCAGTCCGGCATCGTGTGGAGCAGCTTCGTGGCAAGCGTCTCCACCGCCGTATCGAGTGCCGAGAGATCCACCTCGCACCGCTCCGTGAGGGCTTTCGCCGCGACCAGTTCGGCGCCCGTCTTGAACTCGCCGTACACGATCGACCCGGTCTCGTCGATCCATCGCTCCGTGTGGACAGAAGGATTCGGCACGAACCGGCCCTCACTCTTGAGTACTGGCACCACGCCGTTGAGGAGGCCGAGGCGCTGGGCCTTGTAGGCGGACCACTGCTCGCACAGCGTGCAGCTTTCCATCGCGTGCCCGATGCCGACAAACAGGTGCAGGAAGTCCGTGGATCCGCCGTCAGGCGCTGAGCCGTGTCGCGGACCCGCCTGGCCGAACCGGGCGAGATCGGAGGCGATCGAAAAGTCACAGGCCATGCCGATCTCCTGCCCGCCGCCGACGCGCAGGCCGTTGACCCGGTTGATGACCGGCTTGTCGCAGGTCAGGATGCCCGTGACCATGTCGTTGAAGAGCCGCATGTACTGGCGGTACTCCTGCGGACGGCCGGCGTAGTACTCCGCGTACTCCTTCGTATTGCCGCCGGTACAGAAGGCCCGCGTGCCGACGCCGGTGAAGACGACCGCGACTACACCGCGATCCGTCGAGGCCTCGCGAAACGCGAGAATCACTTCCGACACCGCGTCCGTCGTGTAGCTGTTGAGTTGCGCGGGATTGTTCAGCGAGATCCACGCGTTGTACAGGTCGGGAACCGGACTGCCGTCGACGTCGGTGACGGGACGGCGCTCGTACAGGATGTGGTGATAGTCGACTCGATCGATCAGACGGTGCGATTTGAGCAGCATGTCTCTGGCTCCAGGCAACGCAATTACGGGATGAGGATGGCGCGGCGGCTTGCGTGCGCCGAGTCGGCGAAAAGCGCCGGGCCGTCCTTCAGGTCGTGGAACTCCACGAAGGGCTCGAGCTCCACGCGTCCGGACAGCACCAGATCGACCACCGCCGGATACTGGCTTGGCGCGCAGCCCCAGTTGCCGAACGCCGTGGCGTCGAGCGCCATGAGATTCGACAGGCGCACCGTGACCTTGTCCATCGTGAATCCCACGATGCCGACCGTGCCGGCAGGCGGCAGCAGCGACCAGGCGAGCTCCTGGCCCGCGGCGGTTCCGCTCATCTCCAGGATCCGCCAGCGGGCGGTGCTCACACCGCTGTCCGCCAGCAGCGTTTTCTTGATGCTGCGGCTGTCGGTCTCGCGCGGGTTGAACCGCCATCGCGCGCCGAGCGCTGCCGCTCGCTCGATCTTTCCCTCATCGACGTCGACCGCCGCCACGTGAGCGCCGAACGCGTGTGCGATCTGCACGGCGTAGGTGCCGATGCCGCCGATGCCGATGACCACCACCAGGTCGCCGGCGTGGACGCCGGCGCGCTGAATGGCCTGATAGGGGGTGGTGACCGCGTCGGAGATGACCGAGAGCTCCGCGAGGGTGTGCGTGCCGAGATCGTCCGGCAGCGGCACGAGCATACCGGCCGGCACGACCATGTGGCTCGCGAAGCCGCCGGCGATGTCATTGCCCGGCATCAACTGATGCTGGCAGGCGAGAGGCCGTCCGCCCTTGCACAGGTCGCACTCGCCGCACGGCATCACCGCCGGCACCAGGACCTGGCGCCCGACCAGCTCTCGCGATCCGTCCGCGACCTCCTCGACGACCCCGCTGACTTCGTGGCCGAGGACGAGTGGAAGGGGGTGCCGGGTCCGCACCGACCCGCTGTAGAACCCGACGTCGGTGTGGCACAGGCCGCAGCCGGCGACGCGCACGCGCGCTTCACCGCGCTGGAGCGGCCCGAGGGCCAGTTCCCGAAGCTCCAGTGTCTCGGGGGCGGTGAGAAACAGACCGTAGGGCGTTGCGCTCACGAAAACCTCCGCTCGGTTCGCCCGCCAGCCGACCGGCGACACCCCTCACGCGTCTGCCGCGGCCGACGTCGCGGAGCCAGTGCCATGTCGGTCTGGAGTGCCGGCAATCCGGCAGTACGGCGAATACGCGGGGAAGTAAGGCAAGAGCCGTGCTGGCACGGCCGGCCCGGCAAATGGCGTCGTTTGGGCGGCGCCGGACGCAGCCGGACGAATTCCTGCCGGATTACCGGCGGACCGTCGGGGGCAATCGAGGCTATGGGCCGCACATGGTGCTTATCCCCCGAAGTGGCTCAGGGACATATGACGGTACGCATATCGGCCTGGTGGAGCCCCTTTTTGCAGGCGTTCCGCTCATAGGGAGAGATCCGTCAGCGGAACCGGCGGCACGCCCGTTGCTGACGGTACCCGGGGGGACGATCACATGCCAAAGGCAGGAGTGAAGCAATCCAGACCGGGCCGCGGGCAGGCGCCGGCCTCACTCGCGCTGGACCAGGCGTTGATCGCATTGTTCATCGCCGCGATGAATGCCAACGGGCACGTGACGCCGGCTGAAGCCGAACGCGCGCACCACCTGATCTGGTCGACACGGCGCTTTCGACGGAAGTCGGGTGACACGGTTGGCAAGCTGATTCAGGACGTCCGGCGGCTTGTCGAGGAGCGTGGCGCCGGTGCGGTGATCGACAGCAGCGCCCGGGTCATCCCCGCGCGCGTCCGGCCATCGACGTTCGCCGTGCTCGCCGATCTGCTGCTCTCCGACGGCAAGATCGACCCGCAGGAACGAAGGTTCCTGAAGAAGCTCGCGTCCAGGCTCGAATTGGATGCGGAGACCGCGCGGCAGGTCCTCGACGTCGTGCGCCTCAAGAATCAACTCTGACGACGGGATATTAGGCAATTACGGCCGCGTCGACCCGGCGGTTGGCACGGGATCGACTTTCGATCAGCGCCGTCGAGTCGGCGTCAGAGTTCCTGGACGACGTGAGGGGCTGAGGCATGTCCGGCGACGATTGGTGCATCAGCGCCGAAGATTCAAGTAATTCGAATCGATCCATGCCTCGACGAATCCGTGAAACTCTGTCGCCTTCTCGAGAATTTCTCGAGCCTCGGTTTCCGTCGCAACGTGTGAGCGCGTGTAGTCGATCACATTCCGCTTTCGACGGCATCTCTCGAAATAGTCGGCGTACTTGCTCGCAACGGCGCTGAGCCTGATCGCGTCAAAGGCCACTTTGTGGTGACCCGTCTTGGCGGTCACGCGGTAGCCGGCGCACGCGATCACCATGTGTGCGGTCAGTAGCGCCGCGTTGTACGCCGTAGCGAACCGCCGATCAGCCGAAAGAGCCGCGACGCCGGCATCGGCCAGGTCGCGCGCTATCAGCGCCCGGATGTCATCGAGTTCCTTTTTGGATGTTCGATGCCTTTGAACGTCGCGGCTTGCCAACAATTTCGTCCAGGTCACGTTGCCCGCCCTTCACGAACTGCTTGGACCCTCGCAGAACTTCTGTAAGGAAATGATCGCCGACCCCAACTTTCGTTCTGAATTCGGCCTGCGAATAGCTCGTCACGTTGACCTCTCTGCCGAGATGTTCCTCGACTCTCCGGAGCGCAGGCGCGAGCTCCGCGAGACCGACGGCGCCAATGACGAGCAGGTCCACGTCGCTCGTCGCGTGCTCCTCGCCGCGCGCGATGGATCCATACACGAACGCAACATCAACGCGAGTGTCGAACTGCTCAAGTAGTCGCTGGAGAGTTGGCAGCAACCCAGCCGTTTTTTCCACGAGGCCATGCAAGTCGGCGAACAACGGGGATCGCGTGTCGGCCTTGAAGTACGCCCTGGTGCCCTCACGGCGCTGTTCCAGGATTCCACTGTCCACGAGAGCCTTGAGGTCCCGCTGCAGGCTCGAAGGGGTCGTTCGGAGGAACTGCGCCAACTCGGACAGATACCACCATTTATCGGGCTGGGTCAGCGTTGCGGCGAGTATCTCTCCACGGACCGTTGGAAACAGGGCCCTCAGGGCCGTCTTGGCTTTACGCACAATGCGTAAATTATTACGCGAATTGCGTAATACCGCAAGAGGCGGACCTGGGAGCACCACCGCCGCGGTACTGCGCGCGGTTGAGTAATTTTACTCAGCGCCTTGAGTAGCTCCGAGAGCCCCGGATCCCATCGGTCGTGAATGTACTCGAAACGGGAACGTTCAGAATTAATGAACGGTGCCAAAATCCTGAACACTGGACCGTCCACACATGCTTCAGGCGTCCGGCAGATCGATGACCGTCGGCGCGTTGACGAGCCGGTAGCTCTCGTCGACGACGCTGACGTTGTAGATCGGAATGCCGTGATGCTCGTACCGGCCGAAGCCTCCGTGAACATGCCCACAGATCACGACCCTCGGGCGAACTCTCTCGATCGCCACGAGCAGTTCTCGGCTGCCGACGTGCTCCACACGACGTGAGTCGAGGTTGAAAGTGCTGTCTCCATACCCGTGCGGTGGTTGGTGCGACACCAGTACGTCGATGCCGTCGGGGATCGCCGCGTAGACGCGCTCGAGGTCGCTCGGCCACTTCATGAACGCCCACTTCATGAACGGGTTGGACCAGGGCGTTGCCCAGACGGACACTTTTCGGCCGGCGCCCCTGGCGGCGGACGCCACAGTCGTCCCTTCGTCCACGAGGATCTGGAGGTCGGTCGATCGCGCGTGGGCAGGCGTGTCTGAGCGGAAACTGCACATCTGCCCGCACCAGTCGTGGTTGCCCCACGTGAGGAGCTTGTGTGTCGCTGGCGTGGCGGCGAGCCAGGGCCGTACGGTTCGGTCAAACCACGCCTGCTGTTGATACGGGTCGTGGACAGCCATGAACGGCCCGAAACGGTCCGGGCAGACGTCGCCAGCGACGATCAAGAGATCGCACGTCGGAACGTCGGGCAGGAACCCGTGCTGATCGCTGAGCGCAACGATTCGCATGCGGTGATCTCAACGCCAGTGTCGCATCGTCCGGTTACCGCGGCCATAGGTCCTGGTGCCTCTCGCCAGGCGTTGCCATGACTTGCCATGCGTCGATGATGTTGACGGCCGTGGGCTCGCCTGACCGACGCCAGATTGCCCGGACGATCTGGGCCAGTCTTTCTGGAAGTACTGATCAGCCACCGCGACTCTCTGGACGCAGGACTAGCAGGCGATCAGCGCATATCGGCCGCCAGCGGGCAGCGTCGGTTATCCCTGAGGAGTCACGGGACCGGTGGCACGGGCGCGCCGGCGGCCCGCCAGCCACATGCCGGCGGCAATGGAGACGATGAGTAGCAGTCCACGAACGGCCCAGACCAGGGCCACGGCATCGAGTTCCGGCGCCGGGAACTGGCGTAGCGCCGTCCAGCGGTCCGCCATCCAGTGCCAGGCGACGTGGCCGACCAGCGCCGAGAGGACGATCGTCCCGACCCGCTCGCGCATTACGAAGCGGAACAACGCCCCGAGTGCGGGAACAAGAACCATCAGAACGAGGACCTGGCCGATCTCGACACCTACATTAAAGGAGAGCAGCGACACGAGCAGGTGGGAGCCGGCGAACTGCAGCGTTTCGCTGAGGGCGAACGAGAAGCCGAAGCCATGCACCAGGCCGAATCCGAAGGCCAGCAGGAGGCGCCTCCGCAGGGTCGGGCTCGCCACGACGTTCTCGATCGCCATGTAGAGGATCGAGGCGGCAATCAGGGTCTCGACGAGCGGCGGGAACCACAACGCATCCGGCACGTAGCCCAGGGCGGACGCGCCCAGCGAAACCGAGTGCGCGACGGTGAACGCCGTGACCACGAGAATGAGGGGACGCAGGCGCCGGAACGGGACGACGAGGCAGAGCAGGAAGAGCAGGTGGTCCACGCCGTCCAGGATGTGAGAGAACCCGGGCGTGACGAACTGCCACGCGGCCTGGTGCCAGCGCGGATCGAGCCGGACGACCCCGGGATCGCCCCGGAACTCGAAGGCCCGTACGCCGCCAGGCGTGACCAGCCGCAACACCGTCACGACTTCGATGCCGAGACGGGCGAACCCCGGCCTGATCGAGAAGTCAGACCGGTCAGACGCGATCGGATACTCGAGAAGCGCATCGAGTTGCGCCTGCGGCCAGGGCAGTTGTGTCTCGCCGGGCAGCGGTCCACCGGTGACGTGCGAGAGGGCCGCTTCGTACGAGACGAACGAGCGATCCGACGGCAGCGAGGCTCTGGCCGCCAGGATCGCGGGAGCCGGCAGGGGCCTGCTGCCTTCGAAGATCTCCAGACTCGGCAGTATCCACTGCGTGACGGCGTCGCGGAGCACCGGTGCCGACCGCGCGATGTCGAGAAAACCCTCGCCCCGCTGCGGGAACTGGATGTCGCGCATTGCGCCAAGCGGCACGCGCACCAGCACGCGCAGACGGTCCCCTTCCGGCTCGAGAAACGCGTGCACGGTGACGTGCCGCGGGATCTCGTGCGCGGCCGGAGAGCCGGCTGACGCGAGTGCAAGCAGCGCCACGACGGCAGCCAGGAGGTGCGCCCGTCTCATGCCGCGCAGTGTATACTGCGCCCGTTTAAAGCCACGGTGCAACACGGTCCAACACGGTCAAACACTGGCCACGGTCCAACACGGTTCAACACGGTAAAACGATAAAGAGGAGCGCATCGTGCGGATCCGGATCCTGTCGATCGGCGTGGCGTTCGCCGCTGTCCTTGGCGTCTCGGCGCAGGCGCCGTCGTTTCAGGTCGATCCCTTCTGGCCGAAGCCGCTGCCGAACTCCTGGCTCTTCGGCTCGATTACCGGGGTGGCAGTGGACGCGCGCAACCACGTGTGGGTGGTGCACCGCGGCGCGCCATCGATGACGTTGCGCACAGAGATCGGACTGGCCGCCAGTCCGCCGACGGCGGAGTTCTGCTGTCGCCCGGCCCCGTTCGTCCTCCAGTTCGATCCCGCGGGCACTGTCGTGAAGAACTGGGGAGGCCCGGGCCAGGGGTACGACTGGCCGCAGTCCCCCGGCGGCATGACCGTGGACGCGAAAGGCAACGTCTGGATCGCCGCCTCCGGTCCTCCCGATCCGATGCCCGGTGCGAGGGGCCGTGGCTCGGCCGCGACGCCCCCGCCGCCAGACGCGCACGTCCTCAAGTTCGGCGCGGACGGCCGCTTCCTCCTTCAGATCGGCAAGCCTGGCCAGACGGGCGGCAGCGACAGCACGACGGCCCTCCATCGCCCGACGGCGGTGGATGTGGACAGCGCCGCCGGCGAACTCTACGTCGCCGACGGCATGGTCAACCGCCGGATCGTGGTGTTCGACGCCGAAACCGGCAAATACAAACGTCACTGGGGCGCATACGGTGCGAAGCCGGACGACGCGAAGACTGCGCCCTACGATCCGGCGGCCCCCCCGTCGAAGCAGTTCAGCGTCCCCGCGTGCGTGACGCTGTCGAAGGACGGCCTCGTGTACGTGTGCGACCGCCGCAACAACCGGATCCAGGTCTTCCGCAAGGACGGCACCTTCGTGAAGGAGGGGATTGTCGCGAAGGCGACGAGGGGTGAGGGATCCGTCTGGGACGTCGCCTTCTCCAGCGATCCGCAGCAGCGCTTCCTGTATGTCGCGGACGGCTCCAACCAGAAAGTCTGGGTCCTCGACCGCGAGTCACTCGCCACGATATCCAGCGTCGGGGCCGGCGGACGGTGGCCCGGGCATTTCTACGGAGTGGGGAGCGTTGCGGTGGACGCCGCCGGGAACCTCTACACGGGTGAAACATACGAGGGCAAGCGGCTGCAGAAGTTCACCGTCAAGGGCAGTGCGCCCGCGAAGAAGGAGCTGCCATGAACAGGGGCCAGACCGGGGTCAGACCGGGGTCAGACTTGGGTCAGACTCGGGTCAGACCCGGGTCAGACTCGAGCCAGACCCCTCGGAGACGAAACCTCCTTTTTGGTGCGTCGTTCGCGGCTGTCCTCGCCGTGCTCCTGGCGGCCGAGCGGTTGCTTGTCTGGGAAGCCGCCGCACAGCCGACCGTGCAGGCGCCGCAATTCGCCGTGGACCCCTTCTGGCCGAAGCCGCTTCCCAACGGCTGGGTCCTCGGCATGGCCATCGGCGTGGCGGTGGACTCGAACGATCATGTCTGGATCGTCCACCGCTCCGACACGGTCGGACCGGTCGAAGGGGCCGCCGATCAGAATCCGCCGACCGCCGAGTGCTGCCGGAAGGCCCCGCCCGTCCTCGAATTCGATCCCGAAGGCAACCTGGTGGGCCACTGGGGCGGTCCGGGCGAGGGATTCGAGTGGCCGCTCTCGAACCACGGGATCTTCGTCGACTTCAAAGACAACGTCTGGATCGGCGGCAACGACGCCAAGGATGCCCACGTCTTGAAGTTCACGAAGCAGGGCAAGTTCCTGATGCAGTTCGGCCATCAGGGGAAGACCGGCGGCAGCAACGACACCACGACGTTCGGCCGTGTCGCCAAGATCTACGTCGATTCGAAGGCCAACGAGGCCTACATCGCCGACGGCTACGGCAACAAGCGCGTCGTCGTCATCGACGCCGACACGGGACAGTTCAAGCGGTACTGGGGCGCGTACGGGAACAAGCCGGACGATGCGAACCTGGGTCCGTACGATCCGGCCGCGCCGCGCGCGAAGCAGTTCCGGACGCCGGTCCACTGCGCCGACCTCTCACAGGACGGGCTCGTGTATGTGTGCGATCGCCCGAACGACCGTCTCCAGGTGTTCAAGGCGGACGGCACGTTCGTGAAAGAGGTCCTCATCGCGCCGAAGACGCTCGGCGACGGCTCGACGTGGGACGTGGCGTTCTCGAAGGACCCCGAGCAGAAGTACCTCTACGTGGCGGACGGCAAGAACGAACGGGTGTACGTCCTGGACCGGCAGTCGCTGGAGATCCTCACCAGCTTCGGGGACGGCGGCCGCCAGCCCGGGCAGTTCTTCGCGGTCCACAGCATTGCCACCGACTCGAAGGGGAACATCTTCACCACCGAGACGTACGAAGGCCGCCGCCTGCAGAAGTTCGTGTTCAAGGGGATTGGTCCGGTGACGAAGAAGGACCAGGGGACGGTCTGGCCGAAATAGTCCGGTAGTCGACCCGCGCCTCGGACCTGTTTGACGGATGTGCCGCCAATGGCGCGGCTGAGCCGGAATCTGCAATAATCTCCACGCTGGCCTGGACCCTCTCCCGCCCGCCAGAGAAGGATTGCGCAATGAGACTGCTTGCCTCCGTTGTCGTACTGTCGCTCGCCGCCGGTTCGGCCGTACCCGCCGCCCAGGCCAAGCGTTACACGGTGCCTGAGTTGGCCAAGGCCATGGCGCCCGCGGTCGTGTTCATCGGCAACGTCGACAGCAGCGGTCAGGTGCGGAGCATCGGCAGCGGCTTCGTGGTGCACGCAGACGGCATCATCGTCACCAATTACCACGTCATCGAGGGCGCCAACGCCCTCCAGGTCAAGATGAAGGACGGCGAGATCTACGACCGCGTCGAAGTGGTGGACCATGACGAACGGCGTGACATCGCCGTGCTGAAGATTCGCGCCTTCAAGAAGCTGCCCACGCTGGCCCTGGCGTCCGAACAGCCCGAGCCGGGCGAAGAAGCCGTGGCCATCGGCAATCCGCAAGGCCTGGAGCACACGGTATCGGTTGGCGTGGTGTCAGCCTACCGGCAGGCCGAGGGCTTTCGCCTCATGCAGATCAGCGTGCCCATCTCGCCCGGCAGTTCGGGCGGCCCGCTGTTCAATATCAGAGGCGAGGTGGTGGGCATCACCAGCGCGGGGGTCACGGCCGAGGGCGCGCAGAACCTGAACTTCGCGGTGCCCATCGACTACGCCAGGCCGCTCATCACCTCCACGGGCGTGCCCGTGCCGATCGCGGAGTTCAGCAAGAAGGTCGGCGCGGCGCCGCGGTCAGCCCCGGCGCCCGCGGCGGCGCCCGCGCGCGGCAACACGACGAAGGGCAGCGACGAACCGCTTGGCGCCTGGCGAGTGGTGCACGATCACGGCGACGTGTTCGAGACCTTCTGCGTCGGCGTCTTCTATTTCTCCGCCGACAAGATGGGGTTCACCAACGACAGCAACGTCCACGTGTGGGAAGTGCCGCTGTCGGCGCTGCGCGAGATCGCCAAGAACGCTGTGTACGGCGCCGACAAGCATGCCTTCCACGTCCGTCTGATTACCAACACGAACTACAACTTCGTGGCCGTGAACGATCAGCTGCAGTTTGGACCGTCCGATCCCATCATCATCGCGTTGAGGAGCCACCTGAAGAAGTAGGCTGCGGGCGCCGGCGCGCATCTATCAGGATCCGTTCTTGCCAGTCCCGGCCGGATCTCAATCGCGAGGATCGGGTCGATGTTGCGCCGCGCTACACTCTGATTCGCGCCCATGTTCTTCACCGCCGCGATCGTCGCCACCGTCCTGGTCTACATCTGGTTTTTCGAAGGCCGCACGGACCGCGCGTGGGTCTACGTGGCAGGCGCCATCGTCCTCGTGCTGGCGTTCGTGCATGCGCTGAGACGGCGGGCGTGGGGGTTCGACTGGACGGCCGTTCGCGGCTCCGCCAGGCTCGCGGCCCCGTGGACCGCCGCGGCCGTGATCGGCATCGGCGTTGCCGGCGCGATGGCCGGCACGATTCACGACCGCCGCGATTTTCTCGGCACGTTCCTCGCGCTCGTGGCCTGGGGCGGCGCGCAGCAGTGGGTCCTGCAGACGGCGGTGCTGCGCGACACGCAGCGCGCGGCGGGCCGGCAGGCGGGCATCGGCATCGCCGCGCTGCTCTTCGGCCTGGTACACATGCCGAACGTCTTCCTCACCGTGATGACGACGATCGGCGCGCTGATCTGGTGCGCGATCTACGACCGCTACCCGAACATCGTGCCACTGGCGGTCTCGCACGCGCTCGCGACGCTGGCGATCCTGTACGCCTTCGACGAGGCCATCACAGGACGGCTCCGTATCGGCGCCTCCTACCTGAGCCTCGTACCCGGCTGGCCGCAGCCATACTGATTGCGCCCGGCGAAGGGTGTGCGTAGCCGGTCATCGGCCGTAGGCATGGCGGCGGGCGATCCACCGAACGACCGAGCACCGATAACCGAAGTAGCGAGTCTAGGCGGCGATGGTCGCGGGCTTGCCCAGCACCTCGGCGAACACTTTCACGGCCGCCTGCATCTCTTCCATCGTGCCGAACGCGATGCGGCAGTGCGTCTTCTCGAAGGGCGGGAAGTCGCGGGCGACGCGGACGCCTTTCGCCACGCAGGCCTCGCGGAACTGGCGCACCGGGCGGCCGACGTTGACGAACATGAAGTTCGCCTGCGAGTCGGCCGGCTTCATGCCGCGGTCCGCGAACCACTTCATCGTGAAGTCGCGCACGGCCGCGTTGCGGGCGCGCTCCTTCGTGATGAACGACGGGTCCTGCTCGACGGCCGCGATCGCGCCGTGCATCGCGAGGACATTGAGCGAGCTCGTCCCCGATCCCGCATCCCAGGACGCCATCTTCTTGATCGTCTCTGGATGGCCCACGGCATAGCCGATGCGCAGGCCCGCCATTCCGTAGGCCTTCGAGAACGTCCGCGCCACGATGACGCGCGGGTTCTGCACGGCCATCGGGATGAACGTCTCGTGGTCCGGATCCGTGACGTACTCGAAGTACGCCTCGTCCACGAGGATCGTCGTGTCGGGCGACTGGCTGTTCAGCTTCGTGATGAAGTCCCGCGTCGCCTTCGCGCCGACATACGTGGACGACGGGTTGCTCGGATTGCAGTAGAAAACCAGACCCGCGCCCTTCGACGCGTCCGCGAAGCGGCCGAGATCCGGCTTGAACTCGCTGTCGAGCGCGACGCCGACGACCTTGTGGCCCATCAGCGCGGCGTAATCGGCGCACTCCTCGTAGGTCGGGATCGTCGCGACGAGCGGCTTGTCCTTCGCCGTGAACACGTGCGTCACCGTCCGCAGGATCTGCGTGGATCCGCAGCCGAGGACGATGTTCTCGGGCTTGACGCCGTGCTGCTTCGCCAGCGCGTCGATCAGGTTCCGCGCGCTGCCCGAATACCGTCCGGGGCGGCTGCCGTCGGCGCCGAACGCCGCCTGGATCGCGTCGAGCACCTTCTTGCCCGGCCCCATCGGGTTTTCGTTGCTGCTGATGATGATCGTCCCGGACTGCGCGGCTTCGAGCGGCGCCTCGAGCGCCGACCAGATGAAGTTCTCGCGCCCGCGCGCGCCGATGAAGGAGGTCGTGAGTGCGCCGGCGGCCCCGATGCCGACCGTGCGGACGAAATTGCGTCGTGACAGCGCCATCGTGTCCTCCTACCGTCCTGCCGTCGTGGCGGGTTTCAGCACGCCGCGGAAGACGTCCACGGCTTTGCGCATCTCGTCCATCGTGCCGATCGAGATCCGCGCGTGCGTTTTCTCGAACGGCGGAAAGTCACGGCCGACCATCACGCCCTGCTTGGCGCAGGCTTCGCGGAACTCCCGCGCCGGCCGCTTGATGTCGACGAAGACGAAGTTTCCCTGCGAGTCGGTGCACGTGCACCCGAGCGCTTCGAGCGCCTTCACCGTGAAGCCGCGGACCTCGAGATTGCGCGTGCGCTCGGCTTCGAGATACGCGGCGTCCTCGAGCGCCGCCAGCGCCGCGGCGACGCCGAAGACGCTGACGTTGTACGGCATCTTGTACCGGGCGATCTGCTTGATCGTCGCGGCGTTGCCGATGCCATACCCGATGCGCATCCCTGCCATGCCGAACGCCTTTGAAAACGTGCGCGCGACGAAGACGTTGGGGGTCTCGATCGCCAGCGGCACGGCGGTCTGGTAGGACGGGTCGGTCACGTACTCGTGATACGCCTCGTCGATCAGGATCGCCGCATCCGGCGCGGCCTTCCGGACGCGCTGGACGAAATCGGTCACCGTCTTCGCGCCGTGCACCGTCGCAGTCGGGTTGTTCGGGTTGTTGAAGAAGACGAGGCCGGCGCCCGGCGCCGCGGCAATCATGCCTGCCACGTCCAGCTTGAAGGCGGCATCCACCGGGATCTCTTTCACGGGATGCCCGAGCTTCTTCGCCATGGACGTCGGGTTCTCGAACGTTGGTGTCGCGGTCACGAGCCCCCGCTCGGGAGTCGTGAAGGCGCGAACGGCACTCCTGAGAATTTCCTGCGAGCCGGCGCCGAGGACCACGTTCTCGGGCTTGACCTTGTGGTGCGCCGCGATGGCGGCCACGAGATTGGCGTCGGACGGGGTGCTGTTGAAGGGGTAGCGGCCGGCCTGAGGAAATTTGCCGACGATCGTGTCGAGGACCTTCCGGCCCGGACCGAGCGGATTCTCGTTGCTGCTGATGCGGATTTCGTGGACGCCGGGAGGCAGCGGCGGCCGGGCGTTGCCCCCTTGCGCCTGCAGCTCAGCCACGTACGCTTCGTGTCCCCGGGCGGCCATCATCGCGGCGGCCCCGTCGTACGAATCCCGCGAGAGAACGGTGAACAACCCACGGCGCGTGCGGAGCATCTTGAACCCTCCTTACAGCAAGGGTCGGATTGTATGCTCCGGTTCCGGGAGCGTCAAATGGTCAATTCCGGGTTCTGCGGCCCGGGGGTCGTGCTAGATTACGCGGCACCGGGCGGTGGAAACCGGGCCGCTGGCACGGGACGGCCCGGATGGGAGATGGGAAATGGGAAATGGGAAATGGTATTGCGGCGGCATTCTCGTCTTTGCCGCTGCATTAGCGGCCCAACCGAATCCCTATCGCACCATCGAAGGCTGGGCGAAAATGCCCGCCGGCCGCACGTGGGGAGCGACCAGTGCGGTGGAGATCGACAAGGACGGCACCTCCATCTGGGTCGCCGAACGTTGCGGCGCGAACTCGTGCCTGAACTCGGATCTGCCGGTCGTCCTGAAGTTCGACACCAACGGCACCTTGGTCTCGAGCTTCGCCCGCGGGCTGATGATCTTCCCCCACGGGATCCACGTGGACCGGGACGGCAACATCTGGGTCACCGATGGGCAGGACAACAAGCCCCGCCGCGCGCGGGGCGCGGCACCCGATTCACCCCTGCCGCCCGCCCCCGCCACGCTCATCGGCCACCAGGTCTTCAAGTTCAGCCCGGACGGCACGCTCCTGATGACGCTCGGCGCCGCCGGCGGCGGCACGGGCCGTGACGGCTTCTTCCAGCCGAACGACGTCGTGACGGATCAGAACGGCGACATCTATGTCGCCGAAGGCCACGGCGGCGACAACGCGCGCATCGTCGTGTTCGACAAGGCCGGGAAGTACCTCCGTGAATTCGGCAAGAAAGGCGCCGGACCCTCGGAATTCGACCAGCCGCACGGCCTCGCGTTCGATTCGAAGGGACGCCTGTTCGTGGCGGACCGCAGCAACAACAGGATCCAGATCCTTGACAAGAGCGGGAAGTTCCTCGAGGAGTGGCACCAGTTCAGCCGCCCCAGCGGAATTTTCATCGACCGCAACGACATGATCTACGTTGCCGACTCGGAGTCGGGGTCGGTGGGAAGCGCGCGCAGTCGCACGGACTGGAAGCGCGGCATCCGGATCGGCAGTCTGAAAGACGGCAAGGTCATCGCGCTCATCCCGGATCCCGAAGAGAAGCCCCCCTCCACGAGCTCCGCGGAAGGCGTAGCCGTGGACGCGGCCGGAAACATCTACGGCGCGGAAGTCGGGCAGAGGGCACTGAAGAAGTACGTGAAGGCGGACAAATAAACGGATGCTCCGGGTGTCTCATCTGCTGCCCGTCGCCTGTCTTGCGCTGGCCGGCGCCGTCGTGCACGGCGGCGCGCAGGCGCCGCCAGCGAAGAAGGTGAATGCGCCCGCGAAACCGCTGACGACCGCCAGCGGCGTGTTCACCGCGGCGCAGGCGTCGAAGGGCGAACAGGTCTACATGACCTTCTGCGTCTCCTGTCATCCGGCCGGCACGTACGCCGCGGAGGCCTTCAGGGACAAGTGGAATGGGGCGCCCGTATCGAAGCTTTTCGATCTCGTCACCGACACGATGCCCAAGACCGAGCCGGGCAGTCTCGAGACTCAGGATTACATCCAGGTCATCTCGTACATCCTGAAGATCAACGGCGCGCCGCCGGGAAAGAGGCCGCTGCCCGCCGACATCGATGAACTGAAGAACATCCGCCTTCATCTGCCAAGGAGATAGGTATGCGTGCAGCGTTCGGCGTCGCGATCGTGCTCTTCGGCCTGTCGGTCCCATCGGACCAGCCGCAACAGCCGCCGGCCGCTCCGCCCTCAACCCCCGTCCGCGGCAACCCGGCCGCGGAGTGGCGCGGCATCAACGGCGACGACAGCTCGACGCGCTTCGCGCCGCTGTCGCAGATCGACGCCTCGAACTTCGAGCGCCTTGCCGTCGCCTGGCAGTGGAAGGGCGCCGACTCGCCCGTGGATCTCGGCGGCGAGACGCTGCCGCGCAACCTGCCGATCTACGCCAGGGGGAAGCTCATCACGACGGCCGGACCGACGCGCACCGTCGTCGCGATGGATCCGGCGACGGGCAAGACGCTCTGGACCTTCCAGGAGCCCGAGACGTTCCGCCGGACGTATTCGCCTCGCTTCCAACACGGCAAGGGCGTCGCCTACGCGGAGGTCGATGGCCGCGGCGTCGTCTACATCATCACGGCGGCGTTCTTCCTGCATGCGCTCGACGCTGACACCGGCAAGCCGATCGAGGGCTTCGGCGGCGGCATTCCATTGAAGGGCTTCCCAACCGCCGGGTCGGTCGATCTGGTCAAGGAGCTGATCAAAGGCTGGGAGCCCTGGGAGAAGCTCGGGCGGCCCTACGATCCAAACATCGGCGTCCCGATCGAGATCGGCCACATCACCAGCTCGTCGCCGCCGATCGTCGTCAACGGCGTGGTCATCATCAACAACTCGCACGAGCAGGGCTACTACCAGACGCGCATCGAGAACGTGCCCGGCGACATCATGGGCTACGACGCGAAGACCGGCGCGTTCAAGTGGAAGTTCCACGTCATCCCGCGTCCGGGGGAGTTCGGCCACGAGACGTGGGAGAACGACGCGTGGCGCTGGACCGGCGACGTCTCGTCGTGGGCGCCGATCTCGGCCGATCCGGAGCGCGGCCTCGTGTACATCGGCACGAACGGCGCGACGATGGACTTCTACGGGGGGTTCCGTCCGGGCGACAACCTGTTCAGCACGACGCTCCTCGCCCTCGACGTGCAGACCGGCAAGCGCGCATGGCATTACCAGCTGGTGCATCACGACCTCTGGAACTACGACACGCCGGTCGCGCCGGTGCTGATGGACGTCACCGTCAATGGCCGCCGCATTCCCGGCGTGTTCCAGGCGACGAAGCAGGCGTTCCTGTATTCGTTCAATCGCGAGAACGGGCAGCCGATCTGGCCGATCGAAGAAAAACCCGTACCGGCGTCGAAAGTGCCAGGCGAGAAGCTGGCGAAAACGCAGCCGCATCCGACCAAACCCGCGCCGTACGAACTGCAGGGCCGCGATGAGAGCCAGCTGATCGACTACACGCCCGAACTGAAGGCGCGCGCGCTGGCGCTCGCGAAGGAGAACGATCTGTTCTCCCCCTTCTTCAACCCGCCGGTGCACCGCGGCAACGCGGAGGGTAAGACGAAGTTCATGTACTGTCCGGGCGACGTCGGCGGCGTGAACATCACCGGACCACCGGCGGCGGATCCCACAACGGGCGTCATCTTCATCACCTCGACGAGCGGCTGCGGCAATCGCCTGCTGATTCCCGGCAAGGAGGGGGACGCGACGCTCAAGCAGCCGACCGGCAAGACCGTCGTGGACTGGACCGTCACGGGCGGCGGCCGCGGGAGCCGCGCGCCGTCGACGATCGACGGCCTGTCCATCTGGAAGGGCCCCTATGGTCGAATCATCGCCATCGACCTCAACACCGGCGAGCACCTGTGGACGATCCCCAACGGCGAGGCGCCGGAGAACATCAGGAACCATCCGCTGCTCAAGGGGCTCAACGTCCCCGACCCGGGACGGAGCGGCCACGCCGCGATGCTGGCGACGTCGACACTGCTCGTCGCCACCGGCCTGACGAGCGACAATCAGCCGCATCTCTTCGCGATCGACAAGAAGACCGGACGCCGTGTGGGCAAGGTGTCGACGCCGCTGCGGGGCGAATACGGCATCATGACCTACATGCACGGCGGCAAGCAGTACATCGTGTTGTCGGTGCAGGGCGGCTACATCGCGCTGGCGCTGCCGTAATCCCGACGAAGACGGCCGTTTGCTCGATTCGGGGGTCTAAGTCCGCATGCGCGCACTCGTCGTCTGGCTGCTGCTCGCCGGTTCAGCGACCTCGCAGGGTGTCATCGGTGGCCAGGT
>JBBECO010000188.1:0-17858 GCA_040881785.1 Vicinamibacterales bacterium
ATGAGCTTGGCTTGGCTTCGCCGTTCGTCGCGCGCGGTCGCCGCGATCATCCTGCTGACATCGCTGTGGCAGTTGCCGCACCGGTCGCAGGACGACGAGATCTGTGTGCCCGTGGGGGCCGCATCCCACGACGAGTCCAAGCCCGTCGTCACGAGCCCGAGCGCCCCCGCCCACCAGGACCACTGCGCCGTCTGTCACTGGGTCCGCTGGATGAAGCCGGTGTTTGCGTCCTCCGCTCTGTCGGGCGGCAACACCGGCCCTGACAGTGAGCTCGCGCCCCTCACCGCATCCCTGCTCCGGGACGCCGCATCCCAACGCCGTCCGGCCCGCGCGCCGCCCGCACTCTAGCCTCGTCAACCAGATTAGTCGTGGACCACGACCCGTACGGGCGTCGTCCATGTGGTGACTTCTCAGAGAGCAGGAGGCAGCGTGTTTCAACAGTTTTCGCTTACAAAATGGCCCGGCGTGTGCGTCGCGGCCCTCACATTCACCGTGCTCGCGACGCCGGCCATCGCACAGGTTCCCCCGCCGGGCGCGACCCCGCCCGCGGCAACGCCGCAGGCGGGTCCTGAGCAGCTGCGGCAGGAACTCGAGCGGCTCCGCAAGGAATTCGACGCCATGCGGATGGCGTACGAGCAGAAACTGGCTGAGTTCGAAGCGCGGCTCGGCGTGCTTCCGCCGGCAGAGCCGGTCCCGACGGCGCCGCCGGCCCAGGTGCCGCCACCGCCGCCCGTTCCGACGGAGGTCCCGGTGCCCTCCGGCGCGGCCGGCGCAGGCGGGCCGCAGGGGGCGCTGCCCGTCTACGGCAATCCCAGCGCCTTGTCGAAGATCTTCAATCCCGACATTGCCGTCATCGGCAATTTTCTCGGCGCCGTGGGGAAGAACGACGTCAATCCGGCGCCGGTCTTCGACATGAACGAGGCCGAGGCGACCTTCCAGGCGGTCATCGATCCGTACGCGCGGGCCGACTTCTTTCTGGCGTTCTCGCCTGAAGGCGTCGAGATGGAGGAAGCGTTCGCCACATTGACCAGCCTGCCGGCGGGGCTGCTTGCCAAGGTCGGCAAGATGAAGCAGCAGGTCGGCAAGACCAACACGCTGCATCCGCACGCCCTCTCCTGGACGGACCGCCCGCTGGTGAATTTCAACCTGCTGGGCGGCGAGGAAGGCCTCTCGGATGCAGGGATTTCCGTCTCGAAGCTGATTCCCAACCGCCTGCTGTTTCTCGAAGCGACGGGCGAGGTCTATCAGGGCAATTCCGGCGTGTTCCAGTCACACACCAGGAGCGATGTGAGCTGGGCCGGCCGGCTCCGCGGCTACCGCGACATCACGGAAGCCACGAACCTCGACGTGGGCGCCTCGTTCGCACGTGGACGGAACGACGCCGGTCCGGATTTCTCGACGAGGCTGTTCGCCGTGGATGCGACCTTCCGCTACCGGCCGCTGCAGCAGGCGCTCTACCGCCGCTTCCTCGGGCGGACGGAAATGATCTGGAGCCGCCGCGAGCAGGAGGACGGCGCCGTCCCGGCCTTCGGGATGTACGTCTCGGGCGACTACCAGTTCGCGCGGCGATGGTTTACCGGGGCGCGCTATGACTGGAGCGAACGCGCCTATGACTCCAGCCTGAAAGACAAGGGGCCGTCGCTGACCCTCACGTTCTGGCCGAGTGAGTTCAGCCAGGTGCGGGGACAGTACCGCCGCATCAATTTCGCGGAAGGCACGACATCGAACGAGCTGCTGTTCCAGTTCCTGTTCTCGATCGGCGCGCATGGCGCGCATGTCTTCTAAGGGGGACCCATGACGAAAGCATTTCTGTTGGCGGCGGTCATGGCAGCGGCACTCGCGACGCCGGCCAGGGCGGCGGCCGAGATCAAGATCATGACCTCGACGCAGGACCTGGCCTCCCTCGTCACCGAGATCGGCGGCGACAAGGTCTCGGTGGAATCCCTCGCGCGGGGGTACCAGGACCCACACTACGTCGAAGCCAAACCCAGTTTCGTCCTCAAGCTGTACTCCGCCGATCTCCTGGTGGTCGTCGGCCGCGAGCTCGAGTCCTCCTGGCTCCCCCCGCTGATCACGCAGAGCCGGAACGCCAAGCTCCAGCCCGGCGGCGCGGGGTATCTCGACGCCTCGCAGACCGCGCGGATCCTCGACATGCCCACCGGTCCGATCACGCGGGCGATGGGGGACGTCCATCCCCAGGGCAATCCGCACTACTGGCTCGATCCGGAGAACGGCCGCCGGATCGCGAAGGCGATTCAGGGCAAGCTCTCGGAACTCACTCCGGGCGATGCCGGATACTTCGCCCAGCGATATTCCGACTTCGATCGCCGCTTGAAGGAGGCCGAAGCCCGCTGGAAGGCGGCCCTGGCGCCCTATGCGGGCACGAAGGTCGTGACGTATCACCGGTCGTGGTCGAACTTCGCCGCGTCCTTCGGACTCGACGTCGTCGGCTATGTCGAGCCGAAGCCGGGCATCCCCCCTTCGCCGGCGCATGTACTGACGCTGATCCACGAAATGAAGCGCCAGGGGATCAGGCTGATTCTCGTCGAGCCGTATTTCGATCTGAAGAAGGTGAATGCGATCGCACGCGACACGGGCGCCAAGGTCCTCGTGCTGCCCCCATCGGTCGGGGGTGTCAAGCAGGCGTCGGACTACATCCGCCTCTTCGACTACAACGTCGATCTGCTGGTCTCGACGGTGAAGTCCCTGGCCGGCCGCTGACATGGGAGAACTCACGCTCGGCGAGATTCTGACGTTTCTGGCGGCGCCGTTCGCCGCCAGTCTGATTCTCACCGGGATTCACTCGTATCTTGGCCTCCACGTCGTCGAGCGCGGCGTGATCTTCGTGGACCTGTCGCTGGCGCAGATCGCGGCGCTCGGCGGGACCATTGCGCTGCTGCTGCCGATCTCGAGCGGCGATCCCCACGAGCCGCTGGTCTACTGGGTCAGCCTGCTCTTCACGTTCATCGGGGCCGCCATCTTCGCGCTGGTGCGCGGGCGGCAGGCTCGCATTCCGCAGGAAGCCATCATCGGGATCAGCTACGCGGTAGCGTCGGCGGCGGCGATCCTCGCCATGAGCCAGTCCACCTCCCAGGCCGAGCACCTCAAGGAGATGCTCGTTGGCAACATCATCGCGGTGTCCTGGCCGGAAGTCATCAAGACGGGGCTGCTCTACGGGGCCGTCGGGCTTTTCCACTACATCCTCCGGAAGCCGTTCCTGGCCATCTCGATGCAGCACGAGAACCCCGAGGCGACCGGGCTCAACGTGCGCTTCTGGGATTTCCTCTTTTACGCCTCGTTCGGCCTGGTCGTGACCTCCTCAGTCGCGATCGCCGGGGTCCTGCTCGTGTTCTGTTACCTGATCGTCCCGGCGGTGGCCGCGATGCTGTACGCCGACACGATCGGCGGGCGGCTGGCGCTCGGCTGGACGATGGGCACCGTGGTTTCCGCGGCCGGCGTCTATTTGTCGCTGGTGCTGGACCTCCCGACCGGGGCGACGATCGTCTGCACGTTCGGGCTGGTCCTGGTGCTGATGGCGGCCGCGCGGCCGCTCCTCAGGCGCCGCCGCCAGGCCGTCGGCTAGGGCGGCGGGCCGGGAAGTACCGGGGCCTTTCGACCGATCTTGATAGAATCCCCGGGAATGCTCTGCAAGCACTGCGGCACCGAGATCGCAGACAAAGCCATCATCTGCTTCCGCTGTGGCGCCGGGACCACCGACCCCGTGCGTCAACCCGCACGTCTGCCGCAGCGCCGCAGCCCGCTGCTCGGGTTCGTGGTCGTGGCGGTGCTGCTCCTGCTGGCCCTGTATCTCGGCCAGGCCTCGCGCACGGTTGCTGAACCCGGCATGTACCAAATGGTGGCCGGCTTCCTTGTCGGCGTGGCCCTGTTCATCCTGATTATCAGACTGGTGAGGCGCCGGTGATGCCAGCCGCTCGACTCGAAATCAACGACGCCCTCGGCAGCCGCGTCGTCCACATTACCAAGCCGCTTTTCGGCATCGGCCGGCGGGAGACGAATGACCTCCGGCTGGCGGGCAGCGAAGTCTCACGCGACCACGCCGACATTGTCTCGGAGGGGGACAAGGTCGTCATCCGCGACAAGAGCTCCCGCTACGGGACGTACGTGAACGGCGAGCAGATCACCGAGCGCGCGCTGGCGCCCGGCGACCGGATCCGCCTGGGGCGCACCGGCGGCGCCGAGATGCTCTACATGGTCGAGGGGCACGAGACGTCGGCCGAGAAGTCGGCGACGACGGCCATCGGCGACCTCCGGCAGGTCACGGCGCTCCTCGAAGGGCTGCGCGCGCTCGGTTCGGGCCGCGTGGTGGACGACGTGCTGTCGCTGGTCCTGGATTCGGCGATCGAGGTCAGCGGCGCGGAGCGCGGGTTCATCATGCTGGCGGCGGCCTCCGGCGATCTCGAGTTCAAGATGGCTCGCAGCCGCGGCCACCAGACGCTGCCGGGCGGCACCTTCGCGACCAGCCGCAAGATCCCCGAGGAGGTCTACCGTCTCGGTGAGCCGAGGATCGTCGCGGACCTGCTCGACGGCGACCTGGCCAACGTGCACATGGGGACGGTCGCGCTGGGCATCCGGAACGTGCTCTGCGTGCCCCTCAAACTCGTGCGGTACGTGGACACCGCGGAGGCGGCCGAAGACGAGCGGCGGATCGGCGTCCTCTATCTCGACAGCCGCGAGAAGGGCATCCTGATGTCGGGGTCCACCCGGACGGCCCTCGAGACGTTCGCCACCGAGGCGGCCGTCGCCATCGAGAACGCCCGGCTCTATCGCGAGACGATGGAGAAGGCGAAGATGGAGCAGGAGATGCGGATCGCGGCCGAGATCCAGCAGGCGCTCCTGCCCAAGATCGGGCGAGCCGGGGCGTATTTCGCCGCCGCGGCGGCGTCGCTCCCGTGCCGGTCGATCGGGGGCGACTTCTACGACTACGTGGACCTGCCGGACGGGACGCTCGGATTCGCCCTGGGAGACGTGGCGGGGAAGGGGCCGCCGGCGGCACTCCTCAGCGCGATGATGCAGGGGATGTTCGCCGCGCAGGCCGCCAACAGCGACACCCCCGCACGGACGATAACCCGCGTGAATCTCGCGCTGTACCGGCGAGGGATCGAATCGCGTTTCGTGACGCTGATGTACGGGTCGCTCGGCGCGGACGGACACCTGACCTACTGCAATGCCGGGCACAATCCGCCGCTGATCATCAGCCCGGCCGGCGCGGTACGCCGGCTCGAGGTCGGCGGACCGATCGTGGGCCTGTTCGAGGCTGCGATCTTCGAGCAGGAGACCGTCATGGTCAGCCCCGGCGACTGGCTGATCGTGTTCAGCGACGGCGTGTCGGAGGCGATGTCGGTGTCGGACGAAGAGTACGGCGAGTCACGCATCGTGGACGTCGTGCGGACGCACGGCGGCGTGACGCCGCAGCCGCTGCTCGAAGCCCTGTTCGCCGACGTGCGCGAGTTCACGAAGGGGACGCCGCAGAGCGATGACATCACGGCGATGGTCCTCCGGTATGGCGGGTAGCCGGCGCCCGTTATCGAGGCGCGAGCGTGCGCTGGTCGCACTGTGGCTCGTCCTGGCGCTGGTGCTCTGGAACGGGGTCTACGACCTGACCATGACCGAAGGCATCAAGGAGTACCTGTTCCGCAGTGCCCTCCACGAGGCGGGCCGGGGGCCGCGGGTGTCGATCGCGTCGGTGCTCGACGGCACGATATACAAGGCGGTCTGGAACTCGACGTTCTGGGCCTCGGTCGTGATCCTCGCCGGCATGGTCACGATCCGCACGTTCTCGAAGGTCCCATGAAGCCTGAATCGCTCATTCACGACTGGAACGCCACGCCCGCCGCGCCGCGGCAGGTGCTCCTCGATGACGAGACGCTGCGGGACGGCCTGCAGTCGCCGTCGGTGCGGTGCCCGACGATCGAGCAGAAGCTCGAGATCCTGCATCTGATCGACCGGCTCGGAATCGACACCGCGGACATCGGGTTGCCCGGAGCGGGACCGCACGTCGTGCAGGACGTCGAACGGCTGGCGCGCGAGATCGTCGATCAGCGGCTCGCGGTCAGAGCCAACTGCGCGGCGCGGACGGTCATCGCCGACATCCGGCCGATCGCCGAGATTTCGCAGCGGGTCGGCCTGGCGATCGAGTGCTGCTGCTTCATCGGCTCGAGCCCGCTGCGCCAGTATGCGGAAGGGTGGTCCGTCGATCAGCTGCTGAAGCTGTCGGAGGAGGCGATTACGTTCGCCGTCCGCGAAGGGCTGCCGGTGATGTACGTCACGGAAGACACGACGCGTGCGGATCCCGAGACGCTGCGCCAGCTGTACTCCTCGGCGATCCGGGCCGGTGCGTCGCGCGTGTGCGTTGCCGACACGGTCGGCCATGCGACGCCGGCGGGTGCGGCCGCCGTGGTGACGTTCGTCAGCGGAATCGTAGACGAGTGCGGCGGCGGCGTGGGGATCGACTGGCACGGCCACCGCGACCGCGATTTCGCCGTGATCAACTCGCTCGCCGCCCTCGATGCGGGGGCCACGCGGCTGCACGGCGCGGCGATCGGCATCGGCGAGCGCGTGGGGAACACGCCGATGGACACGCTGCTCGTGAATCTCGTGCTCATGGGGTACATCGAGCGTGACCTGTCGGCGCTCGGCGACTACTGCCGCGTCGTCTCCGAGGCGACAGGCGTCCCGATCCCCGCCAATTACCCGGTCGTCGGCAGGGACGCCTTCCGCACGGCCACCGGCGTGCATGCCGCCGCGGTGATCAAGGCGTTCCGTAAGAACGACATGGCGCTGGTGGACGCGGTCTATTCGGGCGTGCCGGCCAGCATGGTCGGCCGCGAGCAGGAGATCGAGGTCGGCCCGATGTCGGGCAAGTCGAACGTGGTGTTCTGGCTCGAGCGGCGGGGCCTGCCGGCCGATGACGCGGTCGTGGATCGCATCTTCGCGAAGGCCAAGGCCTCGAGTTCGGTCCTGTCGGAAGAAGAGATCCGTCAGGAGCTGGGAGCTACCGGCCGGTGAAACGGGGCGGCCTACATGGGAAATGGGAAATGGGAAATGGGAAAGGGTAGGAGCTAACGTGCGATTCTGTGCGGCGGCCGCTGTTGTTCTCGTGACCTGCGCCTGCGTTTCGGCGCAGACGCCGTCGGCCCCTCCCTCTGCGCAGGCGCCGGCCTTCGACTCGAACCGCGCCTTCGCGCATCTGACGCAGCTCGTGGAGATCGGTCCGCGCCCGGCCGGTTCCCCCGGCATCCAGAAGACGCGCGAGTACATCAAACAGCAGTTGTCGGCCGTGGGCCTGACGCCGAAGGAGCAGGCGTTCGACGCGAAGACACCGATCGGAACGGTGCCGATGGTCAACATCAGCGCGACGATTCCCGGCCCGGGCACGGGACGGCTGATCTTCGCAGGGCACTACGACACGAAGCTCTTCGAGGAGTTCCGGTTCGTGGGCGCGAACGACGCCGGCTCGAGCACGGCGTTCCTGCTGGAGCTGGCGCGGGTGCTGAAGGAGCGGAAGAACGCGGTGACGATCGAGATCCTGTTCCTGGACGGCGAGGAAGCGTTCGGAGAGTGGGAGACGGGCAACACGTTCGGCAGCCGGCACTACGTGGACGCCGCCAAGAAGGACGGCACCGTGAAGGATATCAAGGCGATGATCCTCGTGGACATGATCGGCGACAAGGCGCTGGGGTTCAAGCGGGAGAGCCGCTCGACGCCGTGGCTGACCGATGCGATCTGGGCCGCGGCGCGTGAGCTGAAGCGCCCCGAGTTCCTCGCCGAGTCCACGCCGATCGACGACGACCACCTGCCGTTCCTGGCGGCGGGCGTGCCGGCCACCGACATCATCGACCTGGAGTATCCCGACGCCTCGTCGCGCTACTGGCACTCGGCGGAGGATACGCTGGACAAGGTGTCCGCGCAGAGCCTGCAGGTGGTGGGCGATGTGCTGCTTGCGGCGCTCCCAACGATCGAGTTGAGGGTCAAGTAGGGGCCGTTCGCGAACGGCCCCGCGTCGGTGACGGCGTTTCGGAGACCGTCACGGGGCGGTTCACGAACCGCCCCTACCGGCGTTTATCCCGTCCCACGTAATCGCGCGTGCGATGGCCCGTGTAGATCTGCCGCGGGCGCGCGATCTTCTGATCGGGATCGGTGAGCATCTCCTCCCACTGCGCGATCCAGCCGGCGGTCCTCGGAATGGCGAACAGCACGGGGAACATCGCCGTGGGGAAGCCCATCGCCTGGTAGATCAATCCGGAATAGAAGTCCACGTTCGGGTAGAGCTTCCGCGACACGAAGTAGTCGTCCTCGAGGGCGATCCGCTCGAGTTCGAGCGCCATGTCCAGGAGCGGGTTCCTGCCCGTCACCTCGAAGACGAGATCCGCCATCCGCTTGATGATCTTCGCGCGCGGGTCGTACGACTTGTAGACCCGGTGCCCGAAGCCCATGAGCCGCCCCTCGCCCGCCTTGACCTTCTTGATGAAGGCGGGGATCTTGTCCTTCGAGCCGATGTCGGCCAGCATCCGCAGGACGGCTTCGTTCGCGCCGCCGTGCAGCGGCCCGTACAGCGCCGCCGCCGCGCCGGCCAGCGCCGAGTAGGGATCGACATGCGAGCTGCCGATGTTGCGCATCGCGCTCGTGCTGCAGTTCTGCTCGTGGTCGGCGTGCAGGATGAACAGGACGTCGAGCGCGCGCTCCAGCACCGGGTTCGGCTTGAACCGCGGCTCGGTCATCTTGAACAGCATGTTCAGGAAATTTCCCGAGTAGCCGAGGTCGTTGTCGGGCAGCACGTACGGACGGCCGATGGTGTGGCGGAAGGCGTAGGCCGCGATGCTCGGCACCTTGGCGATGAGCCGGATCGTCTGCAGCCGGCGCGATTCGACACTGAAGATGTCCTTGGCGTCGGGGTAGAACGTCGACAGCGCACCCACCGCGCTCAGGAACATCCCCATCGGGTGCGCGTCATAGCGGAAGCCCGTCAGGAACTTCTTGATGTTCTCGTGGAGCATCGTGTGCATCGTGATCGCACCCGACCACTCCTGCAGCTGCGCGGCGGTCGGCAGCTCCCCGAACAGGATCAGGTACGCCGTCTCGACGAAGTCGCTGTGCTCGGCCAGCTGGTCGATGGGGTACCCGCGGTATTCCAGAATCCCTTTGTCGCCGTCGATGAACGTGATCGCGCTGCGGCACGAGGCCGTGTTCATGAATGCCGGGTCGTACGTCATCATCCCGAACTCGTCGTCGGTCGCCTTGATCTGGCGCAGGTCCATCGCGCGGATCGTGCCGTCGGTGATCGGGAGCTCGTACGTCTTCCCCGTCCGATTGTCGGTGACTGTCAGTGTGTCCATTTTTTACCTCGGCGGGGCCCCCTGCACCCCGCCTGGCGGCCTCCACTACGCGGGCAGATCGGCCCGCTCCGTTCCGGCCGCGCTACTGTTCCTACACGTCTTCGTCCGGGCCGCGCTCCGCATCGGCGGCGGGCGGAGGGTCCCCGGGAACCCGATAATCTCCGGACAGCCAATGGCCGAGATCCGCGAGCTTGCACCGCTCGCTGCAGAAGGGCCGCCAGGCGGGATCCACGGGGTGCCGGCGACAATAGGCGCACTGGGTCTCTGGCCGCATGTCCTACAACTTATTTATTGTAGTGCAAGGGGCGCTCCGCTGAGGGTGCGGGAACTGACGCAAAGGTGCGGGAACTTTCGCTGAGGGTGCGGGAACTGACGCAGGGAGTGCGGGAACTGACGCAGGGAGTGCGGGAACTTTCGCTCAGGGTGCGGGAACTCTCGCTGAGGGTCCGGAGGGGTCCGAGGGGGCGAGGGTCTGAGCGTTTCGCACCCTCGGCGTCAGTGCCCGCACCCTCCGCGTCAGTGCCCGCACCCGCTGCGCCAGTGCCCCTCCCTACGGCCCTTCGGACCGGTCCGCGGCGTGATGGCGAACGTCTTTGGCCGTCACCATGAAGATGACGTCTTCGGCGACGTTGGTGGCGTGATCGCCGATGCGTTCGAGATGGCGGGAGACGAGAATCAGATCGAGCGCCGGCTCGATGGTGGTGGGGTCCTGCAGCATATAGGTCAGAAGTTCCCGGAAGACCTGCGTCTTCAGGCCGTCCAGCTCGTCGTCCTGGTCCAGGACGCCCTGCGCCATCGCGGTGTCGCGGCGGACGTACGCGTCGAGCGCGTCGCGCAGCATGGCCTGCGCGATCCCGGCCATCCGCGGGATGTCGATGAGCTCCTTCACGGGCGCGTGCTTCAGATAGCGCGTCACGGCCTCCGCGATGTTGATCGCGAGATCCCCGACGCGTTCCAGGTCCGTGTTGATCTTGACCGCCGACACGATGGCGCGCAGGTCCACCGCCATCGGCTGGTAGAGGGCCAGCAGGGTGAAGCAGCGGTTGTCGATCTCGATGTGCAGCTGGTTGATGGGGGTGTCGCCGGCCAGCACACGGTCCACGACGGCCATGTCGCGCGACACGAGCCCTTCGACCGACGCCCGCACGCGGTCTTCGGCGAGACCGCCCATCTCGAGCAGCCGCGTCTTGAGCTGCTCGAGCTCGTCCTGAAAGTGAGGTACCACGCGCTCAGCCATCAGCCGAACCTTCCCGTCACGTAATCCTCCGTCAGCTTCTCCGACGGGTTGGTGAACATGTCCTTGGTGGGCCCGTACTCGATCAGCTTCCCGAGCCAGAAGAAGGCCGTGAAATCGGACACGCGCGCCGCCTGCTGCATGTTGTGCGTGACGATCACGATCGTATAGTGCGCTTTCAACTGGAAGATGAGCTCCTCGACCCGCTGGGTCGCGATCGGGTCGAGCGCCGAGGCCGGTTCGTCCATCAGGAGGATCGCCGGCTTCACTGCCAGCGCCCGCGCGATGCACAGCCGCTGCTGCTGTCCGCCCGACAGCGACAGCGCCGGTTCGTGGAGTCGGTCCTTGACCTCGTCCCACAGAGCGGCCTGCTGGAGGCTCTCCTCGATGCGTCCGGCCAGATCCGCCCGGTTCGCGGCCATCCCGTTGATCCGCAGACCGTAGGCGACGTTCTCGAAGATCGACTTGGGAAACGGGTTGGACTTCTGGAAGACCATCCCGACCCGTCGCCGCAGCCCGACGACGTCGGTGCCGGCGGCGTAGATGTCGGTGCCGTCGATCCGAACCTCCCCCTCGACGCGCGTGCCGGGAATGATGTCGTTCATGCGGTTGAGCGTCCGGAGGAACGTGCTCTTGCCGCAGCCCGACGGCCCGATGAACGCCGTCACGACGTGCGGCCGGATGCCGATGTCGATGTCTTCCAGCGCCCGCTTGGCGCCGTAGTAGAAGTTGAGGGCCTTGACGTCGATCTGGACTGGGTGCATGCCGGCATACCCAGCCTATGGGCGCGGGATTTCACGGCAATTTCGCGAGTGTAAATTCCGTGTAAACAGCCGCGGTCGAACACGCCCGACCTCCGCGCCCGACCTAAAGGTCGGGCCTACGAGGGAACGTAGGCCCGGCCTTCAGGCCGGGCGTTACACCGCTGGAGATTCGATTTTGACCGCGCCTTCCGACTCCGCGAGGAACGCGCCGATCTGCCGCCGCAGCTCGTCCTGGATGACCTCGACCTTCCGCCGGGCGTCGAGGACGCGGAAGTGGTACTCCTCGGCCATGGCGGCGTATTCCTTGAACAGCGACCGCTGATAGGCGCGGAAGCTCTCGTAGATGTCGTCACCGAGCTTCATGTCCATGCCCGACTCCCAGTAGTCCATCCCGCGCGACTGCAGCACGCGCCGGATCAGCGTCTTCTCGTCCAGGCGCAGGTAGAACACGAGATGCGGCACGATCGCGAAGCCGTACAGGTTGCGGATCCAGGTGCGATCGACGCCCCGGACGCCTGCGCGGGCCATGGCGGTGTAGATGTAGCGGTCCGACAGCACGATGAAGCCGGCCTTGAGGGCCGGGATGATCTCCTTCTCCAGCCGGTCGGCGAAGTCCGTGGCGTAGAGGAGCTGAAAGGTGAGCTTGTTCAGCGTGTTGCTCGCCTTGGCGAGCTCGATCGTCGGCTGCATCAGCTCCGACCGCGTCCAGCCCGTCTCGACGACCCCGTAGCCCTGGATCTCGAGCCACTCCCGCAGCAGGTGAATCTGTGTGGACCGCCCGACGCCGTCGGTGCCCTCGATCGCGATGATCTTGCCCGGATACTGACCGAGCGGCAGATACGGAATGGGATTGCCGTAGTACTCGCCGGGGCGCGGTTCGCCCTCCAGGGGAACGTCAGGCGAGGTCGTCGATGTGCTCATGGTCATCCTCGATCTTCAGGTGCTGCGCGACGAGCTTGCGGAACGTGCGCTGCTGGTTCGTAATGGCGCCGGTCGCGTCGACGACGCTCAGGTCGAATTCGTCGACGAGCCGGTCGTATTCATCGAGCACTTTGCCCTGGAAGAGCTTGAAGCTCTCGACCAGGTTCGTGCTCCACCCCATGTCCATGCCGGCCTCGTAGAACTTCAGCTTCACGCGGCGGGCGAGGAGGCGTTCGGTGGAGGTCTCGATCGGCACGCGGAAGTACACCGCCAGGTCCGGTTTGACCGCGAAGCTGTACAGCTCGCGCACCCACGTCCGGTCCACGCCGCGCGCCGTGTCGCGCGCGAACGCGGTGTAGGCGTAGCGGTCGGCGAGCACGATCATGCCGGCCTTCAGCGGCGGAATGATGTTGTACAGCAGCCGGTCGGCGAAGTCGGTGGCGTGCAGCAGGCTGAACGTCATGGGCGTCAGCGAGTTCTTTTTCTTGCCGCTCTTGGTGGCCGCCTTCACCAGGGCCGACGAATTCCACTCCGTGAGCACGACGGAATGGCCGGCGGCGCTAAGCCATTTTGCCAGCAGCGCGAGTTGCGTCGTCTTTCCGGAGCCGTCGATGCCTTCCACGACGAACAGTTTTCCGGGGTACTCGTGAGGCGTGGTCAGTCTGCTCAACATGCGGTTCCCGTTCCTTCAAATCCAGCCCGGCCAGCTCGAACCGTATCGTACGGCCGAGTACCCGCTCGAGCGGGCGCACGTGCCGGTGCGCCGCCCAGAGTTCCAGTTCCGCCTCGTTGGTCGTCCGGAGCCGCGCCAGGTAATCATCCTTCCGCGGATAGAGGTCGATGCCGGAAATCGCCTGGGCGTGGCTGCGGTCGAGACCTTCGGCCAGCCGCACCATCGCGGAGAGTTTCTTCACGACCCGCTGCAATTTCGTGGGCAGCGCCTCGAAACCCTCGTGCGTCTTCTTCGGCATCGCCTGCCGGTGATAGCGCGCGATGAGCGCGATGACCTCGACCTCCCGCGGTTCGAAGCCGCGCAGATCCCCGTGCTTGATCAGGTAGTAGGAGTGCCTGTGGTGGCGCTCGTAACTGATGTGCACACCGACGTCGTGGAGCAGGGCGCCGTATTCGAGCCACTCCCGCTCGGTGTCGCCCAGGCCGTGTGCGCTGCGCGTCTGGTCGAAAATGCTGACGGCCAGCCTCGCCACCTGGTGCGCGTGCTCCGACCAGTAGTTGCACCGCTCGCCGAGCTCGACGATGCTGCGGCGGCGCACGTCGGGATAGCGGTCCACCTTGCGGATCCTCGCGCTGTTGCGCTGAATGTAGTCGATGATCAGCCCTTCACGCAGGGCGAGGTCGCAGAGCGTCAGCTCGCCGGCGCCCAGGTTCTTCAGGATCGTGTCGAGCAGCACCGCGCCGGCGACGCTCAGGTCCGCGCGGCGGGGATCCATGCCCGGCAGCCGCAGGCGTTCGTGCAGATCCGCGTCGGCCAGGCGCTTGCGCAGACGCCGGATCGCTTTGGCACTGACCCGCTGGTTGCGCACCTCGTCCACCGGCCGTCCGCGGGATTCGGTGAGGGCCAGGGTTCCGAGACTGAGGATCGTGCCGGAGGTGCCGATGACCCGGTCGTAGCCGCGGCGGCCGATGTCGGCCAGATACCCGCTCATCTCGCGCTGGATGTGCTTGACGAGGCGGCGCTCGTCGCGGCGCTCGAGCGGATCGCTCTTGATGTGGCGCTCCGTCAGACGAATCACACCGGTCTTGAAACTGCGCGCGCTCGACAGGTGTGTCGCCGACCCCAGCGTCACCTCCACGCTCCCGCCGCCGATGTCGATGACGCAGGCGGTGGAAGACCCGACGTCCACGCCGTAGCACGCCGCCAGGTGAATCAGCCGGGCTTCTTCCTTCCCCGGGATGATGCGGATCTGGATGCCCGTCCGGCGGTTCACGTCGGCGATGAAGTCGCCGCCGTTCTCAGCCTCACGCGTGGCGCTCGTCGCGGCGGCGACGATCTCGTCGACCTTGTGCGAGTCGGCCAGGCGCTTGAATTTCGACAGGGTCTGCAGCGCCGCCGCCATCGCGGTCGGCGTCAGGCTCTTCCCATCCAGGCCACCGGCCCCCAGCCGGACCATGTCCTTTTCCCGGTCGATGACCTCGAACGACAGGTCGGCGCGCACCTGCACGACGATCATGTGGATGGAATTGGTCCCGATGTCGATGGCGGCGATGCGCATGCGTTCGGGGTTGTGAGCTCAGCGGTGCGGGTCTTGCTAAGTGGATAGTGGAGATATACTGGCCAACCTGAGCCGAACGGGCTGGACTGCGAAAATCCTATCATGACCACGCGTCGTCCTCGCGGAACTGAATCCCTCTTACAGACACGGGCACGGGCACTTCGGCGGTATTTGCCGGCGGCGGTAGCCGGGGACGATCGGGGCGTTCACCAGGCCCGGGTGGCATCCCGGCGCCTGAGGGAGGCCGTTCCGGTACTGGCCAGTGGTCTCAAGCATTCCAAGTCGAAGAAAGCGGGACGGAAGATCCGGCGGCTGACCCGCGCGCTCGGGTCGGTCCGGGAGCTGGACGTGACGCTCCATCTCATCGATGAGCTGGCCGCGTCCGACCTGTCGCGCCCCGCGTTGCAGGACGTCCGGCTGCACGTGATGGAGGAGCGGGACCGTCTGCGCGAGACGATGCTCGCGGACCTGGGCGAAGTCAACACGGACAAGCTGAACCGTCGGCTTGCCAGTGTGGCCGAAGCGATCGCCGCCGACAGGTCCGGCGGATGGCGCCAGGTGCTCGCCTCACGCCTCCTGAAGCGCGCCCGGCGGCTCACCGAGGCGATCGACACGGCGGGTCAATTGTACGTCCCCGAGCATCTGCATCAAGTGCGGATCGCCGCCAAGAAGCTGCGTTATGGTCTCGAGCTGGCGGCGGATGCCGGCGTTGCCGGGGCGGCTGCACTGGTGCGCACGGTGAAGCGCACGCAGACGACGCTGGGGAGGTTGCACGACCTGCAGGTGCTGCAGGCACATGTAGCGGCGGTGCAGGCCGCTCCGCACGCACGTGCGGCGTCGCACGAAGGGCTGGGCGCGATCGCCGGCCGGATCGAAGAGCAGTGCCGCCTGCTGCACGGGAAGTTCGTCGCCTCGGTGCCCGCGCTCCATGACGTGACGGCTGCGGTCCGATCCGACATCGCCGGTCGATTGGCCGCGCGGCGTCGTCCGTTGAAAATGTCGCTGGCCGCGCGCCGCCGCAAGACGGCCGGATCGGCTGGTTGAGCGTGGCGACCCTCGAGCTGTACCTCATCCGCCACGGCCTGGCCGCCGATCGCGGCGAGGAATATCCGGACGATTCGAAGCGTCCGCTGACCAGTGACGGCATCGCGGCATTGAAGAAGGAAGCCCGGGGCCTGGCGAACCTGGACGTCACGTTCGACCAGATCATCGCGAGCCCGCTTGTCCGGACGAAACAGACCGCGGACGTCTTCGCGCAGGTGTTGCCCGGCAAGCACCCGGTTGTGCTCTCCGACTCTCTGGCGCCCGCCGGGACGCCGTCGGCCGTCTTCCAGGAACTCGCGAAACACATGCGCACGCCCCGCATCGCGCTCGTCGGGCACGAGCCGAACATCGGTGAGCTGGCCGCCCGGCTGATCGGGGCGCGCGCCCCGCTCGCCTTCAAGAAGGGGGCGATCTGCCGGATCGACTTCGAGGTGTTCCCGCCCAAGGGGACCGGTCAGCTGCGCTGGTTCCTCACCCCCAGGATGCTCCGCAAGCTCGCCTGAGTACACCGTCACGAGTTCACCGCGAAGTTCGCAGAGCGCGCAAAGACGTTTCCTAAGAAATCTCTGCGACCTTGGCCTGCTTTGCGGTGAAATTCGTGACGTCAGATCGTGGTTCCCGGCTTGACCACCGCGCCTTTCGGCACGATGACGATGCCGTTGCGGATGTAGTACCCCTCGCCGTCGGCCTCCTGCACGCCCGCGGCGTTCACGAGGCGCACGCCGTCCGCGATGCGCGCGTTCTTGTCCACGATGACGCGGTCGAGCACCACATCACGCCCGATCCCGAGACGCACGTCCGATGCCGGCGTCTCCTCTTCATACCCATCGGCGCCGAGGAGCACCGAGCGCGTCACCGTCGAGCCGCGATCGATGTGGGTCCTGATCCCCACCACGGAGTCGCGGATTTCGCACTGATCCAGAAAACAGCCTTCGGCGACGATCGACGCGTTGATGCGGCAGTCGTGCGCGCGGGTGCCCGGCAGAAAACGCGGGTGCGTGTAGATCGGGAACCGCGGGTGATAAAAGTTGAACGGCGCGCCCCGGCGCGTCAACTGGATGTTGGCGTCATAGAAGGCCTCGATGGTGCCGACGTCGGCCCAGTAGCCGCGGTAGATGTAGGGATGCACCCGATGGGTGCCGAGCGACGCCGGGATGATCTCCTTGCCGAAGTCGATGCCCGGGCGCCGCAGGATCTCGAGCAGGACCTCGCGGGAGAACACGTAGATACCCATCGACGCGACGAACGGCTTGTCGGGGGTGACGCCGCCGGCCGTCGAGCCGTGCGGCACGGAGCTGCCGATCTGCGCGAGGCGGGGGGCCTGGGGCTTCTCCTCGAACCCGGCGATCTGCCCGTCGGTGTCGAAGTGGAAGATCCCCATCTGCGTCGCGTCGGCGGGCGTCACCGGCTGGGCCGCGATCGTGATGTCGGCGCCCGAGGTGACGTGTGACTCGATGAGGTCACAGAAATCCATCCGGTAGAGATGGTCCCCCGCGAGGATCAGGTAGTGGTTGGCGTCGTAGCCGGTGAAGTGCCGCGCCGCCTGGCGGACGGCGTCCGCCGTCCCCTGAAACCAGTCGGAGCTCTCAGGCGTCTGCTCGGCCGCGAGCACCTCGACGAACCCGTCCGAGAACACATCGAGGCGATACGTCTGGGCGATGTGCCGATTGAGCGAGGCGGAGTTGAACTGCGTGAGCACGAAGATCCGCTTGAGACCGGCGTGCAGGCAGTTGCTGATCGGGATGTCGATGAGACGATATTTGCCGCCGAGCGGCACGGCCGGCTTCGACCGCATGTGTGTGAGAGGAAAGAGCCGCGTGCCGCGGCCGCCACCGAGGATGAGTGTGAGCACGTCTTCCATATCAACATCTTAAATGGATCGTGAAATGTTACGCGGTGTTTACGTCGGGCGCGGCGCAACTGGGATAGAACGTACCTGCATTCATAAACACAGGACACGCATGTTCTTCAAGACGCTGACACAGGCCGGTCACACCCGTTCGTTCATGGTGCAGGCGCATCGAGAGGATGGATGGGAAGTGCGCATCGAACAGGACAGTCAGGTGATCCGCCAGATGTGGTACACCGACTGGCACCGCGTGGAGCGAGCGCTGAGCGCGATGCAACGCGAAGTGGACGCACTGCAGATGCAGGGATGGCAGGCGCTCGGCGGCGACCACCGGTCCCCCCGCTTTCAGTCGATGAATCGATAGCCCAGGCCGACCACCGTTTCGATCTGCGATCCGGCGGGCCCGAGCTTGGCGCGCAGCCGTCCGACATGGACGTCCACGGATCGTGTCTCGACGAGGCG